>NZ_OZ008337.1:1302073-1627592 GCF_963931955.1 Wolbachia endosymbiont (group A) of Longitarsus flavicornis | reverse complement strand
TTACCGCACAGGAAAATGAAAAAGAATCCGTTAAGCAAAGAACAAAAAAAAGAGAACAGGGCACTTATGAGCCAAAGGGCAATTGTTGAAAACGTAATTGGCTTATTGAAAAGGTTTAAAATCATCTCGGACAGGTATAGAAACCGACGAAAACGTTTTGGTTTAAGGTTTAATTTGATTGCTGCAATTCACAATTTTGAGCTCCATACATGAATTTTGAAAGAAGTCTATTCTGTGGAATAACATTTGAGGAGTACAGAGGACAAGCAACTGATCCTGAAGGAATTGTGAGAAGATTTATAGAAAAAGATACGGGACACTGTTTTCCACTTGGTACAGCTAACACATTTACGACATATTTTGCGCCAGCGGACTTTAATGAAACGGTGAATACCCTTGGACAGCCACTCTATGCAAAACAAGAGCCAAGAAGATTTGATAGAGGGACCGATTTACATACTCAGTCAAATCCTTTACCAATGTGCCATCGTCCAGGCATATTAGTCAAGCTTGTTACAGCATAGAGGAGAGAATGACTTCAATCAAACCCTCCTACCAATATAGCCACTTTCTTAGCGTGCTTTTTAAGTTACTATATAAAGGCAAGGTATGCAAATGGTTTTTGTAGACAGAGCAACTACAAGAAAGGAGGTACGAAAAAAGATTGCTCTGCCTACACAAGCTTTAGAAGTTTAGTAAGTATAAAGGAAGAATGCAAGAAAATATTAAAAGGTTATTGAAAGATTGTTTTGCACATTTAGGAGAGCAAGCGTTGTATGAGTCAAAGGATAAGTCATACCTGGTGCAGATATTAAAACAACAGCCAGATAAATTATACGAGATTGGTGAAGGACAATTTGTAGGGGAGATGTTGATTTTGGAGGTGAGTATATTCGATGTATTGCAGCCAGTAGTAGGAGATATCTTTATTATTGATAAGCGTAAGTACAAAATATATTCACCACCACTTAGGGATAATTCGGGAATGGTATGGAAAATACAAGCAGTGGGGGTATAGATGCGTATTAACATCGAAGTCACCGGTAGCATAGAAAAAGTTATGCAAAGTATAGATGCTGAAAGGAAAAAAGTGGAAAAAGCGACGATGAGGGCACTAAACAAAACAGCACTTTGGTTAAAAACGCAAGCTGCTAAGGAAATTAGTGAGGAAAAGAAGATAAAATTAACGATAATGAGAAAAAGGTTGCGAATCTTTAAGGCAAGAACAAGTAGATTGGAGGTTTTAATAAGAGCAAACTTGTATGACATCAAAGCTTCATCAATGGGTAAAATGAGACAAACAAAAAGAGGTACAAAAATAGGAAAACATGAGTTTATAGTAGCATTTATGGCAACAATGCCAAGAGGAAATAGTGGTGTTTTTAGGCGTGAAGGAAGAACAGCTTTGCCAATACAAGAGGTAAAATTAGCACTGGAGCCAGAAGCATCAAAAATAATAAAGGAGCTAGTTAATTATGAAACAGAAGGGATATTTGAGAAATATTTTGAGCGTGAATTAAACTATATTGTAAAAGTATGATTTTAACTGAGTTGCACAAAGCAATTTGCAGGATGTTGAAGAAAGAAATACCAGCGATAAAGACATGTGAAGTATATCCAACGATAAGAAGGGAAATAGTAGCGCCAGCGGTATTTGTAGAATTGTCAAGTTTAGAGCAAGGAAAAGATCCGGGAACAGAAGAATTAGCCCTGAAAGCAAGATTTGAGGCGAGAGTGGTAGTTGATGGAACAGTCGAGGATTACTCGGTGGTTGTGAGAGAATTAGCAGCAGCAGTTGCGAAAGTAGTGAATAAAAATACTTGGAACGTGGAAAATGTTTCGCCAGGTGAATTTATATCTGCGGAAATTGACGGATTTAGACCCGAATTGGATGCGTATTTAGTGTGGATGGTAGAATGGGTACACGAGCTACATTTAGGAGAATCAGTCTGGTTAGAGGAAAAAATTAAGCCACATAGCATAAATGTTGGAGGAATTAATGTTGGAAAGTAATTTTGCTATTTCAGAGTTGCAAAGAAAGTTAGCTAACATTGTACGTATTGGGCTTGTGAAAGAAGTAGATTATGAAAAAGCGAGAGTAAAAGTGCAAATAGGAGATATTGTAACAGATTATCTGCCATGGATAGCAAGAAGAGCTGGAGAAGATAGAATCTGGTCACCATTGAGTCTCGATGAACAAGTGATAGTATTATCGCCATTTGGGGAATTATCATTAGGGGTAGTGTTACCAGCAATTTATCAGCAGAAGTATTTTCCCTCAGAATGCCGAAAAGATGCTCATATTTTTGAGTTTCAGGATGGAACGAAATTATCGTACGATAAGGAGAAGCATCATCTTGAGATTGATGTAGTAGATAAACTAATGTTGAAAGTAGGAGGATCAAGCATAGAGATGACAAAAGACGGAATAAAACTTAAGGCACAAAGAATAAATCTAAATTGAGGAAAAGGTGAAAAAAGGAATAGTGAGGCTAGGAGACTACTGTGGAGAAGCTATGCCGCATTTTTGTATAAGAACCTGTACATGATCTCAAGAAAGGAATAAACTAAGAGATAATGTATATAAGTTAGGATATATGAGGAGTTTATACCCAAGTAATATAAGTCGGGAAAGATTTGAGATTATATTACCAGATCTAGAGTCCTGTAGAAAAAAAACAAAACCAAGAAAACTTGATTTGTATGATGTATTTTGTGGAGTGTTATACGTTCTGAAAAGCGTTTGTCAGTGGAGAATGCTACCAAAAGAGTTTCCAAAATGGCGCAATTGTTACGACTATTTTAAGAAGTGGAGTGAAAAACCAGATGCAAATAAAGAAAGTGTTCTGGAGCTGGTGTTAAAAAAAAATAGTTGGCGTAGTCCGACAAAACAATGGTCGGAAAGAAAAAACCAGCTTCTGCATAATTGATGCACAGAGTGTAAAAAATGCAGATACTGCTGAAGAAAAAGGCTACGATGCAGGCAAAAAGATTTCAGGAATAAAACGCCATATTGCAGTAGATACGCAAGGTTTGCCACATGCAATTTATGTAACAACAGCAGAGATAACTGACCGTAGCAGTGCTGTGAGAATGGTAGAAAATGCAAAAGAAAACCTCTCGGGAGTTAAAAATGTACTGGTTGATGCAGGCTATACGGGAGAGAATTTTGCAACACAAATAAAAGCAACTATTGGTGCAACTGTTGAGGTAATAAAACGCAGTGAATTACATACCTTTGCTGTATTGCCAAAAAGATGGGTTGTAGAGCGTTCTTTTGCTTGGTTGGAAAAATGTAGACGGTTATGGAAAAATTGCGAGCGTAAACTCAACACCAGCTTGCAAATGGTAGTTCTTGCTTTCACTGCTTTGTTCCTCAAAAGATTATGAACAGGTTCTAAGAGGAAGCAGTGATGTATTTGCGAATAGTAGACCAATTTGTAGGCAAGGAGATAGTTTTAGTGAAGATAAGGTAATGGCACAAGGGTCAAAAACAGTGTTTGCTAATGGTCATGGTATAGGAAGAGTTGGGGATTCAGTATCTTGTGGGTTCAAAGTAATAAGTGGAAGTAGTAATGTTTTTTCAGAATAAAAATAAACCATGTGCTATACTTACCAAAAGTAAAATTATGAACATGGATATAACTACTAGCCTATTAGGAGACGTTAGTAATTTAATAGATAGAGCAAAGAATCATCTTTCTGTTCAATTCAATTCTACTCTAGTATTGTTAAACTGGGAAATTGGCTCCAGAATTGATCAAGATATCCTAAAGCACAAACGTGCAGATTATGGGAAGCAAATCATCTCCCAACTTGCAAAAGAACTTCAGATGAAATATGGACGTGGATTTGATAGAGCTTCATTATTTCGGATGGTGCAATTTTCCAAATTCTTTCCCGATCAAGAAATTGTCGCGACACTGTCACAACAATTGAGTTGGTCACATTTTGTAGAAATTATTGCAATTTCTGATGAGCTGAAGCGTAATTATTATATAGAAATGTGTCGTATTGAAAGATGGAGTGTTAGAGCACTACGTAGTAGAATCGATACCATGTTGTATGAACGTACAGCACTAGCAAAAAAGCCTGAGGACTTCATAAGACAAAGCATCAAACAGTTACGTGAAGAAAATACGTTAGCCCCCGAATTCATTTTTCACGATCCATACTTCCTTAACTTTGTGGAATTGCCATCAAGTCATAGTGAGACTGATCTAGAAAATACGATTTTGGATGAACTGATAAAATTTTTACAAGAGTTTGGTAATGATTTTTGCTTTATAACACGTCAAAAAAGGATGAGCACTGATGCAACTGATAGGTATTTAGACCTGCTATTTTTTCATAGAGGATTAAGACGTCTTGTTGCAATAGAACTAAAAATTGGTCGATTTGAACCAGCTTATAAAGGACAGATGGAATGGTACTTAAATTGGTTAGATAAAAATGAACGAAAACCAGATGAAGAAAAACCTCTAGGGATTATTTTATGTGCTGATAAGGATCAAGAAGATATAGAATACCTGGAGCTTGAAGGATCTAATATTCATGTTGCGCAGTATTTAACACATCTGCCTCCTAAGGAAATTCTTGAGGAGAAGTTGAGAAAAGCTATCTCTATAGCTCGTGAAAAATACGAACGACTTAAAGTACTAAGAAGAAAATGATTAAACAGATATAACACAAAAGGCAACGTATTTATGCGAGGAATGGACGTTAATACTGGAAAAGAATTGGAAGGATTAAACCATCTAAAGCAATCGATAGTTGACATACTGACCACGCCGATAGGCAGCAGAATCATGCGTAGGGACTATGGATCGAGGTTACTTGAATTAGTAGATCGGCCAATAAATAGAGATTTTTCGTTAGAAATTTATGCAGCGGTAGCAGAAGCACTACAAAAGTGGGAAACAAGGTTCAAACTCGAGAAAGTAAAAATCACAGAAGTGAAAGAAGGAAAAGTAACGCTT
Source organism: Wolbachia endosymbiont (group A) of Longitarsus flavicornis (assembly GCF_963931955.1). Taxonomy (NCBI): domain Bacteria; kingdom Pseudomonadati; phylum Pseudomonadota; class Alphaproteobacteria; order Rickettsiales; family Anaplasmataceae; genus Wolbachia; species Wolbachia endosymbiont (group A) of Longitarsus flavicornis. Next base: position 1,622,613 of record NZ_OZ008337.1, on the reverse strand, counting down.
GATCTAGAAGGATTATACTTACCAAGTGGAAGAAATATTCGCTTTGACGGGGTTGTGGTATAAAGATGGAGCAGCCAAATATTATCGAACCACTGAACTTTGAAGAGATTTTTTCTCGGATGAAAGAAGAGTTAGTGAAGCGTGATGCAAGTTTTACAGCATTAGTAGAAAGTGACCCAGCGATGAAGGTATTAGAAGTAGCAGCATGGCGAGAACTGTTGCTTAGAGAAAGAATAAACGAAGCAGCAAAAAGCAATTTACTGAAGTTTGCAAGGGGAGAAGAACTTGATAATTTAGCTGAGTTTTATGGAGCAGAGAGGCAAGATGGAGAAGAAGATGAACGCTTCAGAAAAAGAATCAAGGCAAGAATAGTTGGCTCAAGCACAGGAGGGAGTAAAGAGCATTATCGGTTTCAAGCACTCTCAGCAGATAGTAGAGTAAAGGATGCGCTGGTTGAATCAAAAGTGCCAGGAAGTGTAGAGATCTCGATTTTATCCACGGAGTTATCCACAAATGGCATAGCGTCTGAAGAACTACTTGATATTGTAAGAAAACGAGTCACCAGGGATGATATAAGGGTATTAACAGATACGATAACAGTAGTTGGTTGCAATATTATTGAAATAAATATCCACAGCAGAATTAGTATTAAAAGACCAGATATTATTGAAACGGTGAAGAAGAAATTTATAGAAAAATTTGAAACAACGAAAAGATTAGGATGGAAGGTGACAAGATCGTGGATTATAGCGAATTTGTTCGTAGAAGGAGTAGAAAACGTAGAATTAATCGAGCCAAGAGAGGATGTTGTGGTACTGGGGAATGAGTGTGCAGTGCTTGGGCTACGTCAAGTTAGATAGGATTTAAAACGTATTTTTTTGTTTTGTGGAATCGTAAAAGTTTCACCAGTGAGGGGATTGCGTGCAATAAGTGGTTTAAGGTTTACTGGATAAAAATGACCAATGTTAGGGAGACGAAAATATTGATCTTCTTCCAGAAGTTGTAACTTGTTTTTTAAAGTATTGATAATATGGTCAAATATTATGGAAGCGTGTTCAGTGTTTTTGATATTAAGAACATCTTTATTTTTCATAAGTTCCGCAATGATCTCTTGCTTACTCATAAGTTACCTAAATAAAGAAAGTTAAAGCAACTTGAAAGAAAAGACAAATGAAAAGTTTATTACCCCCAAATGCAACAAAACAGGAAAAAGCGCTAGTAGAAGCAATCGATTACAAAGTAGATCCAAGCGGGATAAGAGGATTTAAGTTTAATCCTAAAGAAGAAATATTGCCATGGATAGTAGAGGAATATGGTATAGAAGAGATTCTGCGTTGGGCAAAAGACAAAAGAAGAGCGATAAAAGAAGGGGTAGAATTTCAGCGTTTAAGAGGAACACCTGCCTCACTGAAAATAGCATTAAAATGGGCAAACATAGAAGATATTACGATTATTGAAGAGCCACCCGGTAAACACTTTTTTGAATTACAGATAGGGATAAGAGACGTACCAAACGACTTCTTCGTAGATGCAGTAGTAGAGCTGGCAAAACTATCACTGCCTGTAAGATCCAGATTGATGAGGATTTTTAACGATTATTATAATGCGCAGAGATTTATATTGGACGAGAGTTTATTTGGAGATCTTCTTTCTGACTATTCGGGGGTAAAAATAGAAAAAGATGGACCAGTGTTATCATTTGGAAGAGTGAACTTTTTCAGATCTAGCAGTCCATTAATTGAGGTTATAGAGAGTTATCTACGCGATCATTATGAACGAGCTTTAAGCAATGACATATATCGCTTGGATGTAGCAATACTTGGAGAAACCGAGCCTCATACTAAGAACTATAACGGTATTTATGAAAGAAATCATGTGTGGTATAACTTCAAAGCGCTATATCCGCTACCACAGAGCTTACTACCGGCAATTAAGTTTGCTAAAGCGCAGATAGTATTATCGGACAGTTGGAGTTTAGGAGAAATAAACGCATGTTTTCCGGTTACTAGTATAGAAGAGGAAGGGGATAAATTTTTATTGGGAAGTAGCAAACTATCTGAACAACTGTGGAATTTAAAATACAAGCCAATTTTAGAAAGGTTTAGCGTTACTCACCGCTACAAGGTAGAAGATTTTACCAACCAGAAAGTTATAAGCGTCAAACAGACGAAATCTGTCAAACCAGGAAGAAACTCCCAATTTAAGTTTTGAGTAATTTCTGATATAACTTTGTGAGAAGCGCTTTTGCAGTTATAACCGACCAAGTCACTGGTGCCTTTAGTGCCCGTTCGTAAGCGTGGTTTTGGGAGGAACGGTCAAATCATTGATGGAGTTTTTGTAGACTACCTCGGTTAGGAGATTGTACTATCAACCGTTCCAAGCTGAAGCGTTTCCCTATTACAAATTATACGAAGGAGTTGCCATGAAAAAAGCAAAAAGTAAATTAGAAATAGTGAATCCTGATGCAGCAGGGATTGATGTTGGTTCATCTGTACATTATGTATGTGTACCTGAAGGAAGAGATGAACAACGTATCCAAAAATTTGGCTGCTTCACTGAAGACCTTCATAATTTAGCACGGTGGTTGAAAAAATGTAAAGTTACAACTGTAGCTATGGAATCAACAGGAGTATACTGGATTCCTTTATTTCAAGTACTCGAATCATATGGGTTTGAAGTAAAACTGGTAAATGCGCGACATGTAAAAAATGTACCTGGAAGAAAGTCAGATGTTCAGGACTGTCAGTGGTTACAACAACTACACAGTTATGGACTACTTCATGGATCATTCAGACCCGATGATCAAATTTGTGTATTGCGTAGTTATGTGCGGCAACGTAAAAGTCTTACTGAAAGTGCATCTACACATGTTCTGCGTATGCAGAAGGCATTAATTCAAATGAATATACAGCTGCATAAAGTTATAAGAGATATTACTGGAGTAACTGGTATGAAAATTATCAAGGCTATAATCGAAGGCGAAAGGGATCCTGAGAAATTGGTTGAATTCAGGGATGCACGAATAAAAAATGATCAGTCTACTATTGCAAAAGCGTTAGCTGGTGACTATAGAGAGGAACACTTATTCACGCTAAAGCAAGAATTTGAACTATATAATATCTATCAAGAAAAAATAGCAGAATGTGATAGAAATATTGAGGCCTATTACAAAACGTTCGAAACAAAACCTGGCGAAAGTAAACAGTTGAGTAAGGAAAAGAATAAGCATAGAAAAAGTAAGCCAAACTTTGCTTTGCACGAGGAACTGCACCGGATAACTGGTATGGATTTTACTAAAGTTCCAGGGCTTGATGTACTAAGTGTACAGACCATAATTTCAGAAACTGGTATAAACCATAGTAAATGGTCAACAGAAAAACACTTCTCATCGTGGTTAGGACTCAGCCCTGCCAATAAAATTACAGGAGAAAAAGTGTTTAGCACAAGAACGCGTAAAGTCATTAATCGTGCTGCGAATGCATTTCGAATGGCTGCTAATTCTGTGGGAAATAGTAAAAGTGCATTAGGTGCATACTACAGGAAATTAAAAAAACGATTAGGAGCGCCAAAAGCAATAACAGCTACTGCAAGAAAGATAGCGTGCATATTTTATAGTATGCTCAAATACGGACAGGAATATGTAGAAAAAGGAATGGAATACTATGAAATACGCTATAAAGATAGAACTGTAAAAAATTTGATCAAAAGAGCAAAGGAACTTGGCTATCTCTTGGTAAAAAAAGATGAGTTAGTTCAAGGAGTTTCTTAGGAGATTTGGTTTAACAGAACACAATGTTCATTTTGGAAGCGATTTAAATTCAGAGCAAAAGGATTCAATACATGAACCGGAAAATTACATTTTAGTGTTTTACCCAGGTGTACTAACGTGGCACGAACATCGTCATTTGAACAGGTCTTGGGAAGAAAAACAGATCATATGTTTAATACGCTAAATACTTATATTTATATCTTCATATATTACATTAACATTCGGTAAAAATGTGTGTTTTTTGAAAAAAAAAGTTGCTTTTTGATATCAAAACAGGCATAACTAGAATAGTAGTGGGTAAACATAAGAAGTTTACTTTACGCTAGAATGAGCCAAATTGGCGATTTTATGTATGTTTTTATAGTGAGGTATGTAATGAGGTTTAGCAAGGAAAAGAGAGAAGCTTTTAATAAGTCATTTTATGAATTATTAGACAACTCGTTTAAGAATATTAATGAAAAAGATGAAAAAGGGGAAACGATACTACATAAGGCAGCAAGAATGTCGACAAGAAAAAAAGTAAGTTTTCTAGTCAAGAAAGGAGCGGAAGTCAATGCGAGAGATAACAAGGGTTTTACACCGTTACACTGGGGAGCATTAGCGAAACGTCTAGAAAACGTAAAAGAGCTGACAAGGTCAGGAGCGGAAATAAACGCTATAGAGTATGGTAGTAAACATACAGCACTACATCTTGCATGTATGGTAGGAGCAGAAAGTATAATAAAAGTGTTGGTGAAAGCAGGAGCGGCAATTAATCAACAGAGTAAATTTGGTTGTACACCAATGTATTGGCTAATGGACAATGAAAAGAATAAAGAGGTGAAGAAATTCCTGGAAAAGCAAGGAGGTGTAGTAAGAGATAGACCAGAGATATGCGATGAAATAGTGGAGTCGGTTGGAGAAATGGTAGATGTATGGAGTAGAAAATTTTTACCGAAGTTAAAAGGGAAGGTGGTAAGTTTAGAAGAAATAAGAAAAAGAGATGAGTCGCTAATAATAGAAGATTTTAACAACGTAATAAGCAGGGTGGTGGGCAAGATGAACACTATGATTAAAGAATTTGATGAAAGATAGATAGTTGAGGTATATTATGGTAAAGTTTAACAAAGAAACAAAAAATGCTTTTGATAAGTTACTGAAAGCAATATCAGAAGAAAACATAAAAGGAAAAGATTCAGGTGGTTGTACGGCATTGCACCGAGCAGCACAAGTGTCAAACCCAGAAGTAATAAAGTTATTAATAGAAAAAGGTGCAGGTATAAACGATAGAAACAATAGAGGCGAGACACCGTTGCACCTAGCAGCATTTTTAGGAAATAGAAAGAATGTGAAAGCACTGATAGAGAAAGGAGCCGAGGTAAATGCAAAGTCGAACAACAAAGCAGTACCACTACACTTAGCCTGTTTAGCAGGGAGGAAAGGAACAATAGAAGAGTTAATGAAGGCGGGAGGAGATCTTGATACAGTAGATAAATTTGGATGTAGTCCACTAAACTATGCGAAGATTTACCAGAAGGTAACGAATTTTCTAGAGAAAAGGGGAGTGAATATGAGAGATGTGGCGGTGATGTATGGAGAAGCAAACAAGGCAATAGAGGAGATAATGGAGAAACGAAACGTAAATGAATTACAACAGCAGGAGGTAGATTTAACAGATTAAACATATAGATTTATATCTTAATATAATATGCTGAAAAAATGTGTATATTTTGTAAAAAAAAACTTGCTTTTTATGCCAAAACAGCCCTAAGTGAAAAAGTAGCTAGTAAATAAACAAGATTTGCTAAGCGCTAAAGTGAGCCAAATTGGAGCCACTTTATATTGTATTAATAGCTGAGGAACTTATGGTAAAATTTAGTAAGAAAGAAAGAGAAGAATTTAATAAGTCGTGGAAAGAAGTATTAGATAACCCAATAGAAAATATTAATAAAAAAGACACAAAAGGAAGGACGATATTACATTATGCAGTAGGGATGCTAGATCCAAAAAAAGTGAGGTTATTAATCAAAAAAGGAGCAGATATAAATGTGGCGGATGCAGGGCAATATAGACCACTACACCTAGCAGTGATGGGCCAACGTCTAGAAAATACAAAAGAGCTGATAAAGGCAGAAGTCGATGTAAACGCAGTGGAACGAAATAGCAAATTTGCCCCGTTACACCTTGCCTGCATGGTAAGTGAAATAAAAATAGTAGAAGAGCTAGTAAAAGCAGGAGCGAATATAGAGCAAAAGGATAAATTTGGCAAAACCCCAATGGATTATGCGAGAAATAATAAAGAGATAAAAGAAGTGTTAGAGAACGTAAGAATCGCAAATAAACAGAGGGAGTTTATAGAAAGAATAAGGGTTGTATCGGAAAGTACGACAGCAGGTGTGATAGTAGCAAAGGAAGAGCTAGAAACTGTGGATGAGAAAGTGCTATAGCGTTTTAAAAATTCAGAAGGGCTGTGTTTGAAAAGGTGATCATATGGAAAAAAAAGTAGAAAAAGAGGTAAAATGCTTAGAGAAAAAACCACTAGCAGAACTGAAAAAAATATGGAAGAAGGTATTTGAGGAAGAAGCACCTAGACACTCAAAGAAATACTTGATACCGAGGTTAGCATATAGGTTACAGGAGAAAGCGTATGGAGAAATATCAAGAAAAGGAGCAAAAAGACTAGAATACCTGGCAGATCGACTAGAGAAGGGAAAAAGAATAAGTAGCGATAAACTGCCAGTGGAGGGAACGGAGTTGATACTAGAAAGAGGTGAGGAAACGCATGCGGTATTGGTAACAGATACTGGTTTAATCTACCGAGAAGAGTTTTATACGTCATTATCAGCGGTAGCCGGAAAAATAATGGGAATGAGCTACAACGGTCCTTTATTATTTGGGATGCGTGATAAAAAGGTAAGTTGAGGGGGAGAAAATGCTAAAAGAGGTGAGGTGTGCGATATATACGAGAAAATCAAATGAAGATGGACTAGAACAAAAGTTTAATAGCTTGGACGCACAAAGGGTAGCATGTGAAAAATATATAAAAAGCCGAGAAGGGTGGGTAGCATTAGCCAAAAGGTATGATGATGGAGGCTATTCAGGAAAAAATTTAGAAAGACCAGCGATAAAGGGATTGTTTGAAGATGTAAAAGCCGGAGAAGTGGACTGTGTGGTAGTGTATACGCTAGATAGGTTATCAAGAGAAACAAAGGACTGCATAGAAGTAACGTCATTTTTTAGAAGGCACCGGATAAGTTTTGTAGCAGTGACGCAAATATTTGATAACAACACACCAATGGGAAAATTTGTACAAACAGTGTTATCAGGAGCGGCACAGCTAGAAAGAGAAATGATAGTAGAGAGAGTAAAAAATAAAATAGCAACATCGAAGGAAGAGGGTCTATGGATGGGAGGGAATGTGCCGCTAGGGTATGACGTAAAAGATAAAGAATTAATAATAAATGAAAAAGAAGCAAAAGTAATAAAGCATATATTTGAGAGGTATATGGAGCTGAAATCAATGGCAGAATTGGCAAGAGAGTTAAACAGAGAAGGATATCGAACGAAAGCAAAATCAGATATCTTTAAAAAGGCCACAGTGAGGAGAATAATAACAAATCCGATATATATGGGAAAAATCAGACATTATGAGAAGCAATATGAGGGAAAACATGAAGCGATAATAGAAGAAGAAAAATGGCAAAAAGCGCAAGAATTGATAAAGAATCAACCATATCGAAAAGTAAAATATGAGGAAGCGCTGCTAAAGGGGATAATAAAGTGCAAGAGCTGTGAAGTAAACATGACGCTGACCTATGCAAAAAAGGAAAATAAAAGGTATCGATACTACATATGCAATAACCATTTAAGAGGAAAAGATTGTGGATCAATAAATCGAACCGTAGTAGCAGGAGAAGTGGAAAAAGAAGTAATGAAGAGAGCGGAATGCTTATATGAAAATTGGGAAAAAGGGGCAAAAAAAGAAAAATGGGAAAATTTAAGTTTCAGAGAGCAGAAAGAAGCAGTGAAAAAATTAATAAAGGTAGTGTGGGTAAGAGAGGAAGGAGTAGAAGTATGTTCTGAATCAGAGGAGACATTTATAGCAATGAATTTGAAGAAGAAAGGAAACAAATGCACAGTAGTGGAACCAGAAGGAAAAACAAACAATGCGCTACTGAAAGCAGTGGTGAGAGCCCATCTTTGGAAACGTCAACTAGAGGAAGGAAAATATAGAAGTGTGAAGGAGCTGAGCGTTAAAATTAATATAGGTACAAGACGTATACAACAAATTTTAAGATTAAATTATTTAGCTCCAAAGATAAAAGAAGACATAGTAAATGGGAGGCAGCCAAGTAGTTTGAGGTTGGTTGATTTGAGAGAAATACCGATGCTGTGGAGTGAGCAATTGGAGAAATTTTATGATCTTAATTTATAAAAACAATAGGAGAAAAACATTATGAGAACACCGAAAAAAATATGGAAAGATATTGCTGAAAAGCTTAGAAATAAAAAAGGTACCACTACCGCAAAAGGAGCTGATATGGAGATGCCGGCAGATGTTGAGGAAGTTAAAGTTGAAATAAAAAAGCAAACCAATACAGTTGATAAAGCTACAGAGACTGACACTAAATTATGTAATATAAATAGTGAAGATCTTCAACCTATATGTGAAAGTAGCGAAAAAGCGCAAAATGATTCAGTAGAAACCACTGTAGAACCAACTTCCGTCGATAGAGAAACTAATGAGCAAGAGCCAAATGCCCCTGACAGCCCATCTTCCGCTGAACTATGTTTTGATGGTGATGCTGCAGACAAAAACCTATCAGCAAAAGCACTGCAACAAAGGCAAGCAATCATATTTGGTAGTGTTGGTGCGGCATTACTAGTCAGTAGTATCGTAGCTTGTATCTTGAAAATGTATGCCATAGCGGTGATTGTGGGAATTGTTGGATTAGCTTGCATAGGTTTTGCGCTGTATAATATCATAAATCCCAACACCAAGCTCGAGAAAGTAGAGGACATAGAACAACCAATTGTTGAGTCTTCTTTGAATCCAACATAAAAGGACATACTCAAAAAACGTCAAGTAAATTTCAAATAAAGTAATTTCTTTAGAAGAATCTATAAGTTATTAAACTTTCTGCAATTCTTTTATCTCACTTATAGAAAGACCAGTAAACTTGACAATAGTGTCAATATCAACATTATTAGCCAGCATTATTTTTGCTACTTCAATTTTTCCTTCAATTTTTCCTTCAATTTTTCCTTCAATTTTTCCTTCAATTTTTCCTTCCTCTTTACCAATTTTTTTGCCCTTTTCAGTAGCATCATCAAGTCTTTGAGCGAGGACAGCCTGTTCATCAAGAATACGTTTTATTTCCTGTTCGTAGGCAATAAATTCTTTCTCTGACCAGTTAAATCTATTTAGCTCTTCATAGGCTTTTTTGATTATAAAATCACTCCCTATTATTTTTTCCAGCTCCTCTTCACTGGTTTCCTCTGCATACCTAAAGAAATAAGCCCACTTTTCTACTATATTCTCCAACTGATCTTCCTTATTCTTTGGAAATTTTGGCAACTCAATAAATATAAAGTAAAAATCTTTTAGATCGTGTTCATTAGTGTCTTCATCTCGAATAGTATGCTTTGACTTGTACTCAGATTTATTAGGAAACAGTACACAATCTGCTATAGCAATGAAGATAATTTCCTTAAGGTCGTGGTATTGATCACCCTTGTCAGCTTGTCTTGAATAAGCTTTAGCAGCATAGTACTGAGCACGTTTCTCGAAGCCTTTAGTTTTAGCGACCTGCATTTCGACTATTACTTGCAGTCCATTTTCATCTCTACAGAGAACATCAACAATACTTTGCTTTTTAGCAGCAATATCAGGGTCTTGAACAGTACTTAAAAACTCTATATCCTTTATTTCATTTTTACCAGTGAAGCCAAGGATATCGTTGAGAAAGTGAATAAGAATGTCCTTATTTTTTTCAGTACCAAAGATACGCTTGAACGATATATCATTTTTGGGATCAAGAAACTTAGAAAAAGTCATAGGAAATTAACCTAAAAAGCATTAATAATTATACACAATTCTGAAGAAATGTTCAACCTTTTTATGCTAAAGTCTATTAAAGTTAGCTGAATTTCAAGAGTTGGTGAAGAATCTACTTGAGGTAGGTGTTCCTATTAATATAGGCGACTGACCTAAAAAATCTTAAAGCTAGTGGTATGCTTGAAAGATCATAAGCGCCAAGATAACCTCTTAAGAAGAATCTCTATGGCTATCACTTAACATTTAAAACAACTTCCCCTTAACTTGACGCGTATGCTTTTTTGAACATTCCCATTTGTCATATTACACCTCTTTGAAAAAACGTTTTATTTTACTCCAAAAACGTCTTAACTTTCTCTCTACTTTTTCTGGGTAAGGTCACTCGCTACTTTGTTTGAGTCTGGTTCATCTAGTTTATTACTAGGTTCTGATATTGCATATGTAATAACGCCAGCAACAATCCCAACTACCAAAGCAGCAGCCACAGCTATGCCAATTAAAGCCAACATTGGTAATTGAACACCGAAAGCAAAACATCCACCAATGACTGCTAATGCAGCTATGACACCACAAACACCACCAGTTATCATTGCTTTACTAGTTGCTTGTTTAGTTTTTGCTTCGTTTTTTAGAGGCTGCGTCGCACTTCCGTTACTAGGTGAGTTTTCTTTCACTGCTTTAGACATGCTCTTTTCAACTTGACAAATTTTGTCTAGCATATTCTGATTTTTAACTCTTCCTAAAGCATCTTTAATGTGTCCACGATCATCTTTGCTTATAACCTTCCAAAATGCTTCTAACCCACAACTTTCCTCAATTACATTTAAATATCTTATACATGGGGAGTTAGGAGCCATAATCAAGTCAATCAGTGAGGCATAAATTTCTGTACTATTATAAATAACAGAGCAAATCTCATCAGTTACAATTTCTTTTAATACATTTTTCTCTTTAGCCACATTAAAAACAACTTTCAAGGCTTCCCCTTCATCTTCAAACTCGCCAAGCAGTGCATTACTACTACCATGTTGCTTTTCTCTAAAAACATTCAGGAAATCATCTTTTGAAGCTCCTTGTAGAATTCCAGCAACGTCACCATCATTTTTTATTGCGTCCAATAACCGATCATATAATTACCTATATAAATAATAAATTAATTATTACATGTTTCAGCAGGGAAGTCAAGAAATTCTGTAAAAGGCAAGTAATTACGCCTCTGTTTCTTTTTTATTATCTGGGGTATTTGCTGTTGGTGCAATTTTAACAATACCTTATTTAGCAATATGTATTTCACTTGCTGTAGCCGCATTAACTTTTCTTGCAGTAGGATGTTACTGTTCGTATAAAGCAAATACAGTACTTAGCAATGTTGAAGTTAAAAATGGTGTTGATTCTGCGGCTATGAAAGTTTTAAATAGCTCAAGTTGAGAAAGGATAGCAAGAGTGGGAATGTTCAAAAAAGCATACGCGTCAAGTTAAGGGAAAGTAGTATAAAGGGAAATGGTAAAAACTATTTTAGATAGTAAGCAATAAAGCTAATAGTTTATGGATTTTTCTAAAAAAATTATTTTATTTTAGATCAAAACCTCCTCGAAAAGTAAATTTAACAAATAAGATACCCCTTTAAATGTTGCTATATTGGGCAATATTTCCTTAACTTGACGCATATGCTTTTTTGAACATTCCCGACTAGATCACTGATTAACTGCTCGAGATTGACCCGCTTGTTGAGCATAAGGTTGTTGGAGACTACCTGACTGTTGACCAAGAGCAACCACAGAACTATGTCTTACATCTACCTCTACAAACTCATTACCAATTTTTATAAGGGAACCTTCATCTGTTGCACCTTTATTAAAAACAGCATATATCAGTTTCACTTTGCCGGCATCAGTAATTACCTTATACGCTTCACCTTCTTTATATCTTGTCAACTGGTCCTTAGCCTCTTTTTCTTTTTTATCTAATTCTCCTTTCTTAGCAAATTTTAGCTCTATTCCAACTGGAGGGTATTCTTCTTTTTCATCAGTAGCATTTATAACCAACATAACATCCAACTTCTCTCCACCACCTATTTGAAATTCAGTAATAACTTTTATATTATCGTCACCGTAGCTACTAAATAAACCATGCAATACAGCTTGAAATGTAGCCTCATTGCTTATTAATGATTTGAAAGGATGTAATATACGAGAAATTTCTTCAAATAGTTTTTTGTAATCATCATATTTACCAGACTTTATAGCTTTGCTCAAAGCTGCTTTAAATTTTTTATTTTCCATAATTGGAGTAAAATTACCTTGTAAAATTTCTTTATCTCTTTTGTATTTGTCCAATGAGTTATACGTATTTACTGTAATCCCCTTATTCTCATCACAGTACTGATCAAATGGATTCTTATTACTAGGTGTACTGTATAAGTTACAGGTTATTTCTTGTATCTGTATGTCATTAACGTTTTGAATTCCTCTAATATTTTCAATAGGAATTCCTTTATTGGCTGGCACTCTCAATACAAATTTATTTTTTTCATTTATGTTGAGTATAAGCACCTTCTTACCTACAGTTAGCACTATAGTTGTAACACAATCCGCAATACTTTCTTTTGCTGCCTCTAAGCGTGTCTGTGATCCAGTAACCATTTTATCGTTTTGATCATAAATAAAAATATGTTTACCTAACTTTTCACGCTTAATAATATTAGGAATAAGTGCTAGTTGACCTAAGATCATTCTGCTGACATAATTAATATTATCACTTCCACCATTGCTCCAAACAATCCCATAGTAAAGATACTCTAGCTGTTTTCTTATCACCTCAGCATTCGCTGCTTCAGTGCCAAGTAACTTTTCTATTACAGAATTACCTTCTCGACTAAGAAAATTTTCTACATCAATTCCAACATTTCCATGATCAACCATTTCAAAATTTAATCCTACACAAATAGCTTCATTAGCTATAGTAATCATTCTTATAGAGTTAGAAAAAGAGCCCTTAACATAATCTTGTGCTTGCTTCAATGCTTTTATCACTGTACTTATCTCACCAGTACCTGCTTTAAGCTCAATAATAATGGGAATAGAGCTTAGCGACTTATCAGAACCGCGCACAAGTAAAATAATGTCTGCGTAACCTTTTCCAGCAAACAATTCGAGATAAAGTTTTAGATGAAAACGATACTTGAAATTCATCAAAAACCCAGCTAAAAAACCATGATAACTTGATTCTTTGCTACTAAATGGAATTTCTTCTTTTTTATACTTCTTATAAACATTTGTAATATAATCAAACACTTTTCCAGCGTTCTCTTTTACTTTTTTAGAACTTTGATCATTCAATTTTGAAATTAAGCTCTCTAGGTTTTGCCGGTCTTGAGTCTTTTCTATTTCTGTAAAAATTTTTTGTGAATAGTCAGTCTTTTTACTAAAAGCTGGATCAACCTTTCTATACTTTACTTTTTTTCCTGTAATTGTTATTTTATGCTCTTCTTTTTCATAGCTATCAAATAGCGTCAATCTTATCACTTGTTTTATTTTTTCTAATTCTTCTTCACTAAACTTTAGATGCTTGTTATTACTAGCCTCATCAGAAATTGTTATACACTTCAATTTCTTTTTACCAGTTAATACAACTATTTTTAAAGTTCTATCACCATCAAAACGAAAATAAAGTTTTTCGATACTAATTTTAGTAGCAAGTTCTGTGTCTAATACAGTAGCAAACATACCAAAAAAGAAACTAGGAAAAAAGCCTGGCTTTCCAACTGAATGCAAAAAAGAAGGAGACTGACTAATAAATGACTGAAACCTTTCTTGAAAGTCTAAAAACTTATCTTTTGATCTATTTTCCATTAACAGAAGTTGTACCAATTCAAATGGCTTTACATTTCTTGGCATATGATTCTCCTATTTGCTATGGCCTAAAGATTTTATATTATATGGGGTATCAGTTGGACTGAGACTTGACTGTGGCAAAGTATCACCAACTTCACGAAGTGACTCTTTAGAAGCTTCTTCAGCTAATTTAGAAAATACTTGTTCTCCTAACTGCAACTTTTTGCCTCCATGAAATAACTGAATTTTTCTTAATACAGAATCTTTAACCTTTATTATCTCTTCATCACTCATTTCTTTGTTATTTACATGCTTTAATACCTCCTCTAATACTCCTTCTTTACTTCCTTCCTGTCTACTTGGATCCACAATTAAATTTGCTATTGTACGTGTAACTGAATAATCTACGAAAACAGGAAAAATAGACTGTTCTCCACAATCTTGAGTTTCATGTTTTACTATATGCTTCCAAACATTCATCATACATTTTTTTGTTTCCTCAGACAGATCTAAATTCTTCAATACTTGGTCTGATAATGAAGATAAAAAGATTGTGTAACGTTCACATTCAAGCTGACTAGACAATTGGCTTAATTCCATAAAAGAATCAAAACAATACTGATCTATTAGCACATTCAATACTGCATGATAAGTATTTTCCTTATAATCTCTATCTAGTAATTTTTTCTTTTGTTCATCATCCATTTTGGACAGGCAAAACTCTATAGTGTCTACTTCTTTGTAACCCTTTACTGCAGATAAAGCTGCTTCAATTAACAAATTATCTTTATCTTGACTAGAAATACTAGAATCATTGTGCAACTTATTATAGAAGAACTCTATACCTTCTTCCCAGTTTTTATTAGAATTTATCTGTATAGATTTTTGCAAACCTTCAAATGATTTATATTCGTTTAGTTTTCCAATCTGCTTATCAATAAGAAAAGACCAGAAAGCTTCTATAGGGCTAGTTTCTTCAATATTTTCCAATAATTCTCTTCTCAGATCATCATCAGATCCATCCTCTTCAAAGGCACTTCTCTTAAATCTCATAAATACTTGTTCAAATAATCCAGGAATCTTATCTTCTAGACAATATTTACATGCCAAGTAATGTCTATCTGCAAGATCAAGCGGATTTTCTTTTCCGTTTTTATTTTTTTCTTCAGTTAGCCTTTCACCAACAGCTTTATTTTTTAATTTTATTCCATCCCAACAAGAATTATCAGAGAATATATCAGAGAAAAATTTTAGTTTTTCCTCATCAAAATCTTCAATTAATTGAATATAAACCCTTAGCCATCTTTCTACTCTAAGGTGTTTTCTCGCTTTAACTTGATTATCGTCGTCTTTAATAGCACCTTTTAATATATCAAGTATTTTATTGTAATTGTGATCTAAGCTAGATTCCATACCCGCAACCCCATTTTGTATTTTAATATAAACTTTAGTCTAGTAAATTATCGTTGCCAAGCCAATCTTTTTCTCCAAACCTTACCACTGCACAACAGGAAATTTCTTGAGAGCCAAGTATGATATTTTCATTCTAATAATTAATTGTAAAACATTTTTATTTACGAAAAAATAGACCTTGTTGTAACTAAAGAAACGTCTATTTTAGTGCCACAAAAATTTGAATTATTGACTCTTCCTAAAATTGCAAAAAAGATCGTATATTTGTGAGAACAAGCCGCGTAAAAATAAGGTTATAAAAATAGAAGATTTAAATTGTTGCAACAAAGCCAAGCAAATTGGTTCATATCTAAATGTGGTAAAAGTAGGCTAATATAGCTGACTTTGTGGTATGGTAGAATTATTATAAAGAAAAGTTCGAACGGTACACATGGTAGACCATAAGATTCCAAAACGAACACCTCTCACGTTTGCTGGTTTTGGGTGCTGGAAATGGTTATATAGTTTAAGTTTTTAACAGTATATATTGCTAAATTAATAATAGTTCATTGAAGACTTCCATCAAAAATTATTCCAAAAAAATTTCTAAATATGAGTCGACAAATTTTAAAGATGGAGTATTATGCTCAAAATGTATTACTAATGAGGGTTTAAAATTAGAACAAGGTAGTTTTTTTTCCAATGTAGCATGTCTTGAAAATAACTAGGGGAGGTTATTATGTTTTTGAAAGAAGAAAGATACAATATCCAACAAGCTAAAGGAAGTAATTCAGGAGTTTTTAAGCAAACAGTTAGCCAGTCTAAGTTAATAAGAAAGCGAAGGTATGGTTCTAAGGAGGCAGATTTACTTTATTTCATTAGGGGATGTAGAGATTGCCAAGGTTCCAATCTAGAAAATCTAATCAAAAAAATTAAAGAATTGATTGAAAATGAAGGTGTAAGTATTAATTATCAGGATGGTGATGGCGATACATTTTTACATGCTGCCATCGTTGAAAACATACCAGATGTTGCTAGTCTTCTCTTAGACAATGGAATAAATGTCAATATTCGTAATAACAAAGGTGAAACACCACTTCAATTAGCCATAAAGGAGCACAGTTCTGATTCTCAATGGGATGCAGGTATTAAAAGATTAGAGGAGTTAAGCAAAGCTGATCAAAATAAAGGTCTACTGTCACCTGATGGTCAACAAGCATTAGAGAACAGTAGTTCTGAATTTATCAGTAAGCGTCAAACAGACGAAATCTGTCAAACCAGGAAGAAACTCCCAATTTAAGTTTTGAGTAATTTCTGATATAACTTTGTGAGAAGCGCTTTTGCAGTTATAACCGACCAAGTCACTGGTGCCTTTAGTGCCCGTTCGTAAGCGTGGTTTTGGGAGGAACGGTCAAATCATTGATGGAGTTTTTGTAGACTACCTCGGTTAGGAGATTGTACTATCAACCGTTCCAAGCTGAAGCGTTTCCCTATTACAAATTATACGAAGGAGTTGCCATGAAAAAAGCAAAAAGTAAATTAGAAATAGTGAATCCTGATGCAGCAGGGATTGATGTTGGTTCATCTGTACATTATGTATGTGTACCTGAAGGAAGAGATGAACAACGTATCCAAAAATTTGGCTGCTTCACTGAAGACCTTCATAATTTAGCACGGTGGTTGAAAAAATGTAAAGTTACAACTGTAGCTATGGAATCAACAGGAGTATACTGGATTCCTTTATTTCAAGTACTCGAATCATATGGGTTTGAAGTAAAACTGGTAAATGCGCGACATGTAAAAAATGTACCTGGAAGAAAGTCAGATGTTCAGGACTGTCAGTGGTTACAACAACTACACAGTTATGGACTACTTCATGGATCATTCAGACCCGATGATCAAATTTGTGTATTGCGTAGTTATGTGCGGCAACGTAAAAGTCTTACTGAAAGTGCATCTACACATGTTCTGCGTATGCAGAAGGCATTAATTCAAATGAATATACAGCTGCATAAAGTTATAAGAGATATTACTGGAGTAACTGGTATGAAAATTATCAAGGCTATAATCGAAGGCGAAAGGGATCCTGAGAAATTGGTTGAATTCAGGGATGCACGAATAAAAAATGATCAGTCTACTATTGCAAAAGCGTTAGCTGGTGACTATAGAGAGGAACACTTATTCACGCTAAAGCAAGAATTTGAACTATATAATATCTATCAAGAAAAAATAGCAGAATGTGATAGAAATATTGAGGCCTATTACAAAACGTTCGAAACAAAACCTGGCGAAAGTAAACAGTTGAGTAAGGAAAAGAATAAGCATAGAAAAAGTAAGCCAAACTTTGCTTTGCACGAGGAACTGCACCGGATAACTGGTATGGATTTTACTAAAGTTCCAGGGCTTGATGTACTAAGTGTACAGACCATAATTTCAGAAACTGGTATAAACCATAGTAAATGGTCAACAGAAAAACACTTCTCATCGTGGTTAGGACTCAGCCCTGCCAATAAAATTACAGGAGAAAAAGTGTTTAGCACAAGAACGCGTAAAGTCATTAATCGTGCTGCGAATGCATTTCGAATGGCTGCTAATTCTGTGGGAAATAGTAAAAGTGCATTAGGTGCATACTACAGGAAATTAAAAAAACGATTAGGAGCGCCAAAAGCAATAACAGCTACTGCAAGAAAGATAGCGTGCATATTTTATAGTATGCTCAAATACGGACAGGAATATGTAGAAAAAGGAATGGAATACTATGAAATACGCTATAAAGATAGAACTGTAAAAAATTTGATCAAAAGAGCAAAGGAACTTGGCTATCTCTTGGTAAAAAAAGATGAGTTAGTTCAAGGAGTTTCTTAGGAGAATTAAGGCACTGGAAGAAGAACTACAAATCTTGAAATTGCCACAAGGCGATCTTGAGAACGTACGTATTCAGAATGTAAAAGGTCTGATATTGAGTTACCAAGGAGAGTATGAAGATGCATTCAAAATATTTTCACATGTGCCAAGATTGAATACTATTGATAATTTATTTGCTGAGCGTGAAATGGCTATGATACGGCTAAAGCAAAAAAGATATACTGTTGTATACAATATGTTTAAAAACTTAATAAATGGAGAAGACTGCCTGCTTGGCTCTAATCATCTTGATCCTTTATTTACTAAATATGGAATAGCTATGTTATACCTCCTTTATGCAGGAAAGTATGATATTGCATTAGAAAAATTTCAAGAGGTACTAGAAAAAAGAGAAGAAGTCTTAGAACCTGTACATGATCTCAAGAAAGGAATAAACTAAGAGATAATGTATATAAGTTAGGATATATGAGGAGTTTATACCCAAGTAATATAAGTCGGGAAAGATTTGAGATTATATTACCAGATCTAGAGTCCTGTAGAAAAAAAACAAAACCAAGAAAACTTGATTTGTATGATGTATTTTGTGGAGTGTTATACGTTCTGAAAAGCGTTTGTCAGTGGAGAATGCTACCAAAAGAGTTTCCAAAATGGCGCAATTGTTACGACTATTTTAAGAAGTGGAGTGAAAAACCAGATGCAAATAAAGAAAGTGTTCTGGAGCTGGTGTTAAAAAAAAATAGTTGGCGTAGTCCGACAAAACAATGGTCGGAAAGAAAAAACCAGCTTCTGCATAATTGATGCACAGAGTGTAAAAAATGCAGATACTGCTGAAGAAAAAGGCTACGATGCAGGCAAAAAGATTTCAGGAATAAAACGCCATATTGCAGTAGATACGCAAGGTTTGCCACATGCAATTTATGTAACAACAGCAGAGATAACTGACCGTAGCAGTGCTGTGAGAATGGTAGAAAATGCAAAAGAAAACCTCTCGGGAGTTAAAAATGTACTGGTTGATGCAGGCTATACGGGAGAGAATTTTGCAACACAAATAAAAGCAACTATTGGTGCAACTGTTGAGGTAATAAAACGCAGTGAATTACATACCTTTGCTGTATTGCCAAAAAGATGGGTTGTAGAGCGTTCTTTTGCTTGGTTGGAAAAATGTAGACGGTTATGGAAAAATTGCGAGCGTAAACTCAACACCAGCTTGCAAATGGTAGTTCTTGCTTTCACTGCTTTGTTCCTCAAAAGATTATGAACAGGTTCTTAGGCTAGAGCTAAATTGCTCTCAAGCGGATTTCGCAGAAAAAACTGGTGTAGCAAAGTCACTAATAGGAAAGTATGAGCGAGGGATACACAGCATTCTACCTGAAACGCTCGAAAGGATAGCACAAAAATCACCGCGTGATGTTGAATATTTCTTCCCGAAGCCAATAAATTGTATTAACAGTGAGGACAAGAAGGCATTTGATTTAGTGCAAAACCTAAAAAGAATTAAGGACCAAAAAGTTCGTGATGCGGTGTGCGCATTAACCAGATGTGTGTCAGAGGGGATTCAAATTAGAAAGGTTACAACAGAGATAAGACCTATAAGCTACCAAATGGCGCATAAGGCAAAAGATTGGCGGTTTGCAAGAGGTTATCCACAGACAGAGTTAGCAGATAGGACCGGATTAACAAATTCACAAATACGAAGATATGAGGAAGGGGAAATATCGTTCAAAACAGTACCTAAAATAGCAGGAGGATTATCATTACATTATGGAGTTCTACTGCCTACATCAAAAGATGAAACCTATTGTGAAGATGAGGATGGTCAAGGAGAAAACAAGATATTGAGTATAATGCAAGAATATCAAAAAATTGGTGATCAAAGATTAAAGGATTCATTGTGCACATTTGTGTCTGAGATAGTAAAAATCAGCGAGGAAAACCTAAGATAAAAAGATATACCTTTATAGATATTTATATATAATATTTTTTTTACGCATAGCTTTTATATTTAGGAGCTAAGAGTGGAAAAACTACAGAAAATAATAAGAGCTATAAAAGGTGTATCTATAGCCAATTTTGTGAGCCTCCAAGCTGTTTCAAGCAAAGATTTGGAAAAAATAAAGTCATTGGTAGAAAGTGGTTAATGAATGCAGCAGTAACACCTTTGCACAAGGCTATAATGCTGGAAAATATACCTGTTGTAACTGTGCACAGCTATTTATAAAGAATAAAAAAGGCAAAACAGCATATGACTTATCTCAAAATAAATCTTTGGTTCAAGATCTCTTTGCAACCGATAAAGAAATTAGACGACAGGTTGGGACTGACATATGAAAAGCGTTCTATTCTATAACCGTTAGACTGTTGCATCAAGTTGCCGTTTTTTCGCAGCTTCCTACAAACGGAGCTACCGCCCTCTTCCCTTATACTTACCCTGGGTTGAAGACTGAGCTTTCACAAATAGCTCCCAATATCCCTTCTCATCGCCTTCTTCCTGTATCAATTGTGCTAACCGCTGCATCAATTCATTATTGAGTATAGCCATCTTTGTCCATTTACCCACTGGTTTTGCAATAGCAACTATTTCCGGATTCTCTTTATAAACCTGGATGTCGTCAAAGTTATATTCTGTTTTCTTTTCACTCTCTCTCAATGGAGCCTTTCTGACGAGATTTTTGTATATTCTTCTGAAAAAGAGAAATATTTTAATAGCAATAATTAATATTATACCGTATCTATCAAAAATTGAACAGCTTCTAAGCACCCTTGTTTTGTAGCATACTGTAATAACATTATCCCGGAATTTCGAGTATCATTAATATTTACTAAGTTTTTTACCAAGAATTTCTCAACCTCCACACTGCAATTTTTAGCAGCAATCCATAATATCGATTCATAATTCTTAGCAGCTTTAGCATTTGCTGACTTAACTTCCTCTTTATAACTATCAAAAAGACTGATAACCCAAAGAACAAAGCATATTATAAGCCCCACAACAATAGCCTTACCTGATGGCATAATACTTGGGCCTGAAGTTGCGCGAAGAAACCGTCTTAAATGCTTATTCATACACACCTATATCACTTCTACTTAGCATTAGACTATCATTGAATTAAGTTTCCCTTAACTAACTTTGCTTCTTGTGGCTTCCACCGTAGTTTGGTATCCTCTACTGTCTAGAGTATGTTCTGCTCTATCAATTACCCATTCACCATCTATATCTTGATTGAACCCTACAAGATTAAGTTTTGCCTCTGCAAATAACTTTGGATTACCTGGTATTGTCATTTCTAAAGTCTCATTATTACGCTGTAGTTGTTTAAATTTGGCATTTGCTGCACTTAATGCTGATTCTGCATTTGGGTAAATTGTTTGTATAGGGTAACTTGGTTCACCGCTACCTACTGTTTCTGATATGGGTTCTCCCTTTTCATAGCTATACCATTTTGCTATCACTGAATTATATTTATCACGTACAGTAAAATGCACTTTCCAGTTAATTGTGTCTTGAGGTCTGATAGTTGTCGTTCCTAAAGCTTCTCCTGTTGCTGATTTTGCTGCACCTTTTGGAATAAACAATATATATCCTCCTGCCAGTTTTGCCATAGCTTCTCGCTCTATGGCTATTCTAGTTAACAAATTTATATCACTTTCTTCAGTTTGATCAATGTGTGATATCAATATGTCTTTAAATTCTTCAGCAACTTTGTATCCATACCCATGTTTACTTGATATTTCCTTGACTAAATCACCTAACGTAATCTGGTGCCACTCTCTGGATACTTTTTCCTTTAGTGAGATCATCAAATTTGTTGCATGACCTTTGATCATCAAGGTTTTTGGTGGACTTTGTACTGTAATTTCATTGACTGTATATACACCTATGGGTAGTACTCCTGTTTCTCTATATCCCAAAGCAATCTTTAGCTCTTTTGGAACTTTTATGTTATCATCCCTGTAATCGACACATATTTCAGCTATATCTTCTATAGTCCCTGATTCATCAGTAATATGCATTGACACTAAGCGGTCTTTTGTTAATTCATACCCTTCAATGACAAAGTCTGGTTGCATTTTATCCCCAAATCTTTAAAGTTGATTTCTGTAGAGGTTTCTCGATTACAGGCAGCTTAATTTTCAGTCCTGCTGGCAAAAAACTACCATGTTCTGCAAGTCCAGGGTTTTCTTCTAATACTATTTCTACTGCTCCTGAAGTAAATCCATAGTGCTTCCAACAAATATAGTCCAACATGTCATTAGACTTCTTTCAAAATTCATGTATGGAGCTCAAAATTGTGAATTGCAGCAATCAAATTAAACCTTAAACCAAAACGTTTTCGTCGGTTTCTATACCTGTCCGAGATGATTTTAAACCTTTTCAATAAGCCAATTACGTTTTCAACAATTGCCCTTTGGCTCATAAGTGCCCTGTTCTCTTTTTTTTGTTCTTTGCTTAACGGATTCTTTTTCATTTTCCTGTGCGGTAATACAACATTTTTGTGTATCTTCTGCATTCCCCTGTAGCCGGCATCAGCTAAGATTTTGGTGTCCGGTAATATTGCTACCTTTGATTCTCTAAACATCCGAAAATCGTGTTTTCTACCATTCGAGAAAGATGTGCATATGACTTTTTTACTCTTCTTCTCTGTTACTATTTGTGTTTTTATAGTATGCCTTTTTTTCTTTCCAGAGTAGAAGGGCTTTTGCTTTTTTTTGGTCTCTCTACTGGCGTTTCAGTTCCGTCTATTACTAAAACTTCATATTCTACATCACTCTTTAATAGCTCTTTTTTTCCTGGTAATGCAAAATCTGGATGTTTTATTAATATGTCTTCTACCTATCTTATTATTTTAAAACTGTTACTTTCACTCATGCCATAGCTTTGCCCAATATGAAAATATGTACGATATTCTCTTATATATTCCAGTGCCATAAGTAGCCTGTCTTCTATGCAAAGTTTACTTTTTCTTCCACTTCTAGCTTTTTTTCTTTTATCCTCCACTTCTAGAATTTCTACCATTCGCTCAAATGTTGCTTTTTTTACCCCTGTTAAACGTCGAAACTTTTCTCCTTCTAACTTTTCTATTTCCTTATATTTCATGCTTTCAAATACTTCATCTTACACTCCCTCTAACAATTTTGAAAGAAGTCTATTCTCTTTTGTCGAGTAATATATAGTCATGAATAACGACTTAAACTTAAATTAAATTCAACTTTTTTCGGCAGTCCACAAGGGAAAAATGATGTTTGCTTTTCTTCAAAGCGAGTAATGACAAATTGTCCTAAAACATTTCCCATGCTATCAACTAAAGTGTGAGGTATTTGGTTTTCTTCTGCTTCTTTCATGTTCTTTAATTTATCTAACCCATTGTGAAGATAAATAATCCCTTCTAAATCTATATTTTCTGCCCCTTGGCCAATATTCTGTAGTAATTGCTTGCCAATACACTCAACCACACTCCAGCGCTTCTCTTTGCTATACTTTAAGCTTGTTGGAGAAAGTTTATATGGACCGAAGGATAACATTAGTAAATGGGATCTACCGTATCAAACATAACATCTCGTGATTTTTCTCTTATTCTTTTTATTACTGTATCAGCAAGACTACGTATATCTTGGTTAGGCTCTGCTTTTATACTTATATTAAATGTGAAAGTTTGATTGAAAATTTTTGATTCTTTTTGTTCACACTTACATTTTTCACAGTCTTTTAAAACTTTCTCTAAGTCATCCGCTACAGAACTTTTTTCCTCAATAACGCTACCGATTTTAGTATTTCCAATAATACTCTTTCCGCTTTCAGAAATTTCCTTATTATTTAATAAAGGGTTTCCATTACTCAAAACATTACTTTCAGTAACTACCTTACCAATTTTTGTTTCTACTGGTGTCTCAAATGCTTTTAGCGGACTATCATTAAACAATTTTCCTATACCAATCCAATTGAAAAATTCTCCTATAGGTTTTACAATTGATTTCCAGATGCTAGAAAAAAAGTCCTTCACCTTTTGCCAATTAGCGATTACAAGCGCTGCACCAACTGATAGTCCAGCAACAACAGCTCCTATAGGATTAGTAACCATGGCTAGCGTTAAAGCTTTCAGTCCCATAATTACTGCTGGAATTACTCGTGCTGATAATGAAGTTAATACTGGCAAAAGTGTTCCATGCAAAATAGCCTTAAAAGTTAGTATTCCACCTCCAGCCAATGCAAATGCATAACCAAAACCTACTACTGCAATCTTACCAATAATAAGAGCTGAAATTATGCTCATTATTCCTGTAGTAATAACTGGAAACTTTTCTGCAAACCAAGCTATGGGGTTAGTTATCTCTCTTAGAATATTACTTATCCACTTTAAAGGAGGCAGCATTACTGAGCCCAGGTTCATTCCTACTTCTGCTATTGCATTCCTTAGTAGTCGTAAATTATTTGCTGTAGTTGCTGCACGATTGTTAAACTCATCTTGCATTGAAGTTTCATATTTTTTCTCATCAGCTAAGTGACCTATTGCCTCTTTATATTTCTCCAAACTTCCTACTAATAGTGCTATATCATCTTGATATTCTTGACCAAATAGCTTGAGAAGGATTTGTGAACGTTCCTGTTTATCTACTTTCTCCAGAGTTTCAAAAAAATAAAGTAGTGCATCTTGGCCGTTTTCGCTAATCCTTTGTGTCATCTCTTCTGCAGTTATTCCCATATCTTCCAATGCTGCTTTAAACTCTTTGCTCTGTCCCTCAGCGGTCTGGAGTTTACTAAGTAGAGCATTTATTGCAGTAGCAGCTTTTGCTGGTTGTTTACCTAAACTAATGAAGGCGTTGACTAAACTACTTGTTTCCTTAATATCAAGACCAAACTGTTTTGCAGTACCACCAACTATAGCTAATGCTTTAACCATATCTCCTGCTTTAGCAGCACTATTATCTGAAAGGTGGTTTATAATATTACCTACTCTTTCCATACCTGCTACTTTAATCCCATAAACATTGGCAAGCTTAGCTATAGAATCACCTGCTTCTTCTGCAGACATATCAAATGCTGTAGACATTTTAGCCACTGTTGTTGTAAATCCGAGTAGCTCTTCCTTTTCAACACCAAGTTGGCCACCACTTGCAGCAATTTGTGCTAACTCTGCAGCCGATAATGGTATTGTACGGGATAATTCCTTTAATTTCTGGCCAAATTCCACGGCTCCTTGGTTATGAGCTGCATCATCCTTAGCGAATCTCACTACTTTTTTAACATCAGCCATAGCAGATTCAAAGTCAATCGCAACTTTAATTGGCGCTGCAAGTGAAAGCCCTAGTCCTATAGTCTCCATTACTTGTGATCTATAATGCGCTTTTTTTGCCAAGGCATTTTGCTGTTTTTGTATCACAGATCCTAGTTTACTATATTTCCCTTTTAGTACTTCAATAGATGAACCAAGTTTAGTTTGATCCCTCACTAAGGATTTAATATCTTTTCCACTTTTCCTTACTTCTTCATTTAATGTGTGAAGTGCATCTCTCTTTTTAATATAAGCCTCTTTTGCCTTTGATGCCGATGCTTTCAATTTTTCAAATTCATTTTTTAGTGCTTTGCTTGGTTCTTTTTTTTCCTTCTTTTCTTTAGCAATTGCTGCAGCTGATTCTTTCGCTTTCTTCTCCGCTTCTTTCCAATTCTTCATGGCTTCAAGGGCATCATGATTTAATTGCTTAAATTTGGAGACTGATTTCATTGACGAATCAAGCTGCCTTATACTATCACCCAGCTTAGAAAGCTTAGCTGTACTACCTATCATTGCGCTATTAAAGCTACCATCTAATGCAGCACCTATCTTTATTGAAAGCATTGACATTTCTTTGTTACTCCTTCACTTACTTCTAACCATTTTAGAAATTCTTTTATACCCATATTAATAATCTGCTCAATTCCACTTCCTGTTATTGAACTAAGCTTTAAAACATTGAATCTTAAGTCCTCTGTTCTAAAGGCGACAAAAAATCCCTGAGTACCTTTTGTATTTTTACGTAGTCTTTGATAAGTAATTTCTCTATTACCTCCCTTGGCATAGATGTCAGGTTAGCAGCTAAAGCTACTTCTTTTCTGGCTTCACCTTCTACACATTCAATAGCCAGCAGATCTCCCACTGTAGGCTCACGCATAGGTAATTCTGAAACAGAAATACCATCAACTGTTATTGGATTATCAAGTTTTACTGTTGTCATGTTTCCCCCTAAAAGTTAATTAAATAAAAGTCTTCGTGGCTTTTACATAACTAATTTTTTTATTATGATTATGGTCTATAGCTTTGTGTTTTATTGAAGTCCCTTTTTCTAAGTTTTTTCAATAAAAAATATATTTAAAGTTTTGATCGTAGATTTAACAATCCTGTCTGCTTGTAAATGTTATCTCTATGTCCTATTGTGATGATAAGTACTTTGCGTTTTGAAGTATTCACATGATAGATAAGACGATATTTATCGAAACTTAACCTTCTAAACCCTAGTAATTTACCACGTAAAGGTTTACCAGCTTTGTTGGGGTTAATCTTAAGCTCCTTTTCTATAGCTTCTTCAATGTTAGATTTTATTTCTTCCGGTAAAGCTGGAAAGTCTTTAATGTACCTCTTTGAAAGCTCAATTTTGTAGATACTCTACCCCCGTTTGAAGTCCTCATAATCGATTGTTTCTGCACCTGGAGCAGTACATTCCTTAACAATGTCAGCAACTGCAATCTCATCTATCTCACACTCGATTCCTTCTACAACTAACCTTTTTGCTAGTTCTTGAACGGATTCTTTGGTGATTTCAGCTAATTTAATAAGATTATGTGAAATTTTTGGATCAAAAGTTATACTAATTCTTGAATCTGCCATATGTTTTACCAAAATATACCACGATAATTATACAACATTTCTCTGAATTTTTCAATAAAAAAATATGTAAACTACATCAGATTCCTAAAATCGTTTGTAGCAAGGCCATTTGATCAACACCATTAATCTTGCGAATCATATTCTCAGCATCGATTTCGATAAGCTCTCTAGCACCGATAGTAAGTTTGTAATAATGCGCAGCTACGGTACACTTCAGCGTTGCTTTTTCAGCCGGTTTCCAACTGCCAAAATCAAATTAGACTTCTTTCAAAATTCATGTATGGAGCTCAAAATTGTGAATTGCAGCAATCAAATTAAACCTTAAACCAAAACGTTTTCGTCGGTTTCTATACCTGTCCGAGATGATTTTAAACCTTTTCAATAAGCCAATTACGTTTTCAACAATTGCCCTTTGGCTCATAAGTGCCCTGTTCTCTTTTTTTTGTTCTTTGCTTAACGGATTCTTTTTCATTTTCCTGTGCGGTAATACAACATTTTTGTGTATCTTCTGCATTCCCCTGTAGCCGGCATCAGCTAAGATTTTGGTGTCCGGTAATATTGCTACCTTTGATTCTCTAAACATCCGAAAATCGTGTTTTCTACCATTCGAGAAAGATGTGCATATGACTTTTTTACTCTTCTTCTCTGTTACTATTTGTGTTTTTATAGTATGCCTTTTTTTCTTTCCAGAGTAGAAGGGCTTTTGCTTTTTTTTGGTCTCTCTACTGGCGTTTCAGTTCCGTCTATTACTAAAACTTCATATTCTACATCACTCTTTAATAGCTCTTTTTTTCCTGGTAATGCAAAATCTGGATGTTTTATTAATATGTCTTCTACCTATCTTATTATTTTAAAACTGTTACTTTCACTCATGCCATAGCTTTGCCCAATATGAAAATATGTACGATATTCTCTTATATATTCCAGTGCCATAAGTAGCCTGTCTTCTATGCAAAGTTTACTTTTTCTTCCACTTCTAGCTTTTTTTCTTTTATCCTCCACTTCTAGAATTTCTACCATTCGCTCAAATGTTGCTTTTTTTACCCCTGTTAAACGTCGAAACTTTTCTCCTTCTAACTTTTCTATTTCCTTATATTTCATGCTTTCAAATACTTCATCTTACACTCCCTCTAACAATTTTGAAAGAAGTCTAATGTAAGTGTGGCAAACCCAGAAAGCTTTTGGCAAAAGTGAGCTACTGAGAAACAAAACAGATAAGTCAGACGCTGCCATGATTGCTAGGTTTTGTATTGCTAATAAACCTAATCTTTGGAAACCTGCTCCTCTTGAAGTTAGGTGTTTAAGAGAACTTTATCGTTGTTTGCAAACGCTCAAAGATGACAAGTTGCAACAAACGAATCGCTTAGAAAACAAAAACATGTATTCCAGTTGTAAACAAGCCATACTTGAAGTAATTGCTACAATAGAAACACAAATTGCTGCGCTAGAGAGAGAAATTAATAGGCATATAGATAACCATCCACACCTAAAAAATATGATAGAAAATATCAAGACTGTAAAAGGTGTAGGACATCTTACTGCTATAGCTGTTGTTGCGGAAATGCCATCAGTTGATAATTTTGATCATGCTAGGCAATTCACAGCCTTTGCTGGTTTAAATCCACAGCATTATCGATCAGGATCATCCGTAAGTAAAAAAAGTCGAATATGTAAAATAGGATCTGAGCGTATTCGCAAAGCTCTTTATATGCCAGCTATAGTAGCCAAGAATCATAATTCTCACTTTCAAAAGTTTTGCCAACGTTTAGAAAGTAAAGGAAAATGCCCAATGGTTATAATTGTTGCGCTGATGAGAAAACTAATGCATGTATTTTTTGGTATTCTTAAAAACAATCAACCATTCAATGGTGGTTTAGTTAAGTGACTCATTGACATGAGAAAGTTGCTTACCTTTTCTAACTCTTTGACCAGAGATAGTAGAGTTTTTACTGAGAAATGTAACAAATAGGTCAGCTTCCCTAAATTAGTGTAGCTGTGCGTCCGCACAAACTTAAAGCACAGCTACACTAATCAATGGAATTTAAATTCGGTTTAAAAAGTTTTTTAAAATTACTATTGACATGAAAGACAGTATCTGTACGAACATTGTGATTTGGGCCCATCAGGAGGGTGTCATTCCAGTCTGGAATCCAGCTTTTTGGTAATTTTATCGAAAATGTTTGCTCGGTTACAATCAATTTTCCTGGATCCAAGTAGTCAGGGCTACTTGGATGACACCCTACTTAACCGTCATACCGCGATTCATTCGCGGTATATTTTAGCCTAGATCCCACTGCGGGATGACGGTTCTTTAAATCGTTAAGGTGTCATCCAAGCCTCCTATGATGTCATTCCAGTGCTTGACACTGGAATCCGGTTGCTCACAAGCAAACTAGCATAGAAAGTGGTTACAACGTTTTCAATGAGATTATATGGAAAACTGGATCCCAGTGTCAAGCACTGGGATGATATCGTCCTTCTACGTCATACCGCGATTCATTCGCGGTATCTCTAGATCCCGCTAACAAGCAGCGGGATGACGGTTGTCGTTTAGCTACAAACATTAAGAAATTTACCAAACGAAAAAAAAGGCAAAAGAAACCCTGGTCATTGTTTATTTTCAGTATTTGGCGTTTTTTAAGTCTTAAACACTGCAATTTAGCTGCTTTTAAATGCAACTCACCTTAGTTTAAATGTTTAAGAAATTTACTAAGCAGAAAAAAAGGCAAAAGAAACCCCGTGTTAGCTAGTTGTCACTCTCTAATCCTGCAAATTGGCGTTCTCTACTGTCTTAAACGCTTTGTAAGCGCGTTTCGGCTTATATAGCTAGAAATGTTGTGAAGACATAAGGTGCACATAGTGCAAAAAATTAAAAATAAGACGCCAACTACGTTGTTTTCTTGCTGTTTAATCTGCACAGATGAAGATAACTGAATACCTTCA
This sequence comes from Wolbachia endosymbiont (group A) of Longitarsus flavicornis, assembly GCF_963931955.1. Taxonomy (NCBI): domain Bacteria; kingdom Pseudomonadati; phylum Pseudomonadota; class Alphaproteobacteria; order Rickettsiales; family Anaplasmataceae; genus Wolbachia; species Wolbachia endosymbiont (group A) of Longitarsus flavicornis. Next base: position 1,592,916 of record NZ_OZ008337.1, on the reverse strand, counting down.
GTTTCATGATAAGGGCGCTGGCGAAACTTGTCAAGGAAGTTTTTCGTTTCTTACGGCTATGCGCTACCAAAAAATGTTTTTTTTATATGGTTATGCAAGAAGTCTACTATAATGCTAAGATAACTTTGCAAATTGAAGTAATAACGTTATAATATCATATTGTTGACAAGTATTTAAGTAAAGCAGTGTGGTAAAAGATACTAGGGATAAGGTTATAGCTCTTGGAGCAATTGGTGCTATAATTGGAGGCATTGTCAGTCTTGTGCTAAATTTAATAAAATTAATAGGGATGGTTATTGGTTTTGCACTAAGTCTTGTAGGAATTCCTGTTAATTTCGTATTAAGTTTAATAGGATTAAAAGTGGCTCTTGCTTGTATTACGCTAGGCTTAATTGGAGCTATTATCATTAGTAGGCAAGTAAAATCACCTTTAATCAAAAAGATAATTGTTCCGCCTATTGTTATTTGTGGAATAATTTTAATAGGATACGTTGCTGGCTTTGTGTTGAACTTTATTAGCTCGTCGCCTTTGATTATGGGAGGAGTGATTGGTTTTATATATCCGGCGCTGTTTATATTGCTTTCAGTACTTTTGTTGCGTAATCCTGATAAGGAAAATGGAGTTTTCGGTGAAATCTTTAAAAATAGTAAAGCATTTTTCATAAAGTTAGGCATTGTGACAGTAATCGGTACAGCAGTTGGAGTTGGTCTTGGCGTTGCTGTCAGTGCTGTTTTTCCTAATGTAATGCTTGGGGTGTGGTCGATAGCTTTAGCAAGTACAGTAATAGGAGCGATAGTGTTCCCAATAGAAATTTTTATTGGTAACCTGTCTGCAATTAACAAATTGGGAACTTTTACTGCTAAGCTTATTACTTCTTCTTCAAAAGAAAATGAACCAAGTGAGCCATTGAGTGAAGCGGAAGTGCTTAAAGCTTTAGAAGACTTGCCTTACATCTTGCCTTCTTTGTCTGTGGGCAATTCTTCAGAAAAAAATAAACAAAGTGAGTCGTTGAGTGAAGCAGAAGTGCTTAAAGTTTTAGAAGGCTTACCTTACATCACCTAGTTTGCCTGCTGTATTTCGATCCTCTGGCATGCAGAACTAGGAATTTTTAGTTGTGAAGACGTATAATATTATGTATAATGCTTTAAAATAGTGTTAATTTGGGGGTAATATGACTGGCATAAGTGCGGCAACGGTAATACCAAATGAGTTCTTAAAAGAAGGTACAAAGGTAGAAGCTGTAGAGCAGAAGATAGCAAAGGATACAACGCAAATAAAACACTCTGTCGAATTTCTAAATGGCGTGAGTGATAATAGCATTATTAAGAAGATTGTAGAGGGGATTGAAGCAAAAATACAAGCTCTGGGTGAGGTCAAAGTTGATACTGATGAAGTAAATGCTAAAATTAAGATAGAATCTGGTGAAAAAGATGTATACAACATTAAATTTACAGATATTAAAATTAAACCAGTTCAAATTCAAGATAAGAAACGAATTGAAGAATTAGATGCATTCAAAAAACTATCAAATACACTTAAGAAAGTGCAGTTGTTTGCACACAGGAAGGAGGTGGATGGCAAAGAAGAATATAAATTTGGAGCAAAGTTTGGTAAAGGTGGAGAAGAATTCACCATAGGTGGAGATAATGAAAAGTTACCATATAAATCACAAGTAAGTGCATTAGAAGGTGGTTTTGATAAGCATTTAGCATTAATTGCAACAGCAACAGGGTCTGGTAAAACCATAACAAAGCTCATGTTTGCTCTTGTAGCAAAATTACGTGGAATGGATGTTGTATCGGTTACTCCCCGTGCTGATTTGGTAGGGCAAGAATATGAAGAGCAAAAAGGAGCTGTATCTAATCTAAGTGGTGTTAACCATAATGGTGGTTACGTCAAAGAATAAAAGCACAATGTGGTGGGTCTAGAGACTTTCTTTAATAACTCAAATGAAATATTAGATTTTAGTAAATTTTCCAAGCTGCTGAAAGATGAAGGAGCGGAAGATAAGGAATTTAAGGTAGATTTGAAAAATAAAAGAATAACAATTGGTGAAAATATCAAGATCTATGAAGATTACTATACGATTAGGGGCAAGAAACATAAGGAAAGTATTTTTAATGACCGCAAGTTACTTTTAATGCTTGATGAAGTGCAGGATATGGTTGACAAGGGGGAAGCATATTATAAAACAACCCAGCTTTTGCTATTGCTTGCACATTGGAAAAAAATAAACCTGGTAATAACAACAGCAACTCCTCCTGTTTGGATGAAGGACTATATAAAAGAGGAAAAAAAAGAGGGAAGAGCGCATATTGAAAGTCAGTCGTTGCAGCAAAAAATTATATTGGGTATTGGCGCGAGAATTGATGTTGAAGTTTGCAATAATGTAGAAGATAGAAATTTTGTTAGTAATTATGTAAAATATCATAATAAGGAATTATTGGAAAGATCTGAATCTGAAGATAATAAATATTATTATAATCCCAAGAAGGACGAAAGTTCTACTATAGAGGAGAAGATAAGGAAGTACATCATATGGAATATGCAGAGTGTACGCAATAGAATGACCCTTGCGTGCATGGATTCTGATCAAGCTCAAAAGCAGTTGAAGAAGTGCTTGTGGAAAGAGAAAAAAAAGTTCAGAGATAGGGGAATTTCTTTATAATAGTAAGTCACATGATTCAACCAGTGAAGTAAAGGAAAAACTTTTAGGTCAGTTTGGTCAAGAGAATGGAGAAGTAATTGATAAAGTTCTCAAAAACTTTGACTATAAAGGCAGCATTGTTGATAGTGGTACATTTGCTGTTGAGCACGGGATTATTAACAATGTCATATCGTGCATAGCTATTACACAAGATGAACTAAAGAAAGGTAAATTAGAAGATAAGCTGAGTGAGCTCGATAATCAACGGTTCTCAAATATAGAATCATTCAGAAAGAAGGTTAAAGATAAGATCAAAGAGCTTAACAATCAGGAAGCTCACGAGAAGATAGAAGGCTATGTTAAAGGTCTAAATATTGGCAATGATGAATATCAAAACGGTATAAAATTAGCAATGGGAGCTGTATGGGAAGTATTAAAAGATAGCACCGATGAAAGGCTAAATGAGTTGCTAGATAATCATAATCTCAGCAAAGAAATTCACAGAATGATGCCACCTGATTTGGGTTCCATGTTTCCATCTGATTCTACAGGTGCTCATTCTCTATACGAAAATACTCTAAGGCCTCTTAGGGGTAGTAGTGATGAAAATATTCTAAAAATTATTGAGGAAAATAGAGGTGCTTTTTTCAGATACCTAAAAGAGCACTATGAAACAGATGGAGCGTTGGCAAGGATAGAAGAAGAGTGTAACGCACTGTACCCAGGGTATAAAAAAGCAAAGGATGATGCAGATGAATATAATAGAACAGAACTGAAACAAGCTAAGGAGAAGTTTTCTCGAGCAAATGGAAAACATAGCGCATGTAAAAGAAGAATAGAAGAATTAAAAAATGGGATAGGAAAAGCAAAAAGCGCGGATCGAAACAAAATCGATGAGATGAAGAAAGAGTTACGAGAAGAGGAAGGAAAGCTGGAAGGTTTAGAGAAGAATGAAGAGACAGCCGCAGACAATATGACTGCCTGTCAAACTAAATATAATGGTCAAGAAGGAAAAGTAAAAGAAGAGGGAGGAAAACTGATTGATGCATTTAAGAAGATTAAAACAGAGTTTGGAAGTAAAGAAAAGTATCCATTAAGAGAATTACGAGAAATTTGTGAAGAGTTATCTGTCTACGAGACTAAAGGTAAAGATGAATCCACCGGTGATAAATCATCAAAAGATGTAGAGACTAAAGGCATAAATGAATCCACCGGTGATAAATTATCAAAGGCGGGTCTTGTTGGGTATTATTTCAATTGGGAAAGGAAATCAGGTTATAATAACCAAGTACTGCATAACGTTCTTATGAGAGAGACGATGGAAGATAATGCAGAAAATAAGAAGCAGTGCGTGGGTAGGGGAGGTAGGAAGAAAGGTCCTATTATATCATTATCTTATGTTGATTCTGCAAAGATCAATAGTCCTGGTACAGTAGAGAATCAGTTAATAAAGGGTGATCCCTTTGACTCTCTTAAGGAGGTAAAGCATAAAATTGATACGAAGAAGTATGCTGAAAGAATGGTTAAGGGGATTGAGGGACTTGTTAACTCTAAATGTGAAAAGCAAGAACCTAAGTTTATTGGTGAAGAAGCATACAATGGACTGATTGGAGAGACTTTCCAGCACATTTTGAATGTGCGTCAGGAAATTTATAATCGCAGTGGATACAGCAACGGGCGCGACGAAGCAAATAAATGCTTTTATCAGGTTTTAAAGTCTGCAACTTCTACCTTGAAGAAACAACTTGATCAAAAAGGAATAGTAGTAGGAGATTGTGAAATTGAGCTTGGAATTAAAATTCTTGAAAGAGAAATAGATGATCTGTTCGAAAAACATAAGAACTCTTCAGGTAAGATCGCACGTAAGCAAGGAGAAAAAGATAAGGTTAGTAACAAACTGAAGATAGAAGGGAATTTTTTAAAGGTTATTATCATCAAATTTTGTACCCTGGTGCTACGTTTGTGGTATTGGAGATTCACCCTTGACAAGTCACAAGTGAAAATAGTTTTAGAGAAAGAAGATAAGCTTACTTTCAAAGAAAGAGTTGGCCTTGTCAGGGAAGAAGAGAAGATTAAACAAGAAGAGTCAGCTTTGCAGAAGAGACAGAATAGACAGAAGAGCGAAATGGAAGATTTTAAGAAAAAAAAGACAAATCTTCAAAAGCAGTATAATAAAATGCATCAATTTATAGAGATAAAGGAAATCAAAGGTAATGTGAAACAAAAAGAAATAACGGATGAGTACAAAAAGAAGGTAGAAAAAGAACAACTTAGATACATTAAATTAGAGTTAAAAGAAGTGCAAAGTTGTTTGCGTAAAAATGAGAATGATGTGAAAGTGTTTAATGAGCTCAATGATAGTGGAGATGTAGCAATCTTAGAACGCTGTATGGAATCTCTCAGGGGGGAATTAGAAAAGATTGTTAATTTAGCTAAAACTAAGGATAACTTAGTACTTCTAAAATGTAAAATCATAGAAGAGCCATTAGCGAATAATCTGGAATTATTCGCAAAAAAGATGGAGGTGGTAGCAATAGATTTGCACAGTTGTAAGTTGATGAATGATGATGATAAGAAAAAAATAATAAATCAAATTAATGATCTGCACAATCCAAACAACAGTGAGAAACAAGAAGAACAGGCCAAGAAAATAGTTGAACAGCTATTAGATTGCATGAATGTGAAAGAGGAAGGTAAAACTTCAGTGGGCCTGAAAGGGAAAGATACAAAAGAAGGTAGAACTAAAGAAGGTAGAACTAAATTTGAGAAGTTGTACAATACAATAAATCATAAAATTGATGGTCTCAAAAATACAGATCTTGCCGATAAAGGGCTGCAGTGCAATCTTGGTGGTGCTCAAAGTTTGCTCACGTATTTTGATGAATTTGCAGATGAGAAGAAAAAGATAGAAGAATTGCAGGAGAAAAAAAATCAATTAGAAGGTGAAAAAACCGAGTTATCCAATGATGCAACACTAACTGATATTTGCAGAAGATTGAAAGTATCTAAGAGTATCAATAAGAATTACGATGTAAGAAGTATTGTGTGGCTGGGTGCAGTACTTACTGAATTCTTGCCAAAGTTTCAAGGTGAAGGGAATCTTGATCTCAAGATGAAGTATCTCAGCTCCCCTATTTTCTTAGAGCTCTTTACTAATATCGTGGCACCACTTGCTAACGAAGGAAATCTCAAAATAGCACTCGATATATTTGACAAAAGTGGCGAAGGTTCAAAAGACGGTGCAGAAAGAATCTGTGAATTTTATCAAAGTTTGTTAAATAAGAATTTAGATGAAGGTTTTATAAGGGACAACATGGATAATGTGTTAAAGGATACAGCACAATTGTGTGTGTTAATTGTACTTACAAAACTCAATCATCACGCTAATGCTCTTAGCAAGGATCTTGATCTTATAAGCCCTTTAACGTTTGGTTCTCTTGATCCGATTGGTCTTCTGAAGGAGAATTTCGCTAACAATAACACTGATAATGAGAAAAAAAATGTATTACAAGATATTGCGGAAAAATTCTTCTCAAGTAACAAAACTACAGAAGAAGCATTTAACCGTCTAAAGAATCATAATCCTATAAGCAAAGGAATTCGTGGTAATCACTGCAACACTGGAACAACTATGTTTTCAACGCTTAATGTAATAATGAGAGGGTTAGCTATTATGGCAGATTACAAAGCTCATGATGGAAATGATCAAAATAGTACGTTAAACAAAGCACTTGGGTTTCTTGGCGATAGTAGTATTAGAAGAGCGAAAGAAGAAATTGCAAGATTAGGTAAAGATGTACATAAAGAGGTTGCAGAAAAATATATTTATGAATATTTGGAGATGTTGAGAGCAGGATTAAATGGTCGTAATTACTATCCACCTCAGGAGCCTGGTGATTTGCCGGAAACTTCGCTTAATACTTGCCATGTTCAAAAATTATCGAAGATTATAAGAAAGCATCACAAGGTTCATTTCCTGCAAGCTTAATAGCTTCTCCAGATGCTGAAAAGTTGGATGGAGTTCAGGAAAAAGTTAAATTGGGTGGAATTGGCAAATAGTTGGATTGATGAACTGGCCTTCTAAAGTATGCGTTTAGTAGCGCTTTCTATGAGAGAAAGCGTATTATCTATTCCATAAAGCTTTATGAAGGATCCCATTCTTGGACCGGTTTTTTGGCCAAGTAATGTTTCATATAATAGCTGAAACCAATCACGTAAGTTGGTGTAATCATATTTTTTTCCAATAAAAAATACCTGAGATTGAATTTCTTCAGCAGTAGCAGTTATAGATAGAGAATGTAAAGTGTCCTTCAAATCTAGTAACGCTTCTCTCTCTTTTTCATTTGGAGTTTTATACGATTTTGTTGGTTTGATAAAATCGTGGTAATACTTTACTGCAAAGTCTGAAAGTCTATCAAGCATTTTATTATTTTCTGGTGTAACGTTCGGTGCATAAGAGGATATAAAACCCCATAGGATCTCTTTGTTCTCGGCGTTGCAAGCCGCTGCTAGGTTTAAAAGTAGTGAGAAATTTATGCCTGAAGTTTCTATGTTGGGAACATTGCCCTGGTGGATATGCCATGCAGGATTGTCTAATCGTTGTTCTAGTGAAAAATTAGCACCTCGGTCAGCAGTGCTTGACACTGGAATCCATATTTTTTCTTCCTGGATCCCAGTGTCCGCTACTCGGATGACAGAAGAGAACTCTGGAATGACAATAGATGATTCTGAAGATTCTGTATCGAGCACATTATCCTTATTTTCATTATAACGCTTAACAAACTCTAGATACTCATCAGTTGATTTTGGTATCACATCAAAATATAAACGTTTAGCTTTTTTAGGGCTCTGAAAAATGTACAATGCTAAGCTCTCTGTTGGTGCGTAAGTTAACCACTCTTCAATTGAAATGCCATTTCCTTTTGATTTTGATATTTTCTTTCCTTCTTTATCAAGGAAAAGCTCGTAGCAAAACAGAAGTGGTGGCTTTTCTCCGAGTATTTCACATATTTGACTTGAAAGCACAGCAGATGGAGTTAAATCTTTTCCGTGAGCTTCGTAATTTACTCCAAATGCGGCCCACCTCATTCCCCAATCAGGTTTCCACTGCAGTTTACATTTTCCTTTTGTCACCGGAACTTCTATTTTTTCCCCGTTTGGGTCTTCATATGTGATTGTTCCTTTATCTGTATTTGTTTCAATTACTGGAACTTGTAAAACTTGAGAAGTTTTTGGGCATATTGGCAAGAATGGACTATAAGTCTGCTGTCTTTCTTCCCGAAATGATGGAAGCATTACGTCCATCACTTTATCATAATTTTTCAGTAAGAGTAAAAGTTTTTCATCGTAAACGCCAGATTTATAACACTCTGTTGCACTCCTGAACTCGTATTCAAATTCAAACATATCAAGAAATTTACACAACAATGAATTCATATGATGACCATAACTCTGATGAGTGCCAAATGGATCAGGTATCATAGTCAATGGTTTATTTAAGTGCTCTCTTAGCATCTCTTGATTTGGCACATTATCTGGTATTTTTCGCAAACCATCCATATCATCTGAAACTGCAATGATTTTGGTTTTTATACCAGGAGCTATTTTTTTTAATGCATTTACAATAACTGTAGTGCGGAAAACCTCTCCAAAGGTTCCTATGTGGGGTAAACCAGAGGGTCCATAACCAGTTTCAAATATTATTTCTTTTTTATTAGGAAACTCTTGCAATATTTTTTCTGCTTCTTGAAATGGCCAACTTGTCATTATCGGGATTAAATAATGTATCTTAACTTAAAGTGCTACTAGTTTCAATGGATTTTTAATATAATGATATAGTATTAGTGTTAGAGCTATTATTAGAAGGTTAAAGATATGTCCACAGGTAGTATACAAACAGATCAATTATTTAAAGGTCTTACAAGACCTGCAATGCTCTTTGGTGTGAGTTATATGTTTGCAATATTAAACGTCCTGATTTGCATGCTAATTTTCATTAATTCAAATGATTTAAGAGTGATTCTCTTAATGTTACCAGGTATACATGGACTTGGTTATATAGCTTCTGCAAAAGAACCGTTGTTTATTGAATTATTTATGGTAAAATTAGGAAAGTGCTCGAAATGTTTAAATCGTTTTTATCATGGAGCCAATTCTTATGATATTGCTTAACGTTGTGTGATGCTGAGGTTTAGGGCTATTCAATCAAAGAATAAATCTACTTTGAACAGGGAAGTTCACGCTGCTGAATTTATTCCTTATTCTTGCTATTGGGATAGCACAACCTTGATGACAAAAGAAAATTGGTTGGTTAAGGTTATAAAATTAAGTGGTTTTGCATTTGAAACCGCCGATGACGAGGATTTAGTCATACAGAACAACATCAGGAATCAGATGCTAAGAAGCATTTCATCTCCGGCATTTAGTTTGTATTTTCATACTATCAGACGTAAGAAAAATATTTTTTCTGATGAATTTGCAAGTCAAGGTTTGCCGAATTTTTTCGCTAATCACGTAAATCTAAAATGGAGAGAAAAACACGCAACAAGGCAATCATTTATTAATGACCTATACATTACGATTATTCGTAGAGCGGACACGAAAGGAGTAGAATTTTTGTCACATCTGCTAAAAAAATTCGGGCATGTAACTTCAAAACATGCTTGGGAAAGTGATATGCGTACCACATATGAAGATTTAGAGGAAACGACAAATCGTGTAGTGACAAGCCTTAGGAATTATTCGCCTAAAATTCTTGGAGTAAAAGAAACTTCAGGTGGTTTGTTCTGTGAAATAATGGAGTTTCTATCTAGAATTGTAAATTGTGGCTTCGTTACAAATACGCTTTTTCCGCTAAGAACTGAAATATCAAGATACTTACCAATACATAGGTTATTCTTTGGCCGTAAAATGATACAGGTTGTGACTCATAATGAGAGTAAATATGCTGGAATAGTTAGTATAAAAGAGTATGGAAATAATACTTCTGCAGGAATGCTTGATTCATTTTTACAACTTCCTTACGAGTTTATAATTACGCAATCTTTTCAATTTACAAATAGGCAAATGGCGATTGGAAAAATGCAGATACAGCAAAATCGAATGATACAGTCTGCAGATAAAGCTATTTCTCAAATAGCAGAAATTTCTCAAGCACTTGATGACGCAATGAGTGGTAAGATTGCGTTTGGTCACCATCACCTGACTATTTTATGTATAGCAAAAAGTCCTAAATCATTGGATAACGCTCTGTCATTGGTAGAATCTGAGCTTTCTAATTGCGGTGTTTACCCTATTCGCGAAAGAGTTAACCTTGAACCAGCATTTTGGGCGCAAATTCCTGGTAATTTCGATTATATAGTGAGAAAAGCTACAATAAGTAGTCTTAATTTGGCTGGATTTGCATCTCAACATAATTATCCTACTGGCAGTAAATTCAATAACCACTGGGGAGATGCCGTTACAGTTTTTGACACGACATCTGGTACTCCATTTTTTTTCAACTTTCATATAAGGGATGTTGGACACACTATGATAATTGGCCCAACTGGTGCTGGTAAAACTGTTTTAATGAATTTCCTGTGTGCCCAAGCAATGAAGTTTTCTCCAAGGATATTCTTTTTTGATAAAGATCGCGGTGCAGAGATTTTTTTGAGAGCACTTAGTGGTATTTATACTGTAATAGAACCAAGAACTAAAACAAATTTTAATCCTTTGCAACTTGATGACACCTCTGATAATAGAACGTTTTTAATGGAGTGGATAAAGTCTTTAATTTCGGTATATAATGATAAATTTACTTCAGAAGATATTGCACGAATTAATGATGCAATTGAAGGAAATTTTAAATTAAGAAAAGAAGACAGGTTCTTGAGAAACCTCGTACCGTTTTTAGGGCTTGCAGGTCCTGATACTCTAGCTGGGGCAATATCTATGTGGCATGATAGTGGTTCTCATGCTGCAATATTTGACAATAAAGAAGATTTACTAGATTTTTCACGAGCAAGAGTGTTTGGTTTTGAGATGGCTAGCTTGCTCAAAGATCCTGTTGCCCTTGGACCGGTCTTGATTTATTTATTTCATAGGATTAGTATATCTCTTGATGGCACTCCATCTATTATTGTTCTGGATGAGGCATGGGCATTAATAGATAATCCAGTTTTTGCACCCAAGATAAAAGACTGGTTGAAGGTACTGAGAAAACTAAATGCTTTTGTAATTTTTGCTACTCAGAGTGTTGAAGATGCAAGTAAAAGTGCTATTAGCGATACGCTTGTACAACAAACAGCGACACAGATTTTTTTACCAAATCTGAAAGCTACTAGTGTCTATCGGGATGTTTTTATGTTAACTGAACGTGAATATATATTAATTAAGCACACAGATCCAAGTACTAGATTCTTTTTGGTGAAACAGGGAGTTAATGCTGTAGTAGCTAGGATAGACTTAAAAGACCTAGATGATATAATCAACGTATTATCCGGACGTGCAGAAAGTGTTCTATTGTTACACGATATATTAAATGAAGTTGGGGACAACCCAAAAGTATGGTTGCCTATATTTTATCAGAAGGTAAAAAATGTTTAAGACTAAACTGTCATTGCTATTAATTGCGATATTTTTACTAAATATAGACTTTTTACTCTCATATCCAGTGCTTGCAGATGGAGTAAGTGGTACTGACAAGACAGAGTTTGTCAGCAGGTTTAATTCTACTGGCAGCTTTAGCCGTGCCTCTAACCCTGATTGTGGAGCGTTTAAAACAGCTGCAGCACTTGCTGGAATAGCAATTGCTGTTGGTGCAATATTTACTGGCATTGTTTTGATCGTTTCTTCTGCTGGTTTATTTACTGCTCTTGTTGTCGTTGGAATGATAGCTGCAATCGTTGGAGTCTGGAAAGCCATAGGAGGGCTTGTTGTTTGTGAACATAGTTTTGTTAAACACCCAGTTGCACGTGGTCATGATGGGGAATACAAAAATTTTAAATTAGAAGACACAGGTTATAGTGGCTGTACCAATAAAAATTACCAAACAGAAGATGAATATTTTTCTTGTTTGCAAAATAAAGCTCGGGAAGACGTGAACAAAAAAGATTATGACGGGAAAAGAGCAGAAAAAGAAGCCTTAAATTCTAACGTTCAGGAGAGTACAGAGAGTTATTACTGGCCAAAAAACGGTGTGCAATACAGTGAATATATAGAAGTATGTCATCGAAATCCTTTGACATTTGGTCATATTTTTAGTGATGTAGACTTTGATGTAAGAGAGAAAGATACTGGATATGAAGGTGGGTCATGGTCCCCGAAGGTTGATGGTGAGCTGGAATGTAAAGTTCTCAAAGCAGGACAGAGCGAACCCATACATGGAGCTACATTCAAAGCAGTAAGAAAAATGGGCAGATTATGTGTGGAGTTAGCAAGTGTGAAAATGCTTGGTATCGAAATGACTCCTTGGCCGCAAGGGGTTGATATGGGGTGCACGGAATTGCCACCTGACCCGATTGCTCCTATGTGTGAAAAATCTGTGATGATATTCAAAAATAAAGATGGCACAGGGAAAGAAGAAGTTTCTATTGGTAATGATAATGACTATAAAATTAATATAAGAAATAAGGAAAGAGAAGGAAAAATTTTTGTAGGTTACGACAATAAAGGCTGTTTTAGCTCGTATGTCTCTGAAGCTTGTTATAACCAGGCAGGGAGTAAATCATTAGCTCCTATTCCCGTGACTTCTATGATAGTGCAATGCATTAAGGAATCGTTAGATAATTTAGTTGCAGGTATTGATTTAAGTGGCAGCCCACTTAAGGATAAAGATGGACATAACAAGGGCAGTTTCTTATCTGTAGCACAAAAGAGGTTGAAAAACACTGTAACTGCTGTTTTGGTTCTAGCTTTAATACTGTTTTCTATAAAAGCCATGTCTGGCGGAGTGCGTAGTCCACAAGAAATGTACATGTTGATCATTAAATTCGCTTTAGTGATTTACTTTGCAACAGGTAGTGGCATGCAACAGGGCTATGAGTATTTGACAAAACTTTCTAATGGGCTGTCAGAAATAGTATTGAAGGCATCATCTGAAAGTAAAGGTATATGTAATTATGAAGCAGGTAGGGATTATGAATACATGCGTCATGGGAAGAAAATATCTTACAGCTACCTTGCACCTTGGGATAGGCTTGATTGCAGAATTTTATTTTATTTAGGTGCCCCTTTAGATGGAATTGGTGGCAAAATTGGTACCGGAGGTGTTGCAACGTTAGCGGTCTTGCTTGGCGCTGCTCCTGTCTTGTTAGTTGCAGGTTCGGTGATTGGTATTATTTTCGCTGGTAGACAGATTTTAATAGCTCTTGTTGCTATATTTATGGCCATTTTGCTGATGATGGTTATTTTGTGGCTGTGCTATGTATTTATTTTATCTCTAGTTGCTTTAAGTGTAATCATCATTTTATCACCTTTGTTCATTCCTATGGTTTTATTCCAACACACCAAAGGATATTTTGAAGGCTGGGTGAAAGAGTTGATTACCTATAGCTTATACCCGGTTATCCTTTTTGCGTTTTTGTCCTTTATGTTCATAGCATGTGATAAAATTTATTTTAAAAATTTGAACTTTGAGTCGGACAAGGAATATGAGGATAAAATAAAAGCCTCGGGTGGTAGCAAAAAACAATGGTTTAAATTGAAAGATGGAGAATGTAATAACAATGAAACTACTCTAGCATGTATGATGCAAAACTATAGCTTTAAAAAGAGCAGCATACTTGGTCTATTCGACTTTACATACATGGAGTTTGGCAGCTCTCTCATCGGAGAATTATTAAAATTGTGTTTAGTATTATTCCTCTTTTACCACTTTTTAAACATTCTTCCTGGCATGGCTGCTGAACTTGCTGGTAACCATAGAGCAGCACTTGGCTCAGGTCATACACCTGGACAAATGGTGGGCAAAGCTTTATCTGCTGCCAAAGCTGCTGCTGGAGGTGTTGGTCAAGCTGCTGCTGCGGCTGTCAAGAAGGCAAGAGGTATTGGTGGAGGAGGTGGAGATAGTGGTAAAGGTTCCAGCGAAAAGATTAACTAAGGTGGCGGTGATGCTAGTTAAGGTAAGTAACAGATGCTTAAACGTTTAAGTAACCAAAACTTGGGTAAGCTATGCATAAGTTTTGTGGTGCTTTTTTTATTGTCTGGATGCGGGGAGGATCACTGTATTAAGCCAGAAAATTTATCAGGTTTGCGTGAAAAACTAGATATAGTGTCAACAGAGCAGAAGTGGGTTGATTCCGGTGTTAATATCTCAGATAGAATAAGAGTAACAGAGATTGGTATAGTGCCTAGTAAGGTTAATTTTTGCCCTAAGCAGTATGAAGATTTTGCAATTGGGCCTGGGAAAAATAGCGTTACATTACCATTTGCACTTAAGGAAGGCGATACGATAAGCTTTAGTGTTATTGGAAGTAAAGTGTGTAAAGATAAAGAGAGTGAGACAAAAATCAGGTATGTGAAAATCGATGAAAAGTGTAGCGAGCAAGAAACGGAACATTTTGCACATGTTTTAAATCAAGAGAGATGCCAAGGTGGCAAGGATGGGATATGTCCTAATAAATATATAATAGGCGATGCGCAATGGTTGAGTGGAAGAGAGTACTGGGATTCAGATTTTTCGAAGTTAGATCAAGATGAAAGAAAAAAGGAAATTGAAAATATTATTAACTCTATAAAACGACAAGGAAAAGATATAGACTGCAGCTCGCTTTCAAGTAGTCAGAAAAGCAAAATAGATACGTACCTTTTAAACCTTGCATGTAAAAATACATGTTATTATTCTGGTCAAAATTGTGTTCAGATTGAGTCTAATACTATAGATGGTGGCAGTGTGGCCAGAGACCTTGCTAACGCTTTAGCTGTTGGTAACGATGAAGCAAGTAAAGGAAAAGCTATCGAGGAGGCTGTGGATGGTATAAGAGAAAAGGGAGTAAGGACTTACATTCCATCATTGGTAGTGTCAATGCAGAAAGAAAATTTTGAATATATGCAAGACAATACATGGACTAACTATGATTATGAAGTGGAGAAGGATCACTCCCAAGGTGAGAATTTAACTTTCACCTTTAATACTAAAGGCAAGGGCGGTTACAACATAAGGGTGACAAAGAACCACAGTCTGGAGAATAGCTTGTATATAAGCGTCTCTGACAAACTTCCTGAACATAAGCCTGGTGAAAACCAAGCGGATATATCTGTAGATATCAGCATGGAAAACTTGAAAGGAAAATTAAAAGACAAAACAGGCACCATATATTACGGAATAAGAGACCATGGCTGCGATTACAAAAATGAAGGTCAGTTTAGCATTAACCTAACAACTAAAGAGCCACCTACAAGAACTTTTAGTGCAATATATAATTTCTTTGATGAAAAAGTGAAAACTGCATTTTTTGGTTCTAGTTATAAAGACTCTAACGCAATTCATTCTGATACTAGTCCTGTAAAGTTTCTTTACGAAAGTTTTATAAAATCAAGCAAAATAAATACCATTAGATCCACGATAATATCGCTGTTAGTATTATACATAACCTTATATACCCTTTACTACTTTTTTGGATTAACTCATATTTCTATATATAAGTTTTTAATTATATGCGTAAAGATAGGAGTCATCGCCCAGCTATTGCAGGATAATAGCTGGGACTTTTTTTATAACAATGCATTCTCTATATTTATTAACACTCCAAAACAACTAATAGAAATAGCAAATTTTAGAGGCACTACTTCAAATGTTTTTGAGTTTCTTGATTTACCGCTCAATAGGTTCTTGTCATCGCATTCAGTGTTGTTAATAGTGTCTCTTATATTTTCTGGCCCTTTAGGCATTGTATCTTTTTGCTTGGTGATCTGGGGTTTAATCACAGTGAGCTTATCTATTTTTAATGCCTTGTTTTCTTTTATTACATCTATAGCAATAGTTGCGTTATTGCTTTCTTTAGCACCTATTTTTATTATTTGTCTTTTATTTGCGTATACTAGGAAGATGTTTCACAGCTGGGTTAGCAATTTAGCAAGATTTGCGATTCATCCAGTGGTCCTTTTAATTTTTATATCACTGATAAGTCAGGTTATGGATTATATCATATATTCAGTATTTGATTTTGAAGTCTGCTCTACGTGTATACTTAGTATTAACTTAAAGATTTTTAACCCTTGTATTTTTTATGGTTATGCTTCCAAATATACACCTAATATTACCGCTATGATGGCTTTTGTTATTTTGGGACACGCTATGAAAGCTTTAGTTGAAGCTTCTTCGACAATATCTGACTCGTTGGTTGGTGTTTATGTGCAAAACGAACCTGGGGGACAATATCAACAAAGCTTAATGGGAATAGTAGGGTTAGATGAACAAAGCGTTCAAAGAAGAGAAAGAGGAGGTGCTTCTCAACAGTCAGGTACGTCAAGACCTCAAATACCACAAGGGACTCAAAGGTCAACGCCTCAGATACCACCACCAGGAAGACAGCAATGATAAGTAAAAGATCACTATTGTTGATACTGTGTCTTGCAATCACTGGTTGTAACATGGATTGTGTCGAACCTGGGTTGCAGAGCAGAAACACTAGTGTTAACGTGGATGTTCCAGTTCATAAAGCTGGTGAAGAAGTTAAAATTCATTGGGTTGATTCTGGTCAAGTAATTAGTAAGGGTGAGGAAATCAAATTCACCCTCGATGGATCAGTAAATTTTTGCCCTTTTAAAGAAGACAAAAATCCAAGGAAAGTACTTGTGCCAGCTAGCTTTTGTGCTGATGGCTCAGAACCAAATTATAGTAAAGCTGCAAATATTAACGATGTGCCTAATAATTATGGCGTTGATGAAAAAGGCGTAAATGAAAACGAATTGTGCGGTGGTAAAGGATTTGGCAGCAATAGACGTTATGTGGACACTGGAATTAAAGTAAGTCCTGGTGATAAGTTAAGCTTTAGCTTAGTTCCCAGAAAAATAACAATTGATTATGACAATCCAGGAGGGAAAGGCATCAGTTTTGATGACAATTGTTATAGAGCTGAAGAAGGAGGTGAAAAAGTGTCAGCAAGTGAAATATTGAATGTTAGCAAGCAAGAGGGAGAGGAATTTTTTTGTGAGGGCAAGGATGGAAAGAGAAATAAAATAAAATTTTTACCTCTTGATAAAACAAAAGCAAAGGAAAGTAAAGTGCTAGTTGGCAATGGGTACACTCCATATGATAATAAGGTACATTTTAATAAAGGTTATATTGAAGACAACAAACCATGGATATATGGTTCGCTACTTGATTTACGCCGCGCTAAAATAGGATTGAACGAGTTATGTGATGGAAAAAACTGTAGTCTTGATGAGAGAAAAAAGTACTCCTCCTATGAGCTTAACTGTTACCATCAAAATATATACTATACTAAGAAGGGTATATGGAACTATGGTTCAGGTCAAGCGGGAGAACAAAACCGTGTCTCTTCTATAAGATACAAAAAATATGATAATGAAAACGACAAATGTGATATGTATTCTCACCTTAAAGAAGTTGAAGATAAGCTTAAGAAGATAGAAGAAAATAAAGGGGATCCCAAGCAGATTAACGTTGATTTTACATCAAACACTGAAAAAGATATTTCCTGGGCTGAGGCTCTTGTTGCAAAAATTGGTGATCTTGATGATCAAGATACTGCTAAAGGTATGCAATGTCTTCCAGATAATGAAGTAGGTGCAAGAAAGGATAATGTGTGTTCGCAAATTAGTGATAATTTTGAGGATTTTTCTCTGAAATTAAATAGTGACTATACAGTAAAAAATGTAACATCTGGTAGTAGTGTGATGCTCGCTATTGCAGATTATGGTCACTATAAAGCTAATAGGGGCGGTTACCATGTTAAAGTCACTAGATCATGTGAATACATTAATGGCGAAAAACTGTATGTGTATTTGGGTGATGAGCCACCTAAAGATCTGCATGGTGTGGGAACTAATGATTTCAAAGTGGTAGGAGTGAGAGAAAGAATAAACGGAAAAGATGAGTACACCATATTAGATGTAATAAGCGGAAAACACTTTCAGAACGAAGAATCTAAGAAGATATATTTCGGTATTGATGTAAGCAATGTAGAGAAAGGTGATATTACAGACAAATATGGCAAATATTATGAAAATAATAAGTACACAGTAACTTTATTTGTCAAAAGAAAAATTAATGATTTTATTTCATCGAATGTAAACGGGGTATTTAAACTTATAAAAGAAGAAGTAATTGGGGACAGCGTTAAAGATTCATACAAAGGATATGCAAGAGGTCTTCTTCAAGGAGTAAGAGCTTTGCTTACTCTATACGTTATATTTACTGTCGTTGGCTATATGCTTGGAACAATACAGCTAAGTAAATTTGATTTCATTGTAAGAATGTTCAAGATAGCATTTATAGCTTTTGCCTTTAGCGATAGAAGCTGGGAACTTTTTGGTACAACTTTATCCAGACTTTTTATAGATGGTAGCACTTATTTAGTTGATAGCTTTTCTGGCTATATAGGGGAAGGGGGGAGAAAATTTGCATTCTTAGACTTGACAGCAGGAGTATTATTCACAACAGAAACTTGGTTAAAGTTTTTATCGTTGATGCTCTCTGGTCCTTTTGGCTTTATTGCATTTTTGGCAATACTCTACGCTACTTTTATGTTCTTAAAATGCATTATTAGCGCTACGTTTAAATATGTAATATCTACTGTTCTAGTGGCGTTTTTACTGTCATTAACACCTTTATTTATCGTATTTATTCTATTTCAAAAGACTAAACCCTTGTTTGATAACTGGATAAAAACGCTGGCTCACGTTGCAGTACAACCAGTTATTTTATTTTCATCTTTATCTCTTTTAAATCAGTTGATGTATTCAGTTCTATACAATCTCACAAATTTTTCTGCATGCTATCAATGTTTAATTAGCGTAAATTTCTTATCGTATGATCTATGCCTGATGAAATCAATACTGCCTCTTGGATACAGTCCTGGCACTAATGTTGATGTTGCATTAAGTACCGGAGAAAGAGCTGGTGGGCACTTTGCAGCGTTGCCCATAGATCTGATCCAAGCATTTATGTACTTAATTATTGCCGGTGCAATGGAAGCTTTTGTTTCTATATCGGAAACTATGGCACAAGCACTATTCAGCTCTGGTTTTGGGGTTGCTGGCAGTGTTGGTCAAGTTGCTAAGAGCGCATCGCAAGCTATGCTGTCAACCGTTGGCCTTGATGATAAGACTCAGCATATGATACAGGGCATCAAGCAACAAGTGGGTAAAGATCGACCAAAAGTTGAAGTGAAGGATAACTCCATAAGCCCTAAATCTGAAACACCAAAGCAATCAGGTAAGCAAGAAAGTTCTGGTAAAACAATGGGTGGAAACTCTAAAAGCCCTAAACCTGAAGTACTAAAACAACCAGATCAGCAAAAAGGTTTTGATGAAACAATAAGAAGTGATCCTAGTACTAAAGCTAAAGACAAGGAAGGAAATTGAAAGGAGTAAGATATAAATGATATTATGGAGTAACTAATTAAAAAGATATTTTAAGTAAAGTTTTAGAAATTTATTCTGTATTTGGAAAAAGTTTAGATATGCAATCACGTTTAGGCAAATGTTGGTTTAGAGTATTACTTCTTGCAGCTTATGTGCTGATCACAGGTTGTAGTAAAAACGATATGCCTTTTCCAAGGTGCATATCTGCCGACTATTTTGGTCCTAAAACTATTGCAGTAAGCGCTCATTTTTCAAGCGACCACGATGCGTTTATTCCAGGAGATGGAGAAGTTATTGATCCTGAAACTGGTGAAATTAATTATGGTTTTCACCATAACCAAGTGGTGAAGTGGGAGGATACCGGACTCGAAACCAATGGAGATAGTTTAAAAGTGCGAGTGAATGGTGCATGGACATCTTGGAGTAATAATAACAAGAAGGAATCTAAAAAAGGCAGTTATACCTTACAAAGCTTGGAGCAGTTAAAATATGCAACTAAATTTGAAGGCAAGTCAGGTGATAATAGTCTACCTGACTTTCACTTAGTTTGTAATGATTATAAACCTAGCATACAAAAATTTTCAAGTAAGCCTAATGCAAGTTGCACTGTAAATTGCAAGTGCATTAATGAAGATGATAGCGCAAATACAGTATCACGTGGTGCTCCATGTTGGTTTACCAATGGTCATGGTGCTTATCTTTTGTTTCAAACGGGGAAAGATGATCCTAACGAAAATCTAAAGTTAATGCGCGATCCTCAATATCCTACTGTACATCTAGGTTATAACTCCACAGCAGAGGGCGACAATGGATTTTTTACTTTAGACAGAGATAACACTAAATTAAAGGACAGAAATTGTAATGAGTTGAAGTTAGAAAAGGGATGGAAAATATATGTAAAAATATTAGATAGATATTATCTAGATAATGTAGGCGGCTACTCTTTTGAGTTTTTGGGTGGAGTACAAAAACCAGGTACCTTTGGATTTTTCAATGAAGTTTATCATTATCTAAAATGTGTATTATTGATTAACAAAAATTGCAAAGAACATTTTAATAGCAATGATCCTGCAGTTGCACAAGCTATGTTCGAAAATATAGCTGAAAAAAGTACGAGCTTTCACAATTTTGTTCTTTCCTTGCTTGTTCTATTTGTAATGATTTCATCGCTTCTTTATCTTTTTGGCATGATACAAGAGACTAAGCATGATATGCTCATCAGAATGATGAAAATCACTCTAGTGATAGTGCTTATATCTCCTGGAAGTTTTAAGTTTTTCTATGATCATTTTCTTGTTTTATTCGTTAAAGGTCTTGAACAACTGATAAGTATAATTACTAATTTTGCTCCCAACATGAACACCGGAAGTATTGCTCAAGGAGATGAAACTGCTCATATTAAGTTGTTTAGCTTCATGGAGGACATGTTCAATAAGTTTTTTGCTTATTCTGTTTGGAAAAAGTTTGCAGCGTTTTTGCATTACCAAATGTGGGCAAGCCTTCTTATGATACCGGCAATTTTCATAGGGATTGTGCTATACTTCTTGCTGTGCTTATATGCTTACATAATATTTCTCTCTGGTTTTATGGGTATAGCTTTTCTTATAGCCATTATGCCACTGTTTCTAATTTCTATTTTATTTTCACCGCTGAAAAGTCTATTTGAAGGTTGGATAAAATTCTGCATCAGCTTTTGTTTACAGTCGATTATGATATTTGCTCTCTTGTCATTGTTAGCTTCAATGATAATGAACACCTTTTATAGGCAGTTAGGTTTCACTGTATGCTACAATAAATGGTTCGAGGTAAGGTTATGTGCTCCAAAATGGGTGTTTGGCGGTTTTTGCATCATTGATAAGCAGTACTTTGGTTGGACTCCAGGGCAAATTTTTGTACCTTACACTCTTGGAGAAGCTTCTTCACTTAACATAGACAAAAGCATAGAAGGCATAGAAAAGATAAGCAGAGAAGGTGGTACAATAAAATTTACTGGCGGCGCTGGATATATCCCTCTTCCACCTGATTACATTGAAAAAGGGTTTCGTTATATAGATTATCCTTTCTTTAACCCAATTCCTGGTACTGAGAAGAATCCAGCAGACCATTATATTGCAGAAAGTGATATGATAGTGAAGAATGACTGTAGAGCAAAAGATCTAGTACGCTTAACAAATAGTTTATCACATGCATCAGAAAAAGCTGATATTCTACTGTTGATCAACAATATAGACAAAAAGATAGGTGGTATGAATAGTAAAATAACAGAGCTTTACTGTCAATCTCAGCAAGATGAAGAAAAATGTAAAAATTATAGGGAAATAGTGGATAACTACAGAAAAGGTACCATAAGACCAGATCTAAAAAGAGAGATAAAGTCTTTGGTGCAGGATATTATTGGAAAAGATCCACATTGCCGATTACAGGATTTGCGCAAGTTATATAAGGATCCCAACAGTGAATACTGTAAGAAATGTAAAGATTGTAAGGATTGCAAAAATTATACAGATTGTGAGGATTGCAAAAACTATCAAGAAAATAGTGATTACCAAAGGGTGCAAGACATACAGAGAGGTTATTTAATCAATGCAGGGGAAATCTTTGTATTATTCCTGCTTTCATTTTTAATGTTCTCTTTACGCGAGTTCGTACAACAAATGGGCTCAAGTATAGCTGGTGGTGGATTCAGCGTTTACAATATATCTAGAATGTATGAAGCATCGCCTTTGGTTGGCATAATGGAAGAATTCAAACAGCAGTGGCAAAATTTTGCTGGTAGAGGACTTGAGTCTTTAGGCAGTTGGGCTACTCATTTACCGGATAGATTAGCCGGAGGTGCAGCTAATCTGCTGGGGAGAGTACCAAGAGTTGGAGGAGTGCTGAAATACGCTATTGATGTGCCACGTAAATTTGTAGGTGCTACTATTGAAGCAACAAAATTTGCAACATCACCTAAAAATGACGTTGATAAACTTGAGGAAAAGATCTACAGGGCATTTGGAGTTGATAAAGAAGATATTGCGCATAGAAGAATTGATAGATATTTAGAATATTACAAAGGGTATGTAGGATCACATGTGGGCTATACAATAGAAGATGCTATGAAATTTACTTGGGAGCATGGCCTTGATTCTATAGGAGTTAGCCACCGTACAGGAGAAAAAGATGGTTACCAAGGTAATCTGCTCTGTAGAGCAAAATCGCATAGGCAAGATTTCTTGAATAAGCTTCATGATTACACCATAGGACGCAAGAGAGAACCAGAAAAAGACAAGCTTGATCAACCGGTCAGAAGGAAATTACCGGAACCAATGAGGAAACCAGATGCAAAAGGAGAAGAGGATTGAAGATGAAGACTAATAAAAATTTCAAAGGCCTTGATTATTATAAATTGCAGCAAGACGATGATGGCAACATAAAGTTAAATGACTACGACGACATTTTAAATGCGCGTAGGGCGAGAGTAGATCTACTATTAGATAACACACCGGACAACAATATCGACCTCACTAGGTTAAATAAAGCTTTGAGTGAGAAATTTGTAGATAATCATGGTTTATTGTCTGAATTTGATAAGGAAGACCAAGAAATTGCGCAAGAAAGGCTTAAGGTGTTTAGTATTTTAGAAAGCCTTGAAGACCTTAAAAGCGTGAAAAGTGAGGATCTGTTAGAGGTTAGTTTATTGCTATCAGACCTTAGCTTCATAGAGAGAAATGTTGTACTAAATACCGATCAGAATTCTGATCTAGCAGGATTTAAAAACCTATTTATTGAAAAAAAAGCATCTGGTGAGGAATATAGTAATGAAGAATGTAAAGGCTTCCTAGATGATATAGATAAAATCAACACCATAATTAAGTTAGAATTAGAAAGCAGAATTGAAGGGATCAATCACGATGAAGGAGATAGTTATGGTGATTTACAAGATGAGATTGGTCAAGCAATAAATGCAACAGGCAAATCAAAAAAAAATAACTGATGAGTCTTGTGTTTTTCTTACAAGCAACTCGATAGCTTCTCTCTATTAAACTGCTAAAGTCATATTGACATTAATCATATAGTATAAAATAATTAGTTATTTTGGAGCTTATTTAGTATGCTACGCATCATTGCAGGCAAATATCGCGGAAGAAAAATAACTACAGGTAAGCATTTAGCTGCACGACCAACTATGAGTATTGTCCGAGAAGCAATATTTAGTATACTTTCCTCAAGAAAACCTATTTATAACTTGAATGTACTTGATTTGTTCTGCGGAAGTGGCTCTTTTTCATTTGAAGCGCTTTCTCGCGGCACTAAACATGCATTCATGGTGGATTCAGATTATTACAATTTGCAACTGCCTAAAAAAACAGCAGAAGATTTTGGAATTACAGACAATATCACGCTAATTTGTTGCAGTGCTAACAAATTGCCACAACCTATTTCAAAGTGCGATGTAGTTTTTATAGACCCACCTTACAATAGCAATCTAGTTGAATCAACGTTGAATGGACTAGCTCACTCAGGCTGGTTAAGTGATGATGCATTGATAATTCTAGAGATTAGGAAAAACGAAGGTTTTGAGTGCAATAAAAACTTTAGTATAATCTTGGAACGCACCTACGGTATAGCAAGAATAATTTTTCTTTCTCTATTAGCTTAAACTTGCATATACTTTTCATTGATGGATTTCAGCTCTATTTCCGTCAATTTTCCAGAGAAACCACTTTTTCTGTACTTCCCTAGATCAAAATTTTTATTAAATTCAGAGTCTATTAAATATTTATGTGCGTCATTAATGAATTGATTTTCTTTTTCTTCACACTTTATCACATTATCGTTATCCTCACGATAAACTAAATGTTCTTTATGATCAGCATGAATATTTTTGCTCTTACACTCCGTGTTTTGAGGATCGTGTTCAAGTACTATATTCCATCTAAACCGTTCAGATGTGGATGAATCTGGAAGTTTACCAACGAGTTGTGCTTCCTGTGGAATTACAGTATCACCTTTTCTACCAACAATCAATACAGGACATTTTGTATTCTCTATAATCTCTCGTGAATTAAATTCCAATCCGCAACGACTAAACCAAAAATTCAAGAACTTTGCAGGAAGCTGTCTCATGAAAAAATTCCCTACCCCATGAGGAAAGTTATTAGTTGCATCCTTAAGCGAGCTATAAGAATTACTATGAATTAGCGTTAAATAAATCCCTTGCTTTTCAAACCTTTTTAAAACTTCTGCTGCAATTCCTCCTCCAAGAGAGTTAGTATCCAAAATTATATCGTTTGGACGCACACCTTTTACAAGTAACATGTTTACCATTGCCATTCCAGCTTGAACCAACTTTTCACCGTTTGTTAGAAATTCATATAGCGCTACAATTTTCTTTCTTTCCAAGAGGAACTCTACAATATCTTCTATATCTTTATTTTCTCCTAACTCTTGATCGTGAGCTTCTGCATCCACTTCCTTATCATCACCTACAAGTTCTTTTTTGTAACGCTTTATCCACTCAGGGCTGACTTCATTTTCCAAAAAGCTTTTGATTCTATGTACAACGAACCTTTCCTTAACAAAGTCAAAAAGCATCCATAGGCAAAGTACGATAAAACATATGGTAGCCAAAATTGATAGCACTACTGATGCAAAAGCTAACCCTGTAAGTACCTTTTTTGATTTTTGATTCTGGTATGCCAAGTATAACGACACAATAGAAGCAGTGGACAATATAGCAGAACATAACCATAGTAATACTATTCTCCTATTGAATTTTTTTTCTTCATCGTTCAATTCTTCTTGGAAGAGTTGTGAGTTAACAATTCTAGAAAAATAAGGATAGTCAAAATAATGCTTAACTAACTTACTTTCTTGCCTCTCAGGTGCATTTTTACCGAGTGCATTAACCTTAATACACCCAAGTACTCCAAAAAAGTTTATCACGTGTTTTGTATTTTCTCCTGGCTTGATATTACCATTGGTATGATAAATAACTTTCATTTTATCGTTAATGAATATTTAGTTATTTTAACATAAAGATCAAAAAAAAACAAGAGAATATAAATATGAATAACCAGTATGATGAAAAGCTTATAAGAAATTTCCTATGATTCCTTTTAAGCGAGTTTTGAATTTTTGAAATGTCATGACATTGTTGATACGTTTATCAAGAAACGATAAAGTATCCGCAAAATCTTCTGAATAATCATTGATAAAAAAAAGTATCGTACTTAAGTACACTCCAGCTAATATTGCTCTTTTTGTATAGTAGTTAAAATCTGTTGATTGATCATGAATGCCATACCAAATCGCGCTAATAGTTCTATATAAAAGTTTACTAGAAAAATATGTATTTTTTGGTGATACAGAGAATGATAAAACATTTTTTAAAAGTTCTCTATAATTCGGTAGCTTAGCGTAGTTTGAAAGGCGTATTTGAATAGCTAACTTTACTCGCTCTCGCACTTTCATATCTTCTAAATTAGAATTTCTTAGTTCAGCTTCCATTGAGCTATTTAAGTCCTCTGCTATGTACTCCAAAGCGCTATATATTCCATTCTGAAATTTGCAAAAGCTATTAGCTAGATTAAGGTCAGTGCACACCTTTAATAGGGTTTCATCGCTTATCCCTTCAAATGGAATAACCCTAATTAGCTTATCTATTATTAACTTTTGTTCCACGCAACATTATACTAAACAGCATGTGTGATTGTACCTGAGATTTTCAAACATTCTACAAAATGCTTCGCCGCGTTCCTCGAAATTTTTCCATTGATCAAAAGAAGCACACGCGGGAGAAAGTAATATTGTTACTTCTTCTGTGCTATTTAAGGCCTCTTCAAAAGCCAATCTGAATGCATCTTCTAGATTGCAACATTTCACAAAATCTACTTTATCCTCCATAACATTTGCAAAAGCCTCGGTTGATTCTCCAATAAGAAAAGCTTTTCTAATCCTTGTGAAATGCTTGCTTAATGATTCTATTCCACCCTCTTTACTTTTTCCACCAACAATCCAATATATGTTTTCATAAGATAAGATCGCCTTTTCGCTCGACTTTGCATTAGTTGCTTTGCTATCGTTCACGAAAAACACATTTCTTATTTTGCCGAGCGGTTCATTCCTATGCCTCAGTCCTGAAAAGGACTTGATTCCATTGATAATAGTGTTGCTATCTACTCCAAGTAGCTTACATACGGCATATGCGGCTGCTATGTTTTCTGCATTGGATATTAGGTTTATTTTCACGTCGCTTACTGATAAGCTATGATTCTCTAGTTTTAACGAGATCTTCTGGATCCCAGTGTCCCTTTTGTCATCCAAGTAGCTGACACTGGGATCCAGATAATTTCGATCTATACCAGTAATCTGTTCACTATAATCAAGCAAATTGTTACCTGCCAATGATATTAGATCTCTTGCACCACCCTCTGTCATCTGAGTAGTTGGCAATGGTTTTTCTTTTCTGGATTCCAGCGTCACGCGCTGGAATGACATCGGGGAATATGTTACTGAGATTGGAATTTTGTCTCCAGTGAATTTGTTGAATATATCAGCAGTAATCTCATTGTCACATCCTATTACGGCAACCTCACTACCGTTTATCAGTTTTAATTTAGTTGCTATGTAGTTCTCCATACTTCCATGCCTATCTATGTGATCTGGTGTAATATTGAGCAGTGCTGAAATGTCCACGTTAATTTCATTCATCAACTCCAATTGAAAAGAGGAGAGTTCGATTACATAAATTTCTGCATCTCTTTCTAGATCCAAAACAGGAACGCCTAAATTTCCACCAATAGCTACTTTTTTCCCTGCAGATTTTAATATGTGCCCTATTAGTGATGTAGTGGTTGATTTACCATTTGTTCCTGTGACGCCTATTACCTTCTGGTTTGTAGTTTTAGCTTCAAGAAATAGCTCAATGTCTGATTTTATTTTGCAATCAAATCTCCTTGCAAGTTTTACTATCCAATGTGGCTCTGTTGGCACTCCAGGGCTTAAAACCAATGCACTGATCTCATGCCAATTGTATTCCTTGGGATGAATAAAATTACATTTTTTATTCATCATTTTTGCATTTGCTATTTGCTCTTCATGATCATCCCATGCATATACTCTTGCACCACTCTTTATTAGAGCGTTAATGACGGATAAACCAGTTTTACCAAGACCAAAAACCGCAACGTTTTGATTTTTGTATTTGTTTAGTTGCACTGCTAGATAACTTATGCAAACCATTTTATGAGTAACTATTTATCACGCAGTTGATCTATGGATATAATACTACCGTTTGATAATTTTTCAGTACATTTTTCACTTTTGTATTCTTTATCAGAATCGATACTGATTTTGTCAAATATTAAAACATCTCCTGAAATTTTATCACGAAACTCACTAATAGCAAAA
Organism: Wolbachia endosymbiont (group A) of Longitarsus flavicornis; assembly: GCF_963931955.1. Classification (NCBI taxonomy): domain Bacteria; kingdom Pseudomonadati; phylum Pseudomonadota; class Alphaproteobacteria; order Rickettsiales; family Anaplasmataceae; genus Wolbachia; species Wolbachia endosymbiont (group A) of Longitarsus flavicornis. Next base: position 1,565,344 of record NZ_OZ008337.1, on the reverse strand, counting down.
AACGGTATAGTAATTCGCTCTTGTTTTCCTTGAAAACTCAAACTGACGCTAAATTTATCCTCAGAAACTTTTAAATCATAGAATTGATGCTGTAATATGATAAGCATTTGAGTAGGGTATGACTTTTTCAAACGATCTGGCATGATCACACCATTAAAATACGTGAAAAATAATATTTCTAAGTGAGGGGTAAAACCATTACCTGATATAACATCTAAAGTTTTTTTGATAACTTGAAACTTAACAGAATTAAGCAATTTTTTGTAATCTGTTTGCTCCATACAACTTTCACATACGTAAATTTTTGGGGAACTTCTGTTACCCGGCGTTCCCTGAACCGTGCTTATAGCAATGAAGTTATAGTGCTTAAATTAAGCAGCTATTGCAACATTGTCTTCAGCAGCAAAATTATCGTTTGCATTTAAATTATGAACTCTTAGCGGTGGTGTCTAACCGAGCAAAGCTACCATCTTTACTATGCATGTCGATCCTTATTCGCCCCCATATAAATTAAAAAACATGGTGGAGGCGCCGAGTACTGCCCTCGGGTCCAATACACCTATTACAAGGTAATTTTATTGCTATAGTACACAAAATATACATAGCTATTATATAGCAACATTAAATAAATGTCAAGATATTTGAGCTTCGGTTGATTGATAGCTAAAACAAAATTCAGTAAAAAATTACTTCGCCTGTTTATCCTAAGGTTCGCTGCCATTAAGTTAAGGAAAGAATGGTTAAAAACTGAACTAAAAAGTCAGAAATAATTATGGAGAGAAAAGTGTCCTTTGGTTATAAAATCGTGGCAGAACAATTGGATCCGGCTATTTTAAGTATTTTAGTCCGGTTAGGAGGCTAATTTACACCACAAATCCAATTGAGGAGCTGCATAGACAGATCAGAAAATTCACTAAAACCAAGGGCTCATTTACTAGCTTGTACAAACAGGTATATTGTGCTATAAAAAGGCAGAGCAAAAATGGGCTACGGCTCTGCCTAATTGGGCTTTAACTATGTCTCAACTTGATATTTTCTTTCCAGATAGATTGAAAATTGAGTTGAACTGAAAAATGCGGTTTGACACACTTTTTTGAACATTCCCACGACAGATACAGCATACGGATACATTTTTTAAGGTAGCCAAGCTATTTTGATTGCAGAAATTTAATGATCCAGGATATACTCTTTTGTTAAGGGAGATTGGGCATTTTCGAATATTTCTTGAGTGCTTCCAGACTCAACAATTCTGCCATTATGAAAGAAAATTACACTATCAGATAACTTTTTAGCTTGCTTCATTGAATGAGTCACCATAATTATAGTAAATCTTAATTTCAGCTCTTGTATAAGATTTTCGATTGCATTGGTTGCCATCGGATCAAGAGCAGAGCACGGTTCATCCATTAATAAAATAGTTGGCTTCACTGCAATTGCGCGAGCGATGCATAGCCTCTGTTGTTGGCCACCGGATAAATTGAGTGCGCTATCTTGCAATCTGTCTTTTAATTCTTTCCATAAGCCAACTTTAGTTAAACTATTTTCCACCATCTCATTCAATTTTTGCTTATCCTTCGCCATACCATGCAGTTTTGGTCCATAAGCAACATTGTCATATATTGATTTTGGAAAAGGATTGGGCTTTTGAAATACCATGCCAACTTTTGCTCTAAGTAGCACAACATCCATATCGCGTGAATATATATCACCCAGCCCATCGATATCTAATTCACCAACAGTTTTGCAACCTGGTACATAGTCATTCATACGATTAAAACAACGCAAAAATGTCGATTTACCGCACCCGGATGGTCCGATAAAAGTAGTAACTTTTTTCTTATAAATATCCAAATTTATATCGAATAAAACTTGCTTAGAGCCGTACCAGAGATTTAAATCTTTAACAGAGGCACGTGTATTGCTCATATCACATCCTGCATTGAATAGAGCCCCGGAATTTCTCTTTTATTTTCGTATAGCCATACTGCTGCTTGAACAGCTCCTCTAGCAAACGTTGTGCGATCAATTGCTTTGTGGTTTAGTTCTATCCGTTCATCAGAATTAACAAACATCACGCTGTGATCTCCTATTACTCCACCTCCACGAGATACTGCAAAACCTATTCCCCCCTTTTTTCTTATGTTTGAACCGCTATGTAGATATTGATTGGACTGAAAATCCACTCTTGAAGCGTTAGCAATTGTTTTGCCAAGTTCCATAGCTGTTCCAGATGGTGAGTCCTTTTTTAAGTTATGATGCATTTCCCAAATCTCAACGTCATATTCATTACCTAAAAGCTCAGCAGCTTTTTTTACCAATTTCAGCAACACATTAACCCCAACACTCATATTTGCTGACCATAATATTGGAACTTCAGCAGCATATTCTTTCAAATCGACACCTTCTATTCCAGTTGTGCCACTAACCAGCGGTGTTTTAAATTTTACAGCTGCTTTAAGGCAGTCTAACATACATTCTTTAGTTGTAAAATCTATTACAACGTCAGATGACTCAAATATGCCACTAATAGAACTTGTAACTTTAATTCCTAGATTGGAACTGCAGCCTATAATTGGTCCAATATCTAAGCCTATGTACTTACTGCTCGAACGGGCAACAGCACCTGCTATTTCCACTTTGGTATTTGTAATTAATTCATTGAGTATTTTCTTGCTCATTCTGCCTAAGCAGCCTATTACTCCAATTCTGATCTTCATAAAGCTTTTTACGTTTATTAAGAATGTTATGCCTTTTTTCAAGGTCTGTCACTTCTGATCTATATTCTATAGCTAAGGTTTACCTATAATTCAAAATGAATACACATCTTATTGAGCTCTATATTACGTCAGTAAGGTACAAATTTTCCTCAAAAAACTCACCTCAACCTGGTCAAAATTTTCCTTAAAAGACAAATACAGAAAAACAAGAATATCAACTTTGAGTGCACTAAATTTGCTCATTTTCCCTTAACTTGACGCGCATACTTTTTTGAACATTCCCAATTGAGGTTAAAATAATTGCTTAGCAAACAATAGGTTTCATGTAATGGTAACCCTATAACGGAAGAGTAGGAGCCGCGTAAGAACAATACGAACATTCCAGCAAGGCCTTGTATATTGCATCCCCCTGCCCTATTTTTCCACTCTTCTGATGCTAAATAATACTTAATTTCTTGTTCACTGAGACGTTTAAATTTCACTATTGTAACCACAGTTCTAATATGTTGTTTAGATTGATCGGGAGTTAATAGACACACACTGGTGTATACTCTATGCCTTCTTCCTGATAACAAGCGGATGCATTTTTCTGCTTGCTCAACGTTTTCAGCTTTGAGCAATATTCTTCTACCACAAGCAACAACTGTATCAACACCAAGCACAAAATAATTTGGATTTAAACTTTGTATTTTCTCAGCTTTGCTTTTTGCCATACGGATTGAGTAATCCTTCGGAAGTTCCTTTTTTAAAGGGGCTTCATCTATGTCTGCTGGCAAAATTAAACCTGGCTCAATATTTATTTGTTTTAGTAAAGCTATACGCCTTTTCGATGATGAAGCAAGAATAAGATTATTTAGAGATCGTTCTGTCACTTGTACCTTTAAGCCTTCTAATGATCCGACCTTTTTTCGCATTCCTATCGTAAATGCTCATCTCAACTAACACCCTATCCCCTATAATGATGCGTATTTTACTTCTTCTCACTTTCCCTGATACATGACAGATAATCTCATGTTCATTGTCCAGTTTCACTCTGAATTCTGCTGCAGGTAGTAAAGCAGTTACTGCCCCTTCCACTTCAAAAATTGTTTTCGATTTCTCGTCTTTTATCATATGTTATATTATAATTTAATAATCTTTTTCAGTCTACTATAGATTTTAAATTATTATCAACACAAAAGACCTTTTGCACCTCACTTAAGTATTTCTCTTGCACAACTATCTTCACAATAATGCCTCCCTACATCTACTCTCTGCTACCTTCTCAGTAGAACTTATAGGACTTATGTTGAAAGATAAATCATTATCACAATTCTCCTCATCGCTATAATATGTGCTATCAAGGCTGAAAGATCCGGATAATTTTCTCTTCTTTCGTGGAACATTATCAGGCTCATTGAAAATGTCTCCCGTTAGAGTATAATATTTTTTGCATGATCACTGGAGATCTTGTCCTCTCTTGATTTATCATTAGGTGGATAAATTTCTTCACTTAACTCTTTTACTTGATCACGAAAAAACTCTTTTTCACTGTTTTGTAATTCGCTCTTCAGATCTTCAACTTCCCAAACTTTGTTTCCAATGATTTCACTCCGTTCATTAAATTCCTCTTCCAATCCATCAACATGATCTTCGTGCTCTCTATTCATGGATTCTAATGTTGATGCTACATACTTTTTTAACTCATCGCGCCTATTTTCTGACTTTCCAACTTTCCATTTTAGTTCGTCTATCTCTTGTTCATAAGATTCCTGTTGTGCTTTATGCTCATTTTCCAACCCTTGCATTTGACGTTTTAAATTGCTTATAAACTGCTCATTTTCCTCCATTATGTGTACTACTTGGTCTATCCATTCTTCAAATTCTTTTAATTTGTCTTCTGATTCCTTCTTTCCTGCATTAACAATTTTCAGCTTGTCCTCTAGCCTTCTTTTTTCTTCATCCACACTTTTAAATTCTTCCTCATTCCTCTTCAGGTTTTCTTCAAGCTGCGTCAACTTCTTGCACATTGCATCTATTTTTGCCTTGAATTCTCGCTCCTTTTTCTCAAGTTTACCTTGTAAATCACTAGTCTGTTTCTCTAATTCTTCAATTCTTTGCTTAGCTTCTGCAAATTTCTTATTCACTTCTTTTCCTTTTGCTTCAGCTTCAGCATTTTTTAACTTATTGATTAATTCTTGGGTTTCCTCTTTCGATTCTGATGACTCCTTTTGCAAACCTAATACTTGTTTTAAAAGCTGTTCTAGGTTTTCATTCATCTTCTTATTCAAGTGTTTTAACTGATCAAGCTTGTCCTCTAAATCAGACTTTTCTTCCTTCAATTCAACAGTTTCTTTTTTCAAATTTGACATTTCTTGCTTCAGTTCAACGTTTTCTTTGGACAGCGTCTGATTATTTAAAATCAATTCATCCATTTGTTGTGAGTTAATTTCTGTTTGAATTCCAATGTGTTGTGAAGCAACTTCTGTCTGAGTTTCAGTGTGTTGTAAATTGACTTCCGTTTGAGTTTCAATTTGTTGTGAAGCAACTTCTGTCTGAGTTTCAGTGTGCTGTAAATTGACTTCCGTTTGAGTTTCAATTTGTTGTGAGTCAATTTTCGTCTGAGTTTCAGTGTGTTGTAAATCAATTTCTGTCTGAGTTGCAATCTGTTGTAATTTAACTTCCGTTTGAATTAATACATTGCTATTAATAGAAGAAGGAGGAAGGCTATTGTCAGCATCAACTTTAGGGTCTAATTTCCCCTCTGGTTCCTTATCTTGATAGGCCATTATAGATTCGCTTTGCAAATTATTATTAGCAGTAGGTACAACATCAGCAGTCTTACCCTTTTCTAGTGATTTCCTTACAGCATCACATAAGGAGAGACCTTGAATATATAATTCATCATTTTGCTTTATTAATTCTAAGATCTCCTCCGATAGCACAAAATCTTTACCATTAAATTTTAGTATTTCAGTTATGCCATCGCTACTTACATTCATAGTCATGGTACAAATTGAAACATTCCCGAACTCATCCTTTACAGGCCAAGTGCTTGTCATTTCATAATCTGCGCCCTCTTTAAATTTATAATGTCTTTTCTTACCTTCTCGATGAGCGTGTATTTCATGTTTTTTATTGCAATAGATATTCAGTTCTTTAATATCTTTCTCTTGCTGCAAAATGTCACTAATCTTCGTTGGCTCACTCTTATCGTAATGAATAAGGTTAACATTCAAAACTCTATGAGCGTTATCATTTTCTATGTAATAAGCTTGAAGCTTTACTCCCTTCTTAAAATACTTACTTGCAGCTCTTTTTCCCTGCTCTGCTAATTCTACGCATTTATCTATATCTTCCTTAAAGCTCTTACCTGCAGATTCTGTTGCTGTTTTATCTATACAAATTTGTTTAAAATCCTCATCTGTTAAGTCTCTTAACAGATCGTGAAATTCCCACTCATCTTGATCTCTTAGAGCAGCGAAATTGCTTTTCTCTTTCAGCTTTGCTAAGAACAACTCTTTTGCCTGCATCAAAACATCCACTGGCATAACACACCTCCTTTACTACATTTATATTATACTAATTAATATATATTTTTTTCAAAAACAATTAGGCTGTATAATCTCGTTCTACACCAACTTTTATGATTAACTTAATTGTGTTGAAAATAACTGCAAGTGTTAAACTTGGGTTTGGTTTTTTATCTTTCATTATACACTGCTCACTATAAGTTTACAATAATATCTTATATGATAGACTTAGTATTCGAAGTTATGCAAGTATTTTTTTTATTGGATAAGAGTTAATAAGATACAAAGACGTTTTCAGAAATCTTTAAGCTTAATAACATCCTCTCTCTTTGGACTAGTTGAGATTAGATGAATTGGTACACCTATTAATTTTTCTAACCTGTCTATATATTTTATTAAATTAATAGGCAATGCTTCAATCGACCTTTTACCTTGAGTGTTTTCCTTCCAGCCAGGAAATTCTTCATATATTGGCTCTAATTCCTCTTGTATTGAATGTGATGCGGGTAAATAATCATACATTTTTCCACTGTACTTGTAATCAGTGCATATTTTAATTGTATCAAAAGAATCAAGCACATCTAATTTGGTTAATACAATGCTTGAAACTCCAGATAGTTGTACGGCCTGGCGCACTAAAACTGCGTCAAACCATCCGCAGCGCCTTCTTCTATTGCTCACTGTTCCAAGTTCTTTGCCTATAGTAAATAAGCTGTCCCCCACTTCGTTCTTTTGCTCAGTAGGGAATGGACCATTACCCACTCTTGTTGTATAAGCTTTTGCCACACCAATAATGTAAGCATTGGAGGCTAATCCTGAGCCTGTTATTGCTTGCGATGCTACAGTATTACTTGAAGTAACAAAAGGGTAAGTTCCGTGGTCGATATCTAAAAATGTGCCTTGGGCGCCTTCAAATATTATTTTCTTACCTTCTTTCATCAAGTCATTTAATATCTTCCACACAGGTTTTTTATATGAAAGAATTTTTTCTGAAATCTCTTGAATTTCCTTTAATATTTCTTCTTTTTTAACCACCTGGTAGTTAAGGCCTTTTCTGATAGCATTGTGGTAATTCAAAAGAGTATCCACTCTTTTATTGAGCTCATCTGCGTTTTCTAAGTCACAAAGGCGTATAGCTCTCCTTCCAACTTTATCTTCATAACATGGCCCTATTCCTTTGTTTGTTGTACCAATTTTGCGATTTCCGTTTAAATCTTCAAATAGCTTTTCCTTGTCCTTATGTACGCTAAGTATTAATGGACAGCTTTCAGATACTATCAAATTATTGGGATTGATATCCATCCCTTTCACTTTCAATAACTCTATTTCTGAGATTAGAGCATGTGAATCAAGAGCAACACCGTTTCCTATGATAGATATTTTGCCCGTTCTCAAAACAGCAGAGGGCAGTAAATTTAATTTATAAACCTCATCATCTATTACTATAGTGTGCCCTGCATTATTTCCTCCCTGAAATCTCACAACTACATCTGCATTCTCAGAAAGATAATCTACTATTTTACCCTTGCCTTCGTCACCCCATTGCAGACCAACAATTACAATATTATTCATCATTATTTTCTAGATTAATACATAAATATTAATGCAATATGCTACAAATGAAAAGAGAAATCTATGCCTTTCCTGCACCTCTTAAATAAAGAAATATACTGTCGATTTTCTTAATATATTATCAAATTATTCATCATTATATGATACAACTTACAGCATATTTACAGTAAGGTGCTATTTATGAAAGAGGCAAAAGGAAAAAATAATAAGAGTCCAGTAGTTAGATTAAAGGCCACAGCTAAAGAGTTCAATTTTAGTAAATTAAGAGCAGATCAAGATAATGAATTAGCAAATTCTGGTGAAACAATGTTCTTAGATTTTCAAAGGATGAATTTTATTATTAACGGAAAAGAAATAGATAAAAATTTTATTATTGCATTTAAGGAAGGAGCTAAGCACCGCAAAAGCGAACTTTTTAATAGTGATGATATATATAATGACGAAATATTTAACAAAAAAGGAACAAGAGAAATAGATACGGATCATGGCAAAGCATTTGTTGCTTCAGTACTTGAAGATATTGAGAAAGAGCTTGCAAGTGATGCATTGGGTGAGCTGTGGAAGGATCACTGCGAGAATCCCAAAACTGCTGATTATCAAAAAACTGATTCATATAAGAAAGAATTTGAAGAATTTTACAATGCTGGCCACGGGTATATCCATTTATTACCTACAGAGAGAGATGAAAACAAGGATTACCGTTCCTTTGCAAAAGAAGTTTTCAAGAAAATGTTTAGATACGCTAGTGCGGAAGTTCCAAGTGATGCTATTTTAGCAGAGCTAGTCACCAATTGTAATCAAGCAGGGTATGAGGCTGCTCCATTTATACAAACTCAACTTGCACTTGGACAGTCGTTCATAGTAGAAAATCCTAAAAAAGTAATAAACATTGATTGTGCTAACCAAAATAATGTGAGAATTAGATCTGATATGAGGCTACCAATACTCTCTGTTAAAAATCAAGTTATACATGGCGATAAGATATGTAATCTGCCCAGTTCATTGGAATTTACAATTGAATCTCACAATGGTGAAGACTTTGTAACATACAGAGATGGTAAATTGTCACTTACTATTCCTGAAGAGTTAAAAAATTATAAAGATAATGGCAAGAACTTGTTTGACATTATTAAAGAATATTTTCAGAAATTCTGTGCAAAATTAGGATTTAAACCTGAGACAAAAATACAAATAGAGCATAGCTTAGGTACTCAAAGTAACTATTTAGATGGTACAATATCTACTACAGGATCGGATGCAAATGAAGAGTTTATCAATCTTTTAAGCGAAAATCTCAGAGAGAGGTTCTTGGGGTTAGGACTTGCTCTAGAAGATGTTAATGATCTTGTTGAGGTCAGAGTATCTACAGTTATGGATCTATTGAGTGATTATGCTAAATTGGAAGATAATAAAGAAAACAGAGAGTTATTAATAAGTGAAGTAGCAGATAATTTAGGGCTTTCCTTTCAAGGTAAAATAGCATCAGAAGTATTGAAAGAGTTTGATGATGAAATGTTAATGCATACAGAAGGCATAGATAATAACATAGGTCAACATGTAATGGAATTAGGCTCTTTACCTTCTTTGATAAAAGGTCAGGTTAATCATAATCAAGTGCAGTCTGTTGTAAATACTTTTATTAAGTTAATTATTGAAGGGAAAAGCGAAGTATACAAAGAAAAAAATGCAATTAATGCAATTTATCAGAAGGTAGATAAGGCAATTGTTGAGCAAGAAAAAAGAGCAACCAACAAACAAGATATAGAAAATGATAAATGGACAGATAGAATCAAAAAACAGAAATTATCTGTGGAATCACATGAACATTTACTTTAAAGATACTAGTAGGCTCCTTAAATATTTTAGAGTTCATGGTTGCAACGGTTGCTATTTTACAGTGCATCTCATCGTAAAAACTACGTGCCGTTGCATCATATGTTTCAAGAACGTTGGTAAAATGTTCAAGTTGATCTCGATTCAATAGACTTCTTTCAAAATTCATGTATGGAGCTCAAAATTGTGAATTGCAGCAATCAAATTAAACCTTAAACCAAAACGTTTTCGTCGGTTTCTATACCTGTCCGAGATGATTTTAAACCTTTTCAATAAGCCAATTACGTTTTCAACAATTGCCCTTTGGCTCATAAGTGCCCTGTTCTCTTTTTTTTGTTCTTTGCTTAACGGATTCTTTTTCATTTTCCTGTGCGGTAATACAACATTTTTGTGTATCTTCTGCATTCCCCTGTAGCCGGCATCAGCTAAGATTTTGGTGTCCGGTAATATTGCTACCTTTGATTCTCTAAACATCCGAAAATCGTGTTTTCTACCATTCGAGAAAGATGTGCATATGACTTTTTTACTCTTCTTCTCTGTTACTATTTGTGTTTTTATAGTATGCCTTTTTTTCTTTCCAGAGTAGAAGGGCTTTTGCTTTTTTTTGGTCTCTCTACTGGCGTTTCAGTTCCGTCTATTACTAAAACTTCATATTCTACATCACTCTTTAATAGCTCTTTTTTTCCTGGTAATGCAAAATCTGGATGTTTTATTAATATGTCTTCTACCTATCTTATTATTTTAAAACTGTTACTTTCACTCATGCCATAGCTTTGCCCAATATGAAAATATGTACGATATTCTCTTATATATTCCAGTGCCATAAGTAGCCTGTCTTCTATGCAAAGTTTACTTTTTCTTCCACTTCTAGCTTTTTTTCTTTTATCCTCCACTTCTAGAATTTCTACCATTCGCTCAAATGTTGCTTTTTTTACCCCTGTTAAACGTCGAAACTTTTCTCCTTCTAACTTTTCTATTTCCTTATATTTCATGCTTTCAAATACTTCATCTTACACTCCCTCTAACAATTTTGAAAGAAGTCTATTGATAAAACTTGAATTTATAGCTAAAGCAACTTAGATTGTAACCAGACTGCATTCTACAATTTTTAGCAAAACACGATCTTTCATTTGAGCTTTCTTCAATTTAAAATAAATACAGAAAATTGCTGCCTATAGCTAAACTGACTTAGATTTACCAACAATCGTCATCCCGCTACTTGTTAGCGGCTAAGAGATACCGCGGCGGTTATGACGTGTTAGCTATAGCTATCTTCAAAAATATGGTTGAATAATTGTTAATAATAGTGTATAATTATTAATATTTTTAAGCACTTTGGCTATGGCTCTTTCAAAATTTCTCGATCCTCGCAATGATTTGTGTTTCAAAAAAATCTTTGGAACGGAAAAAAATAAGAATATCCTTATCCACTTTTTGAACGATATTTTATGGTTTACTGAGATAAATGCAATACAAGAAGTTGAATTCTTAAGTACTATCATGGATCCAGAAGTTGCCTCTGATAAACAAAGTATCGTTGATGTTCTCTGCAAGGATTCTATTGGTAATAGGTTTGTAATTGAGATGCAGCTTGCTCGTGATAAAGGTTTTGAGAAACGTGCCCAACTGTATGCTGCTAAGGCCTACTCAAGACAATTAGATAAATCTGGAAATTACATTGATTTAAAGAAAGTCTTCTTTATTGCTATATCAAATTGTAACTTACTTCCTGAAGAAGTTGATTATATCTCTACTCATAATATACGTGATATAAAAACCAACGGCCATTACTTAAAAGATTTTCAATTTATCTTTATAGAATTGCCCAAATTTTCAAAAAGTAAAGTAGAGCAGCTAGAAAGTACAATAGAAAGGTGGTGTTTCTTTTTTAAATACGCAGAAGAAACAACAGAAGAGGACTTAAAAGAGATAGCAGAAAAAGCACCAATAATAAAGCTGGCGTATGATGAGTTAGACAAGTTTCGTTGGAACGAAAAAGATTTAGTAGCCTATGAAGAAAGGATAATGGATCTACGCAAAGAAGAAGCCATTCTTGAATACAGACTTGATCTTGCTGAAGAGAAAGGTATACAAAAAGGTATAGAGAAAGGAAAAATTGAAGTCGCAAAAGCAATGCTGGCTAATAATGTTGATGTCAATACTATTGTCAAGTTTACTAGCCTTTCTATTAGTGAGATTGAAGAATTAAGTGGAAATCTGTGAGCGGTTACCTTAGATTTACCTACAATTTGATAACCCGTCATTCCGCTGCTTGTTAGCGGAATCTACAACGAGATACCGCGGCGGTATGACGTAGGGAGATCTCTACTGCTATTCCACGTCAAGAACAACCATAAGTTCATTAGGGTTCACATAACCTAAAGCATTTTTTGCTTGCTCATCAAGCAGATCTAAATCTAAGCTTTTTTCATACAAGCCAAATACTTTGTTGTCCAACTTTTTCTTTTCAGAAGAGACATCCTTTAGCAAAAGTTCATTGTACTCGATTTCTTTTTTTAAATCGATTAACGTCAATAAGCCACGTTTACCTGTAATTGTGCTAATGCTGAAATATAATGTAAGAGAAGAAATGAGTAAGGCTGCGCTTAAACACAGTAATTTTTGCTTCTTTTTAGATATAAGCACCGTACTTTCACATATAAAAAATATATAACATGAAAAGGTGAACAAAAAGCTAAGAACCTTGACGCGCTTTACACCTTGGCTTTACCTTATTTATAATGTAAATCTTACCACCCCTTTTCACAACTTTACAATTTTTATCTCTGTTACGATGAGATTTTAGCGAACTCTTGACTTTCATATCTATAGTAAGAATTAAATTACCTTACATTATAATCACTTATCAAGAGTTAGTCAATTGATAACATTTTATTAAAATATTGTATAATTGTTGCTGATACTTCTTCAATTGACTTTTGCGTAACATCAATAATTGGCCAGTTATTCTGCTTAAATAGTTCCTCTGCTTCCTTAATTTCCTTTTCTACTTTTTCAGGATTAGCATATATACTATTATCTTCGTTGTTAATTGAAGTAAGTCTATTTTTGCGTATTTCTATTAGCCTACTTACGTCTATTGTTACCCCTATCGTTAGTTTATTTTTTAATTTTGCCAAGTCGACATAAAAGGGTACCCCACTAACAAAAGGAATATTTGCAACCTTATAGCCTCGGTAAGCTAAATACGTACTGGTGGGAGATTTTGATGTACGTGAAACTCCAACCAAAATTATATCTGCTTTATCAATATCTTGAATATTTTGTCCATCATCATGATTAATAGTGTAGTTTATTGCCTCAATGCGCTGAAAATATTCGTTATTTATCTCAGTATGCAAGTCAAGCTTTTCGTCTTTTTCAATTTCAAGATAAGACGAAATTTCTCTAATAATATGTGATAATATTGCTCTATAGGGAATTTTCAACTTTATACAGTTATCTTTTAGATATTTTCTTAGCTCATCATCAGTAATAGTGCATATAACAAAATTATGCTCATCACTTTTCCTATTAATTTCCTCCAGAATTTTGTCAATCTGCTCTTCTCCTTTTACAAAAGACCAAACATATTCGATCGTTTCTATAGAACGAAAGTGTTTCAGGGCTGATTTTGCAACTGATATAACAGTTTCACCACTTGAATCTGATACTAAATGTAGATTAAGCTTTTTAAGGGTCATATACTAAAAATAATAGCTAGCAATCTGCTACTGAAATTATGCTAATTTGTTGACCTACGTAAATATAGAAAAACTATCCTGTTGATAAAACTCAAACTAATTGGTAAATTCTTAACACAATTATTCTCAAAACGAATGTTTTTATTAAAGCCTACAAATTTCTCTTATTTTTCTAAGAAAGCTCTACCTTGGCTTGGGGTGATTTGTTTCGCATGTTTTTTAATTGGAATGTTTTTGGCGTTATTCTTCTCCCCAGAGGATTATAAACAAGGAGAAATTGTACGAATTATGTATCTTCATGTGCCTTCTGCATGGCTTGCTCTTGGAATATATGGATTAATTGCTTCACTCAGTTTCATTTCATTAGTGTGGAACAATAGCATTGCTAGTGTCTTGGCACATGCTGCTGCTCCTGCAGGGACAATCTTTTCTGCAATATGCTTAATCACAGGCAGCATTTGGGGAAAAGGAACCTGGGGCACTTGGTGGGTATGGGATGCAAGGCTTACTTCAATGCTGATTTTATTTTTCCTATATGTTGGCTACCTTTCATTGTGGAGCGCTTTTGATAATGAAGCGAGGGCAGAAAAATCAGCAGCAGTATTTGCCATTTTTAGTGCTATAAATATTCCTATAGTAAAATTTTCCGTAAATTTATGGTCTACTCTCCATCAGCCTGCAAGCATTTTGAGAAGAGGTGGAGTAGCAATAGAAGGTTCTTTGCTGTTGCCACTCATTGTAATGTTTATGTTTTGTGCCACATTTTTTTTAGTAGTGTGGATACTGTATTCACTTCATTTGATTAATTCGTACAAAATAAAGAGAGAAATCAGTATGCGGTATTAGGTAGCTTTGTAAGTATACAGGTAAATATGCTAGAGAAAATTAGGCAAAATATCTTTGGTCACTTTAAATACTTGCCTGCTGAAACTGAAGAACGTGCTATGTTATGTGATCTAACTAATTTTAAAAGCAGCAATGACCAACTAACTAGAATAGATCAGGTATTAGACTTCTTTCAAAATTGTTAGAGGGAGTGTAAGATGAAGTATTTGAAAGCATGAAATATAAGGAAATAGAAAAGTTAGAAGGAGAAAAGTTTCGACGTTTAACAGGGGTAAAAAAAGCAACATTTGAGCGAATGGTAGAAATTCTAGAAGTGGAGGATAAAAGAAAAAAAGCTAGAAGTGGAAGAAAAAGTAAACTTTGCATAGAAGACAGGCTACTTATGGCACTGGAATATATAAGAGAATATCGTACATATTTTCATATTGGGCAAAGCTATGGCATGAGTGAAAGTAACAGTTTTAAAATAATAAGATAGGTAGAAGACATATTAATAAAACATCCAGATTTTGCATTACCAGGAAAAAAAGAGCTATTAAAGAGTGATGTAGAATATGAAGTTTTAGTAATAGACGGAACTGAAACGCCAGTAGAGAGACCAAAAAAAAGCAAAAGCCCTTCTACTCTGGAAAGAAAAAAAGGCATACTATAAAAACACAAATAGTAACAGAGAAGAAGAGTAAAAAAGTCATATGCACATCTTTCTCGAATGGTAGAAAACACGATTTTCGGATGTTTAGAGAATCAAAGGTAGCAATATTACCGGACACCAAAATCTTAGCTGATGCCGGCTACAGGGGAATGCAGAAGATACACAAAAATGTTGTATTACCGCACAGGAAAATGAAAAAGAATCCGTTAAGCAAAGAACAAAAAAAAGAGAACAGGGCACTTATGAGCCAAAGGGCAATTGTTGAAAACGTAATTGGCTTATTGAAAAGGTTTAAAATCATCTCGGACAGGTATAGAAACCGACGAAAACGTTTTGGTTTAAGGTTTAATTTGATTGCTGCAATTCACAATTTTGAGCTCCATACATGAATTTTGAAAGAAGTCTATTATGTCCCAGATCGTACATAAAGTTAACCAAATCTTCACTATAGCAACCAGTTGCCTCGAGACATAGATGAATAAGTTTTGCTTCATGATTATTGCACCAAGCTACAAGCTTTTCAAAGCCCTCCTTGTTGTTGTGAAAAACTTTATGTCGTTCTTTGCTGCCTACCAACAAACAAGCATCAAATTTTTGTTTAGAAATGTCTACACCTAAAATAGCATTTACTTGCATAAACCCGTCTCCAAAACTATAAATAAAACTGAGAGTTTAGACCAACCTTGTAAATACGGGATATAATTCCAAAGATACTGTTCAGTCTTTTAACTCTACGTGGAAGGGGAGCAAATCTGTACGTCGGCCTTGTTGGCATCAGTTGTGCGTCAGCTTCACCCTTCCTGTAAGATATTTTAGCTCTAATATCTTACATAGTGAAAGATACAAGTTGTGGGTTTAGCACCTCTTACAATTCAAAAACACCCCTCCCGCATTAGAATTATTAAGTCCACTATAAGGAGGAGCGCTTGGGGGAGAGTAAGGAGGAGGTGATCCATAGAAAAATGGACTTTTCAGACCATTGCTAACTCAATACCCAGTTAATATCCTTTCTACCAGTTCTTTTACTGTCGGTACATAGTCATTCTCATAAAACGGATCTTGCTTAAATTTGTACACATTGTGCCCAGAAAACATGAGTTCATTTTCAATATCGCCGTCATGTATAATGTTTTGCAGTGTCTTTTGTATACAAAAACTCCGTGGATCTGGTTTTCGCCCTGTTGAATGGTCACCATGATCTTTCCAATTGCTAAACAAACAATGGCTCAAACATCCCATACAATTGATTTGATCTTCTCTTATTTGTTTAAATTTATCTGGCGTCACAAAAATAACAGTTGAATCTGGGGTTTTCATTGCTTCTGTGTACCCTGCTTTAGTCCATGTATTTGCCAGCTCTTTGTCTTTTGCAGTAAGGTAGATCTTCCTACCTCTGCTACCCATTGCAAATTCACTATTGAATTCCTCGCTGGCATTTTCTGAAAAATTTACTTGATGTAATTTTCGTTCCTGTAACTCACGTATAAAATTATTCCTCACCGCAGATGAATAAAACCCTGTTGGACTGAATTTATTCAAAAATACATCACCTTCTTCTAAAGTGAGTAGCTTCTTTTTCCACTCTGCAGAAATTGGGCTTTCTTTCGTCAAAAGTGGACGAGTGCCAAACTGAAAAGCTATTGGTCCAATTTGCAGATTATCAAACCAATGTTCCCAATCTTTCAAATGCCACACTCCTCCTGCCATAACAATTGGTGTTTCTGAGAGACCGACCTCGTTCATGAAAGATCTAAGCTCTGCAACTCTTTCAAATGGAGCCTGTGGTAGCTCTGGGTCTTCACTGTTACTGAGTCCATTGTGCCCTCCAGCAAGCCATGGATCTTCATACACTACTCCACCAAGCAAATAGGAAGATATTCTTTTGTAAGTACGCTTCCATAATGCTTTAAAAGCACGCACCGATGAGATAATAGGGTAATAATAAACCTGATATTTAGCTGCAATTTCTCCAAGCCTATAAGGCATACCAGCACCGCAGGTAATACCATGAACTAAGCCTTTTGCTCTTTCCAATATGCCATGAAGCACGCGTTCTGCTGCTCCCATCTCCCAAAGTACATTCATGTGTATTCTTCCATGACCTTTTGATATTTCATTTGCTATTCTTGCCTGACTAATCCCAGCTTCAATACTATACTCTATCAATTCACTGTGTTTTTCATTTCTTGTTTTGCCTTTGTAAATCAGTGGCACTAACTCGCCATTATCATCAATAAGCTTAGCATTTGCACCAGAGAACGTACCCACAGCATCTGCTGCAGCAAATGCTCCGCTTGATCTTCCATCACTAATTGCAATGCCTTTACCACCTTCGATGATTGGCCACACTTTCTTTCCTGAAATTACTATTTTTTTTATCTTATTTTTCAAAACTTCCTCGCAATCTTTCACTCTATTTTACTTAATTACTAAAAAAATGATAGCTGTTTATTTTTTCTTGTATCATTAAAGCTTCTATAGCTACTCACGCTGTTGTAGTTTGAGAGCAGTTCCCACCGGAAGGGTGTCATTCCAGTCTGGAATCCAGTTTTCCATATAATCTCATCGAAAGCGTTGTAACCACTTTCCGTGCTAGTTTACAAGCAAACTTTTCTGGATCCCAGTGTCAAGCACTGGGATGACAGGGGAGGGAGGCTGCTGGGATCCTGACAACCGTCATCCCGCTGCTTGTTAGCGGGATCTAGAGATACCGCGGCGGTATGACGTAGAGCTACGTGTTTAGGTTTAATGAATCCACTATATCTTTTACTTGAGAAAAAACATACTCTTTGCTTACACTGGTATCGATAATAAAGTCACTTATCTTCCTTTTCTCCTCAATAGATAACTGAACATCGGAGATTAGATTAAGCTTTTCTTTATCTATGTTGCGTTCGTTAAGTCTTTGAGCTTGCACAACGCTATCTGCATGAACAAAAACAATAAGGTTGCAATATAAATAAAATTTTGTTTCTAATAGAAGTGGAACATCTAAAACTAAGAACTTTCTATCGATCTTTTTTTCCTTAGCAATAAAAAATTCTAATTCACGCAGCACAGCAGAGTGAACCAAAGATTGAAATTGTTTCCAATTTTCATCGTAGGCTAAGAAATATTTAGACAGTACTGTTCTATCTATTTCACCATTTACTACCACTCCAGGAAAATTTTTCTCTGCATAACTTATTATGCTTTTATCCACTTTATAAAGTTGGTGTACAACAGAATCAGCATCAAATACAGCAGCACCAAACTCTTGAAAGCAATTAGCTACAAAGCTCTTTCCTACCCCAATTCCGCCTGTTAGACCTATAATCATATAACAAAAACACATTAGACTTCTTTCGAAACTATAGCTAAGGTTTCTCTATATATATTAACTAGATTTTCTAGATCCCAGTGTCAAGCACATAACTATACGAACATTGCAATTTGTAGGTGGTGTCATTCCAGTCTGGAATCCAGCTTTTATGTTGTATAGTGCACAATCAATTTTCCTGGATCGAAGTAGGCACTGGGATGACACCCTACTTAACCGTCATACCGCCGCGGTATCTCTTAGCCGCTAACACGTAGCAACTGTTCTCCCTTGTCATACCGTCACTTGGCCGCTAACACGTAGCGGGATGACGATTGTCGATAAATCTAAGTTACTTTAGCAACAGTTATTCTCTACCAAATTACTCTGAATTTTGGTTATATTATTTGCGGATTTCACTGCTGAAATCTCAAATTTTGAGCTTGTGTTCAAAAATGATTCAACTGACCTGCCAAAAAAATCGTATCTCCACCCCTTGAATAATTTATCTGTCTGTCTAGATATTGACCCGGTTAACTCATCTTTTGAAGAAACTAATTTCCTTGATATGTTACTTTCTTTACATTTACTATCTAAAATAATTGAGAGTATATCAAGTACAGATTTGTCATAATTACTCGATAAGGTATTGTTTTGCTGCATCCAATTTCCCTCATTTTCATTAAAAATATTCACAAACTCTAGTAAATCTGCATCTTTTATATTTTTTGCATTCCTCTTGAGATCATCTAAAATCTCATCAACATGCTCTATATTTTTTTCAATAAAACCAGCTATTACAGCATTATTGATTATTTTATTACGGTTCATATTATAGCGCTGTGCTAAGGTTTCTTGCCACTCACTAACTGCTTTAACAGTTAGTATCAACCTTGGATTTACTTCATAATTAAATTTAATCCTCTTCCATGCATCTTTTGGATTATGTAAATACTTATTTATATTAACTATTGATTCCATCTCTTCTTGAAACCAACCCATCCTATTATTTTCTTCAAGTTTATTGCACAATATTTGGTGTAGGTCATACAGGTGTATCACGTCGTTTATTGCATAGTCTAACTGATCCTCAGACAACGGACGCCTTAACCAATCTGAATTTTTAGCTTTAATTTTATCCAGTGCTATCCCTTGATATTGCTCCACTACTTTTGAGTAACCAATAAAGTCATGATAATAATGACAAAACATAGCGGCAACTTGGGTATCAAAAATGGGAGTGGGAATACATTTAAACACAGTGAGTAAGGATTCTATATCCTGCCGGCAGCTATGAAACACTTTAGTTATTTCTTGATTCAGCATTATTTTCTTAATGAATGACAAATCAATTTCTGGCACTAATGCGTCTACAACAAAACTCTTCTCTCCATAAGAAATTTGAATTAACGATAATTTTGGGTAGTAGGTTAAATTATTTCTAATGAACTCCGTGTCAACTGCTATAAATTTCGGCTTTTTTGCTATTAACTCTTCACATGTATTCTCCAGTTCTGATGTTGTACTAATTAGCATATATTTTTTATTCAGTGGATTTATTTTATAATTTATATTAAATTTTTGCAATTAATGACTTATTGTAGGACTTTCTATTACTCATTAGTGTCTGACCTTACCCTGTTCCTTTTGTCATACAACAGTGGGTTAGGTGACACCTGGTTTAATAAGTTTTAGAACTCTTTCAGTTTCTTTCTGAAGGAATTCCTCTCCCTTTAAACAATATGACCGAAGACTTTCAGGTCGCACCATCTCAATTATATATCTGGACCCACTAGAATCCCTGCAAAGAACATCAACTATACTTTGTCTATCAGAAGCAATTTCAGCATCCATGACAGTGCTGAGAAATTCTATTTCATCTATTTCATCTTTGCCAGTGAAGTCCAATATATCATTGAGAAAGTGAATGAGAATATCTTTATTCTTTTCAGTGCCAAAGATACGCCAGGAAAGAGTAAGAGTTCAATGGACTAAGATATTTACCCATCGAACCCTCCTCTAGGAACCGTACGTGAAAGTTTCCCTTCATACGGCTCGAGCCACCTTAAGTCCTTTTCTTTAGAACCGGCAACAGTTTTTATCGAATATTTGGACATAACAAATTCCTTCTTAGAACCTGTTCATAATCTTTTGAGGAACAAAGCAGTGAAAGCAAGAACTACCATTTGCAAGCTGGTGTTGAGTTTACGCTCGCAATTTTTCCATAACCGTCTACATTTTTCCAACCAAGCAAAAGAACGCTCTACAACCCATCTTTTTGGCAATACAGCAAAGGTATGTAATTCACTGCGTTTTATTACCTCAACAGTTGCACCAATAGTTGCTTTTATTTGTGTTGCAAAATTCTCTCCCATATAGCCTGCATCAACCAGTACATTTTTAACTCCCGAGAGGTTTTCTTTTGCATTTTCTACCATTCTCACAGCACTGCTACGGTCAGTTATCTCTGCTGTTGTTACATAAATTGCATGTGGCAAACCTTGCGTATCTACTGCAATATGGCGTTTTATTCCTGAAATCTTTTTGCCTGCATCGTAGCCTTTTTCTTCAGCAGTATCTGCATTTTTTACACTCTGTGCATCAATTATGCAGAAGCTGGTTTTTTCTTTCCGACCATTGTTTTGTCGGACTACGCCAACTATTTTTTTTTAACACCAGCTCCAGAACACTTTCTTTATTTGCATCTGGTTTTTCACTCCACTTCTTAAAATAGTCGTAACAATTGCGCCATTTTGGAAACTCTTTTGGTAGCATTCTCCACTGACAAACGCTTTTCAGAACGTATAACACTCCACAAAATACATCATACAAATCAAGTTTTCTTGGTTTTGTTTTTTTTCTACAGGACTCTAGATCTGGTAATATAATCTCAAATCTTTCCCGACTTATATTACTTGGGTATAAACTCCTCATATATCCTAACTTATATACATTATCTCTTAGTTTATTCCTTTCTTGAGATCATGTACAGGTTCTAAGGTATCAAGTTAGATTGGCAGAAAGACAATTTAATCAAGTAGACCCTGACAATCGTCTTGTAGCTGCAGAACTTGAAAGACGCTGGGAACAAGCATTGAAAGAACTCCAGCAAGCAGAAATTATGTTCGAACGTCAGCATCCACGTAAACCAACACCTCAATTATCTGAGAAATTGAAAACAGTATTTTTAGATGTAGGCAAAAGATTACCTGAGATTTGGCATAAGCCAGTTCTGTCACGTCAACAACGAAAGTCCTTTCTCCGTTGCCTAATTGATAAAGTAGTAGCACACAGAATTAAACGCGACTGCTTACAAATACGCATTGTATGGCATGGTGGAGAAACTACTACTTCTAATGTGCCTATTCCAGTAAGATCTTTTCGTGAATTAACTGCAGCAACAGAAATGGAGCAATCTATAATAAAGCTCAGTAAAGAAGGCAAGACAGATATGGAAATTGCTAAATACTTAGAAGAACATGGGCATCGCTCTCCCATGAAAAATGTTGTATTAGAAAGCACAGTAAAAACAATTAGATTAAAGAATAACATCTTTCTGAAAAAGTGGCAATCACATCCAACTAAAGTGCCTGGTTACTTTACTATTCCACAAATCGCAAAAATCCTTAAAGTTCCCAGCCACTGGCTTTACGATAGAATAAACAATGGTCAAATTAAAATACGGAAAGATGATAGTATTGGAAAGGGTAAATATCTATTTGAGGATAAACCAGAAACTGTTAAAATGTTTATGGACTTTAAAGATGGTAAGTTCAACAATCTAAATTTTTTATAGGAGTATCAATATGTATAATCAAAACACTTCTTAATATCCCCCTCTAAAATCCATTGCGGAGCATCACGTCTTGCCAATGTTATGAAAATTTGACTTACCGCATCTGCTGCTGAACGATGCACCCTGAATCCATATGAGTGAGTGTCTCCTATTGTTTCTGCAACAGGGTCCAAGCCCATAAGGTATAAGGCTTGTATCGCACGATCTTTTATAGTTGGAATACTAATCGGCCGCTTGCCGCCCTCAGGCTTGATTAGATAAATGCGTCTCATAGGTTGAGAGCGATATCCACGTCGCTTTAGGCTAGCAATTCCTTGAGATTTAGCTGAAGGACTTTGCCACAACTGATTATCAACACCAGCCGTGTATTTTCCTTTGTTCGAAGTTACGCGTTTCACTGCTAATGCTTTAGCACTAAAACTACGTGTGAGAAGATGTTGTAAAGTTTTCACTTTATTCCATCTCCCATCTTTTGTTGCCTGAACAATACGAGCTTGTAGCTTCCTGGTTTTTTTCTTACATTGAGACCAATTAATTTGGTTCCAGTGCTCGGCAGTACCGAAAGGTGCACTTACAATTTTACCTGTAACCATCTGCTTTCCTCTCTTTAAAAGTTTTACAAACAATCTTGTCCAAGATGACCATTGTGGACGTCAGTTCTCTTTCGAGCCAGGTAACGTTTAAACCTGTATCACATCCATTACAGATGAGCGTTCACTTTTTCCACACTCCCAATCCCACATACCCATAAGCCTTTCTCACGATCGGCCTTACTGAATATCCAACCCAGAGATATATGGGGTTTCCGTGTTCCACCTATTAAACAACAACGGGTTAGGATTGATCTCTACACCGGTGACCTTGATGTTTGCGTATCAAATGCGTTCAGTTTGATAACCAGTCTACTTACCTTTTGGTTCAAGCCTATCAGTGTCTTTGGCTTGTTCGACGTAACGATGCTTAGGATCATTTGCTTGCGCTATCCATACCATTAACCCTAGCCCCCGTGCCAACTCGACACTTATAGCATTGTTCTTTCTTCGCAGACCGAACTTCTCCTTTTCAGGCGGGTTCATTGTCCTAAACGCTTTGCACAAAGCATTACTGCTTTTGTACAGTCTAGTAGGGTACGAGCGGCAAAACACTCGGTTTAGTCAGGGTGACCTGCTAAACAATTTAATAAGCGACTTTTCACGTCGCACGAACGCAACATCATTCTTGGGATCGAGAAATTTAGAAAGAGCCATAGTAAAAATACTGCGAAAAGATTAATAATTATACATACAATTATTCAACCATATTTTAAGCTTAACTTGATACTATAGCTCAACCCTTATTGCTTGCTTTTCTTATCCCCACTTACTTCTTGTGCTTCCGCTCCATCTACTTGAGTACTAGGTAATACTGCATATGTAATACCACCGGCTACAAGTGCAGATGCTACTGCTATACCAATCATTACTAACATCTCTAACTTAACTGTACGTTCAAGTGCAGTAAATGCTATCAGTCCAGCAGCAAGACCCATACCAACGGTAGCGGTGTACTTCGCTCCATTGCCTTGTTTTGGTTGCTCAGTTGTTTTGTTTTTAGCTTCTAGTTCTTTATTTTTCTGCGTTAACTGCTGAACTTGAGAATTTTGAGCTTGTAAGTCTTTCTTTAGGTTTTCAACTTCAGTATTTGGTTGGTTTATTTTAGCTTCTAATTCTTTTATCTTATCCTCTTTAGCTTGTAACTGAACAGCGTTTGGTTGGTTGCTTAACTGTGCTTCTAAATCTTTTATTTTCTCGTCTTTGGCTTGTAACTGTTGCTGTAAGTCCGCAACTTCTTGTGTATTTTGTTGAGCTTTTAATGCTGTTATTTCCTCGTCTTTAGTTTGTAATTCTTTCTGTTTCCCCTCATCTTCTTTCTTTGCAGTTTCTAATTCTTTTATTTTATCCTCTTTGTCTTTTAACAATTGTGTTATGGGATGTTTAGATAGGTTTTTTACTATAATCTCCTCTTTCCCATTGTTAAGGCCTAACAGATTTTTCATTTCTTCTAGGCGACTCTGATATTTGCCACCCTTTTCCCCAACGCATTTTACATCTATGATTATATTATCTCCTTGAGGATAAAAACCAGTAATATATAGTTGTTGATCATCTAGCGTATAGCCCGCATAAAACTTGTCATTAATTATATCACCACTCCTACCTACGTCTTTATACTTTTTAAATTCTTCATAATCATCTTCTGAAATGGCAAGCTGTATTTTCTGACCACCTTCTTTACCAACTAACTTTATTGTACCATTAATCCCTGTAAGCATATTAAACCTCAATATAAATAATATTTAGGTAGTATGATGCCTTTAAAACTTAACATCAAGTAATATTTTCCATAGTGTGTTATTTTCGTAAAATTTTGGCGTAGCTGTATTTACTTAATTGTGCTATAGCTAAAGTAATTTAGGTTTACCGACCATCGTCATTCCGCTGCTTGTTAGCGGGATCTAGAGATACCGCGGCGGTATGACGTTGCTAGCTTAAGGTTTAAAATTGAGAAATATTTATGTTAAAAGAAAAATACGGCTTTAAAGAAATTGAAGACAAATGCAACATATTGTGGGAAGGAAGTAAAGTTTATAAATGGAATGGTGAAAAGGATAACACTTTTACTATAGACACACCTCCACCGACAATATCGGGAAAACTCCATATTGGCCATATATTCAGCTATTGCCATACAGACTTTATTGCAAGGTTTCAGCGCATGCTGGGAAAAAATGTGTTTTATCCAATTGGGTTTGATGATAATGGGCTTCCCACTGAAAGATTGGTTGAGCAAACCTATAAAACCCGCGCAAAAGAAGTTGGCAGGGAAAAATTTATAGAGATGTGCCATGAGGTTATTGAAAAATCAAAGCAAGAATTCAAGGAACTATTTAAATCGGTCGGCATTAGTTATGACTGGGATTTGGAATATCACACGATCAGCAAGGAAACTGTGACGCTTTCACAGATGTCGTTTATTGATCTATATAATAAAGGGTATGCATATAGAAAAATGCAGCCCATCCTTTGGGACCCGGTTGATAAAACCGCAATTGCGCAAGCAGAAATAGAAGATAAAGTTTTTGAGTCATCCTTAAACACGATAGTTTTCTCTACTCAAGAAAATGAGCAGATCAATATTGCAACTACACGACCTGAGTTACTTCCCGCATGTGTTGCAGTTTTTTGTCATCCAGAGGATGCGCGCTACACTCATCTAATCGGAAAAACAGCGGTGGTGCCAATAACAAAGGAAAAAGTACTAATCATTGCTGACGATAAGGTCAAAATAGATAAAGGCACTGGGCTTGTTATGTGCTGTACGTTTGGTGATGAACTCGACATATATTGGCAGCAAAAGCATAATCTGCCGATGAAAATTATCATCGATCAGGATGGGAGGATGAACCTTCATGTTTGGATGACAAACAATATACTAAATGAAATAAATGGACTAAAAATTGTAGCAGCAAGAAAGAGGATGATCGAAATCCTAACTAAAAAAGGACTTTTGATAGAAAGCACTAGCATTTCTCATTCTGTTAAGTGTGCAGAAAGATCTGGTGCACCACTTGAGATATTGCCTACTTATCAATGGTTTATCAAGACCTTAGAGCAAAAAGCTCAAGTGTTAGATGAAGTAAAAGAATGCAATTGGCATCCAGCTAATATGCGTAAACGCATGGAAGTGTGGATAGAAGGGCTAAATTGGGACTGGTGCATCTCAAGGCAGCGCTATTTTGGTGTGCCATTTCCAGCATGGTATTCCAAACGTAAGGGAGAAGAAGGTAAAATTATTCTAGCTGAAGTAAAGGACCTGCCTATAGATCCATTGAAAGATTTGCCAAAAGGGTATAGCAAAGAAGAGGTTATCCCAGATCAAGATGTAATGGATACCTGGGCCACAAGTTCAATTACTCCTCAACTGAGTGCACTGGCAGTAAACAGTGAGTTTAGCTTACCAAATCATCGCTATGATACGATATTTCCTGCAGATCTGCGCAGCCAGAGCCATGAGATAATAAGAACTTGGGCTTTTTATACTATTTTAAAGGCACATTATCATGCAGATTCTTTACCTTGGAAAAACATTATGATCAGCGGTTGGTGTTTAGCCGATGATAAGAAAAAGATGAGTAAATCAAAAGGTAACATCATCACTCCTCATGTAATACTTGAAACTTATGGAGCTGATGTAGTGCGCTATTGGGCAGCGAACTCAAGGCTTGGAGTTGATACAGTCTACTCTGAAAATATATTCAAAATTGGCAAGCGCCTAGTTACAAAACTTTGGAACGCTAGCAAGTTCGTTTCCATGTTCATGGAAAAGCATCAAGTGATGAGCATAAATTCTGCTCACGAGACAATGGATAAGTGGATATTGTCTAAGTTATACAAAGTTATAGAAAGAGCAACGAATAACCTATTACAATTTGAATACTGCGAAGCTTTGGGTGTAATAGAGGAATTTTTTTGGAAGGATTTTTGTGATAGTTACTTGGAGTTAGTAAAAAAACGTGCGTACGGAAGCAGTTTAAGTGCAAAACAAAGCTTGGCGTATGTACTGAATATTATTTTGCGGTTATTTGCACCTTTCTTGCCTTACATTACAGAAGAGATATACCACCAGTTGTATAGTTATAGTTCTGTACACAATCAAAGCAATTGGCCGAGCAAAGAAGAACTTATCTATGATAAATATTCAGAGGAAATGGGAGATAATGTTATTCAGATATTAAACATTATCAGAAAGATGAAGGCAGATAATAATGTATCAGTTAAGCATCTGATAAAAAAGTTGATGATAAAAGCGAGCGTACAAGAGGATAAGTTAGATCAATCTGCACAGGATGATTTGCAGGCAGTGTGCAATGCGGAAATGATAGAGTGGATGCAGTCTGAGCTTGAAACTGAAGACGGGAAATACATAGTGAATATAGATTTATACTGATTTTTATAGCTTCACTTCCTTTGATATCTATGCTATCATAGTCATTATTGATTGTGAGAGAATAATAATGAGGGATTTATATAATAAAGCCAATGCACCATATCTTATAGCTGGTGCTCTTGCTACTTTGGTATTGCTTGCGTCTGGGACACTTGCTGTTGCTCCTTATGTTGCATTCTTATCTCCAATTGCAGCCTTTAATGTAGCTCTTCCTGTTGCCTTGAGTTTGTCTATACTTTCTATTTTGGTGCTTGCACTTTCATGTAAAATAATTAGTAATAATAAGAAAATAGAGGTTGAGAAAAATAAATTTGCTGAAAAAGAGCAAGAGTTAGAAAGCGTAAAACAACAATTTGAGAGTAAGGTACAAGAGTTAGAAAATAAAATAGCTTTAGGAAAAGAAGCTGCAAGCAAAGCAGTGGAGAAATTAAACAATCAATTAAGTAAATTGACTCGAGAAAAGCAGAATTTAGAGAGTAAAGTAAAGAAGTTAAATGGTGAGAAAGAACAATTAGAAGCTGACAATAAAAATGCCACTGATAATTTGCAGAAGAAAATAGCTGGGTTAGAGCAAAAGATAAAAGGTTTAGAAGGCGAAGTTGAAAGGTTAAATGAGGAAATAGAGCAGTTAAAGAAACAGCTAACTGATGCACGACAAGAATCAAATCGGAAAGGTCAAGAATTGGAAGCTGCAAGCAAAGAAGTGGAGGATCGATTAAATGAATTAACTCAAGAAAAGCAGGGTTTAGAAAGCGAAGTGAAGAAGTTAAATGATGAGAAAGAACAACTGAAAGCCGGCAATAAAAATACTCTCGATAAGCTGCAGAAGGAAAAAGCTGAGTCAGAGCAAAAGGTGAAAGGTTTAGAAGGCGAAGTTGAAAGGTTAAATGAGAAAATAAAGTCTCTGCATGACAAGATACAAGAGTTACGTATTAACAATACAGAACCGAGTGCAAAAGATCAGTATCAAGGATTACGTGATGAAAATAAGAAATTGAATGAAAAAGTAAGTTCTTTAATGGAGAAATTATCTCAACTTGAAAAGGAAAAGGGAAAATTCACAAATGAAATTGATGAACCGGCTAAAAATAATCAAGATTTAAAAAGCCAAATTGAAGAGTTAAGTGAGAAAGTGAATCAGTTAGAGAAACAGCTCACTAACTCACAGCAAGAATTAAAAAATGAAAAAAATTCAGTCTCTTCATTAGAAAAAGAAATAAAAGAATTGGAAATGTCTTCAGAAGAGAAAAGTCAAAAAATAGAAGGATTGGAAGAAGAGTTAAGTAAAAAAAAGCAAGAAACGATCCGGCTAGCTGAAGATTTAGAACAAAAAGAAGAACTATGCAAGGAATTAGAAGAGGAAAAAACTAAAAATCTTGATAAGATCGGAGAATTAAATAAACTTTTGGGTCAAAGAGAAAAAGAAAACGAAGAGTTATTTCAAAAGGTAATTGATTTAGAAGAACTCCTTGTAAATCAGTCTCTTGAGTTAAAAGAGATACGGCAAGATTATGGTAGTAAAGTAGCAAATTTGCAGGAATCACTTTTGGATAAATCCCTTGAAAGGAGACAATGTGAAGAAGCTTTATCGGAAAAAGAAAAAGAAAATGTATCTTCTATACAACAGATAATAGAATGCGTGACAGGCGAGTTAAAAGAATCAGTAAGAGTAAGTACAAAGATCGAAGATAATGCTAAAGAAGTAACATTATCAGAGATAGAAAAAATAAGATCTTTATTAATTACACAATTACAAGAAAGCTCTGCACAATGTGTGCAAGAAGAAGCGTCTGTTTCTTCTTGCACACGTTCGCCAGAAAAAAGCAGTAATAAATATTCTCCTGCTACATCTACACCAATAGCTTCTCACAACAAAAAATCTTCTAATTCATCTATATCTCCAATTATGAGCAATCATTCAACTAAAGGTGAAAGGAATTCTTCTAAGAACCTGTACATGATCTCAAGAAAGGAATAAACTAAGAGATAATGTATATAAGTTAGGATATATGAGGAGTTTATACCCAAGTAATATAAGTCGGGAAAGATTTGAGATTATATTACCAGATCTAGAGTCCTGTAGAAAAAAAACAAAACCAAGAAAACTTGATTTGTATGATGTATTTTGTGGAGTGTTATACGTTCTGAAAAGCGTTTGTCAGTGGAGAATGCTACCAAAAGAGTTTCCAAAATGGCGCAATTGTTACGACTATTTTAAGAAGTGGAGTGAAAAACCAGATGCAAATAAAGAAAGTGTTCTGGAGCTGGTGTTAAAAAAAAATAGTTGGCGTAGTCCGACAAAACAATGGTCGGAAAGAAAAAACCAGCTTCTGCATAATTGATGCACAGAGTGTAAAAAATGCAGATACTGCTGAAGAAAAAGGCTACGATGCAGGCAAAAAGATTTCAGGAATAAAACGCCATATTGCAGTAGATACGCAAGGTTTGCCACATGCAATTTATGTAACAACAGCAGAGATAACTGACCGTAGCAGTGCTGTGAGAATGGTAGAAAATGCAAAAGAAAACCTCTCGGGAGTTAAAAATGTACTGGTTGATGCAGGCTATACGGGAGAGAATTTTGCAACACAAATAAAAGCAACTATTGGTGCAACTGTTGAGGTAATAAAACGCAGTGAATTACATACCTTTGCTGTATTGCCAAAAAGATGGGTTGTAGAGCGTTCTTTTGCTTGGTTGGAAAAATGTAGACGGTTATGGAAAAATTGCGAGCGTAAACTCAACACCAGCTTGCAAATGGTAGTTCTTGCTTTCACTGCTTTGTTCCTCAAAAGATTATGAACAGGTTCTAAGGAGAATAAAGAAAACTCAGGGCCACAAAATCAAAAAAGTCCTCATACAAGCTTCAGCAGCCATAATTTATCGCCTTTTAAAGATACAACAAATAATTCCTATCACACCTAAAAGATGTAAGTGCAGGAACCTCCACAGATAAGAGAATTTTAATAAATACAGTACAAGACTGCTGAAGTTTTGTTCATGGAGGGAGGGGAGTAATGAGCAATTTGTTTAACAAAGCTAACGCATTTTATTTTATAGCTAGTTCCTTAGCTACTCTTACGTTACTTACATCTTTAGCGCTTATTGTAACTTCTAATGTGCCTCTTCCTCTAACTCTTGCTTTAGCTGCATTATCTGTTTTGGTGCTTGCACTTTTATATAAAATAATTCGTAATAATAAGAAAATAGAGATTGAGAGAAATAAATTCGCTCAAAAAGAGCAAGAGTTAGAAAATAAAATAACTCTGGAAAAAGAAGCTGCAAACAAAGAAGTGGAAAAATTAAAACATGAATTAACTCAAGAAAAGCAAAATTTAGACAAGAGAGCAAAAAAATTGGCTCAGAAAGTAAATGAGTTAGAAGCTGAGAGAGAATCTCTTCTTAAAGAAAAAGAATCTTTAGAGCAAAAATTAGAAGCTAAAATAAACCGTGTATTTGAAATAACAGGCAAATTAGAAAAAATAATGAAGGAAAAAGATGAGCTTGGTGAGCAAGAAGAAGAATTACTTTGTAAAATCTCGCGTTTATGTGAACAGTTACAAGAAAAAGAAAATGATATAGCTAAAAAAGAAGAACGTATAACGGAATTGAAAAGGAAAGTAGACAATAATAAATATGAAGAATTACAAAATAAAGAAATTCATAAAGAAATAGAAAAATTATGTAAAGAAAAACATATATTGTATAATAAAAAAGAAGAATTGTATAAAAGACAAAAAGAACTTTATGTAGAATTAGATGAGTTACAATGTAGATTTAAAGAAATTAATCAGAAAAATAAAAACTTATCTCAAGAATTAAAAGAGAAATCTGAAGAGTTAGATAAAGCAAATGATTGCATTAATAGTCAATGTTGTGAGTTAGACGGAATAAGAAAAGATTGTAACAATGAGGTAAAAAGTTTAAAAAATTTACTTTTAAAGCAAGACGCTCAAATAGAACAACTTGAAGAAGATTTGTTGAGAAATGCAGAAGAGAAAAAGGGTTATTTACTGGAAATGTTAGAACCTGTGGTAGACGAGGTAGAAAAATTGGTAAACAATAATGAAGCGATCGGAGATCATAGTAGAAAAATAATATTACAGGAGACTCAAAAAATAAAGTTTATATTGAAGGAAATTATGCAATTCACGCCAGGTGAAGATTCTAGATGTGAATCACCATCAGAGGAAACGTTTGATTTTTCACTGGATGATCTTGGATATGTAAGTCGCTCATCCACCCCGATCAAATTGCCAAATTCACTATTGACAGAATCTTATGAACGCAGTCAGTTCAATCAGAGTGAAAGTATTTGCAAAACACAACAATGAGTCTTATTATAAGATAAATCATGCAAGATAATGAACCCAATAATATGTGCACTGGATACACAAGACTTAAATAAGGCTATTTCTCTAGCTAATGCTCTGCGTGGTAAAGTTGGCATGGTAAAGCTGGGATTAGAATTTTTTGCTGCTCAAGGTCTTTCTGGAGTGCAAGAAGTTGCAAAATGCAATGTACCAATTTTTTTAGATCTGAAATTGCATGACATTCCAAACACTGTAGCTAAAACAGTTGAAGTAATAAAAGTTCTGAACGTTGAAATGTTAACTCTGCACATCAGCGGTGGGACAAAAATGCTTGAAGAAGCGCTAAATGTAGTGCAAGGCACAAAAATAAAGCTGATTGGAGTGACAGTGCTAACTAGTATGAGCAATGAGGATTTGAACGAGCTTGGAGTAGCAAGAGAGGCAAAATCACAGGTAATTTTGCTTGCAAAGCTTGCAAAAAAGATTGGACTCTATGGAATAGTCTGTTCTGCATTGGAAGCTCAAGAAGTGCGCCGAGAATGCGGTGAAGACTTTAAAATTATTACTCCAGGAATTCGTATAGATCCAAGTCATGACGACCAAAAAAGGACAGCAACACCAAAAGAAGCAATAAATTTAGGAGCTGATTATATCGTCATTGGCAGACCCATTACAAAAACTGCAAGTAGTGCAGAATTAATATTGAAATCCCTTATCTAATTGAAGCAGATAAAAAAAGTGCTTGACATAAAAGAACGAACATTATATAGTATTATTATCTTTTATTTTACCTCGCTTAATTTAATTACTGGATTAAGCTTACAGTACTAAGCGTGGCACTTTGTGCCACGTTATTTTCCGGTTTACATTTTCAACAGATAAACAAATGATATCATGCCAGTGTCTGGGCATATAACTGTACGAACATTTATTTTTGAAGACAACAGATGATGTCATTCCAGTGCTTGACACTGGCTTTCGCACAATTCCATCAAAAACGTTGTAAAGCGCTTTCGTGTTTACCAACTTAGTGCCCAATCTGGATCCCAGTGTCAAGCACTGGGATGACAAGAAAGGGAGCGCTGGAATGACATCATTTACTATGTACCATATTGCAATATTCGTACAACTGTAGGAAACATCTATGAGTACCATTCCTATTACCTTATTTCCATTTTCATTTCATTTTCAAAGGAGGCTATTATGTCACTCACCGATATCGCTCACCGTATCAATGAACTCGCTTCATCATGGGAGCAATTTAAATTAATAAATGATCGCAAACTAAAAGAAATTGAAAGCAAAGGGCGTGCTGATTCTGCAACGATTGAGCAGCTATGCAAGGTAAATAATGCCATTGATAGTTGCAAAGAGCGTTTAGACTTGATCGAAACTGCAGCTCAACGTCCAGAAGTAAATACAGATTTTAGCACAAGCGATAAATATTTTTCTGATTACATCCGCAAGGGAATGGAAAGCGGTTTATCACACAAAACCCTCAGTGGAGATGACAGTGATATCGGGGGGTATCTAGTTACTCCGCATATTGTAAAACGCATAAACAAGCGCGTAACTGATTCGTCCCCAATGCGACAAATATGCTCCAGTCAAAGAATCTCTACTGAAACATTGGATTACATTATAGAAGATTTTGACCGCGCCGGTGCAGGTTGGAGCAGTGAAACAGTAGATGATGAGGACGGTGGCAATAAATCTAAGTATGATTTTGCAAAAGATACGGACACGCCCAAAATCCAAAAGATTTCCATCACGACTTACGAGTTATATGCTCAACCACAAATATCACAAAAGTTACTCGATGATGCGTTTGTCGATGTTGAGAGTTGGCTGGTGGAAAAGATTGCCGAGACTTTTAGTAAGGAAGAAAGCGAAGCCTTCATTAAGGGTGAGGGCACTTTTCAACCCAAAGGAATTTTAGCTTATGAAAATGGAAACAGTTATAATAAAATAGAGCAAGTTAAAACTGAAAAATTAGATAGTGATTCAATAATGATGTTGTATTACTCTCTAGATGAATATTATTCCAAAAATGCATCATTTTTGATGAACAGGAGTACGTTGAAGAATGTTAGAACCTGTACATGATCTCAAGAAAGGAATAAACTAAGAGATAATGTATATAAGTTAGGATATATGAGGAGTTTATACCCAAGTAATATAAGTCGGGAAAGATTTGAGATTATATTACCAGATCTAGAGTCCTGTAGAAAAAAAACAAAACCAAGAAAACTTGATTTGTATGATGTATTTTGTGGAGTGTTATACGTTCTGAA
The DNA here is from genome assembly GCF_963931955.1 of Wolbachia endosymbiont (group A) of Longitarsus flavicornis. Taxonomy (NCBI): domain Bacteria; kingdom Pseudomonadati; phylum Pseudomonadota; class Alphaproteobacteria; order Rickettsiales; family Anaplasmataceae; genus Wolbachia; species Wolbachia endosymbiont (group A) of Longitarsus flavicornis. Next base: position 1,531,821 of record NZ_OZ008337.1, on the reverse strand, counting down.
AAGCGTTTGTCAGTGGAGAATGCTACCAAAAGAGTTTCCAAAATGGCGCAATTGTTACGACTATTTTAAGAAGTGGAGTGAAAAACCAGATGCAAATAAAGAAAGTGTTCTGGAGCTGGTGTTAAAAAAAAATAGTTGGCGTAGTCCGACAAAACAATGGTCGGAAAGAAAAAACCAGCTTCTGCATAATTGATGCACAGAGTGTAAAAAATGCAGATACTGCTGAAGAAAAAGGCTACGATGCAGGCAAAAAGATTTCAGGAATAAAACGCCATATTGCAGTAGATACGCAAGGTTTGCCACATGCAATTTATGTAACAACAGCAGAGATAACTGACCGTAGCAGTGCTGTGAGAATGGTAGAAAATGCAAAAGAAAACCTCTCGGGAGTTAAAAATGTACTGGTTGATGCAGGCTATACGGGAGAGAATTTTGCAACACAAATAAAAGCAACTATTGGTGCAACTGTTGAGGTAATAAAACGCAGTGAATTACATACCTTTGCTGTATTGCCAAAAAGATGGGTTGTAGAGCGTTCTTTTGCTTGGTTGGAAAAATGTAGACGGTTATGGAAAAATTGCGAGCGTAAACTCAACACCAGCTTGCAAATGGTAGTTCTTGCTTTCACTGCTTTGTTCCTCAAAAGATTATGAACAGGTTCTTAGGCTACTAAAAGCTCAAACAGGTCAATATCTTTGGCAACCAAGTTTGTCGCTTAAAGCTCCAGATACCTTAATGGGAGTGCCAGTATACCAGTCTGCCGATATGCCACCTGCATCAAACAATCAGCTACCAGTAATTGCGATGGCAGATTTCAAACAAGCTTATAAGATTGTAGATAACAGAGGAATGAGAATATTAAGAGACCCTTATACGAATAAACCTTATGTGAGGTTTTTTGTCACTAAGCGTGTCGGCGGAGAGGTTGTAAACACCAGTGCTATTAAATTGTTGAAAGTTGCGAGCAAGTACTAAAAACTTCTATAGCATCATCTTTATAGCCGTTTTACTTCTTTTTGTATAGCTCCACTCCTGTCATTCCAGTGCTTGACACTGGAATCCAGCCTTTTCATAATCATCAAAACGTTGTATTGTAACATAAAACGGCTACTTTTATGCTTACCAACTTAATAAAATTCCTGGATCCCATTGTCTGGGCACTGGGATGACATCTTTTTTTCTTGGTACAAATTACTCTTATATCTCAATGTTTGTACAGCTGTACGTCACGCGCTGGAATGACATCAAAGAGTGGGCTAATGGTTTTTTATAATGTGAGAAGTCTATTTCCTCTTTAAAGTAAAAAATAGTTGACATGTTATACTATTTATGAAATAATTAAGTTAATTTATTATTAATTTAAGGAGTAAAATATGTGGAAAAACATAAAAAAGTTTTTTAAGTGGATTGCTGATCACACAGGAATTTCATGGGTTGCAAGAAAAATTTCATTAGGCTGGAACAGTATTAAAAGCTGGTGGTCTGGTCAATCACATAAAAATGATTTAATTGAGCTAATAAAGGGCAAATCCAATGATTGGGGTATTATTAAAGAAAATGGTAATAAGCAGTTGATACTGCATGTAAAGAAAGAGAATGTACAAGAAATTATGGATGTAAAAAATATTAATCATAAAGATCTATCAAAATATTATGTACGTGTCAGATGTGATAAAGGTATGTTCAAAATTGCTTACAGCGAACTTCCTATCATTAGCGATAATGTGATATCTTTTATAGTAAAGTCGGTAGAGGATGGTAAAACTTCGTCTAGTGAGTTAGAAGGCATGAAAAGGATGTTAGGTTTAAATAGTAAGCATATAGTTGGTACTATAACTCAGATATCTCAGAAACCTGAAGTTGCAAATTCTGCATCTAAAGTGCCTGTAAATGATAGCAAGGCACTAAGCTCAGAAGCTGCTAATACTGTTAATACTAACAATAGTAAACCTGATAAGCTGCTAGAAAATCCATCTAAAGAACAACTTATGTGGTCAAAAATTATTCTACCAATTTTCTAAAAGAGTACTTTCCCTTCAAAAGTGGCACCTCTTTAGGTGCTCTTTTTTTCTTTCTTATACACACAAAAATCATATAGAATTGTAAACGCAGTTTTTTTATTCTGATGCTTTTCAATTCTATAGCTCTGGTTGTCTCTCTATTACTATTTTTCTACATTATCGTAAAAAAACTGAGCGAAAAGAAAGCAAACCTTGAGGGTAATTTATGTAAATTAGAGCAAGAACTTCAAGAAACAAAGCAAACTTTGCTTACGAAGAATGAAGAAATAGTTGATTTAAGGGTCAAAAGAGCAGAACTTGAAGTAACTCTGCAAAAAGAACGTGAGGAAAAGAAAAAGGAAATAGAACTGTTAACACAAGCAGAGGAGAGATTAACAAACACTTTTAAAGCGCTCTCTCTTGATGCCTTGCAAGTGAACAATAACAATTTTCTGAACTTAGCAAAGGAAGTCATTGATAACAAATTAAAAGAAACGGAAAGCGATTTCAAAAAAAGACAAGCAACGATCAACGAAGTTGTAACTCCAATAAAAGAAAAATTAGAAAAATTCGATAATGAAATACGCGAGCTGGAAAAAGAGAGGGTAGGGGCCTATGAAGGTTTAAAGGAGCAAATTGGAGCGCTGATGAACCAAACTTCCAGCCTTGCTAATGCCTTGAGGAAACCTCACATTAGGGGCAAATGGGGTGAAATGCAACTCAAAAGAGTGGTAGAAATGGCAGGAATGATTGAGTATTGCGATTTTTTCACTCAGCCATCGGTAATTGATAAAAATGAAGACAATTTATTACGCCCTGATTTAATAATCAAAATGCCATCTGGAAAGCAAATAATAATAGATGCTAAAGTGCCGCTTGATTCCTACATGGATGCTATATCACAAAATGATTTGCAAATACAAAAGGAGAAATTAAAGAATCATTCCCTGGCAATAAAAAAACACATAAATGACTTGGGTAAAAAAGAGTATTGGAATCAATTTGAAAATACGCCAGAACTTGTGGTGCTTTTCTTAACAGGGGAGGGGGTTTTTAGCGCAGCACTGGAGTATGAGCCTGCTTTGATAGAGATTGGAGTGGAAAAAAAAGTGATCATTGCAACACCGATCACTCTAATTGCGTTGCTGAGAGCAATAGCGTATGGATGGAAGCAGGAGATGATAGCTGAAAACGCAAAGAAAATCAGTGAACTAGGTCATATTTTATATGAGCGCATTTGCACAATGGGCGAAAACTTTGACAATTTGCGCAGGAGCTTAAAAAGTGCTGTTGATCATTATAATAAAACTGCTGGTTCGCTTGAAGCAAGGGTGTTTCCTGCTGCTCGAGAATTCAATAAGCTTGGTATACATGCAAAAAATAAAAGTTTAAGTGCTGCAAAGGAGTTAGAATCTTTACCACGCAGTTTACATACTGAGGAACTGAAAGTAGATTAGACTTCTATTGCACTAGCAAACAAAGAAAGTATTGTTTGTGGCGGAAAATTATTACTTAAATATTTCTCACTCAAGTTTCGTTTTATTAACATATTAAGGAAAAAGTTGACTTTTTGTCTAAAGTGATATAAAATAATAGTTGGTGAGGTAAAAATGTCAGTATCAAAAGAGCGTAAGGAATATTTACTAGAAAAGTTTAAATATGCTGCCAAAGAATTTGGCAAATCTGGTACAAAGTCCAATCATAAAACAGTACCAAAAGTAAGATCTGTATGGCTTCTGGTGTACAGTCCCAGAGTGTAATGGTATGATAAAATATGAGAAAAAATACCATCAAAGGAGGAATTATGGTTACATGGGTGCGCCAAAACAACAGAGACGATTCGTAGAGTAATACAAAATAGTAAAGAGAGCATAGCAAAACTCTCTAAACCTTAATCCAAAAACTATCATTAAATGGAGAAAACGGTCTTTTGCCAAAGACGCTGATATGGGTCCGAAGCATACTCTATTGCCATTAGATGACTGTCTCTACAACCTCAATCCCACACTTCTAGTCTACATCGTTGCTACAGCATTAGCAGACTACCAGATGTTGATGGCGAAGTTATCTCACCAGCAACTCAAAGAGCATCTTTATGACTTTGTTATATTACGCTAAAAGACTCAAAACTCTTAGAACCTGTACATGATCTCAAGAAAGGAATAAACTAAGAGATAATGTATATAAGTTAGGATATATGAGGAGTTTATACCCAAGTAATATAAGTCGGGAAAGATTTGAGATTATATTACCAGATCTAGAGTCCTGTAGAAAAAAAACAAAACCAAGAAAACTTGATTTGTATGATGTATTTTGTGGAGTGTTATACGTTCTGAAAAGCGTTTGTCAGTGGAGAATGCTACCAAAAGAGTTTCCAAAATGGCGCAATTGTTACGACTATTTTAAGAAGTGGAGTGAAAAACCAGATGCAAATAAAGAAAGTGTTCTGGAGCTGGTGTTAAAAAAAAATAGTTGGCGTAGTCCGACAAAACAATGGTCGGAAAGAAAAAACCAGCTTCTGCATAATTGATGCACAGAGTGTAAAAAATGCAGATACTGCTGAAGAAAAAGGCTACGATGCAGGCAAAAAGATTTCAGGAATAAAACGCCATATTGCAGTAGATACGCAAGGTTTGCCACATGCAATTTATGTAACAACAGCAGAGATAACTGACCGTAGCAGTGCTGTGAGAATGGTAGAAAATGCAAAAGAAAACCTCTCGGGAGTTAAAAATGTACTGGTTGATGCAGGCTATACGGGAGAGAATTTTGCAACACAAATAAAAGCAACTATTGGTGCAACTGTTGAGGTAATAAAACGCAGTGAATTACATACCTTTGCTGTATTGCCAAAAAGATGGGTTGTAGAGCGTTCTTTTGCTTGGTTGGAAAAATGTAGACGGTTATGGAAAAATTGCGAGCGTAAACTCAACACCAGCTTGCAAATGGTAGTTCTTGCTTTCACTGCTTTGTTCCTCAAAAGATTATGAACAGGTTCTTAGGGGTCTTACACCTTTTGAGTTTATATCTTTACAGTGCTCCTGAATTGTTCATACTAAATCCACACCATCACACTCTGGACCTAGTAACTCAGCTATGCAGAATGAAAAAAGTTTGTATGGTATACAAATAGTGTGTTTTTTTATAACTATTTTCTATAATGCATAAACCTTTGGTCCAATAAATGCTACCATAGGCATTAAAAGTTAATTAACAAACTGCAATGTATAATGAAATAAAGACACTTGTAAGCGTCAAACAGACGAAATCTGTCAAACCAGGAAGAAACTCCCAATTTAAGTTTTGAGTAATTTCTGATATAACTTTGTGAGAAGCGCTTTTGCAGTTATAACCGACCAAGTCACTGGTGCCTTTAGTGCCCGTTCGTAAGCGTGGTTTTGGGAGGAACGGTCAAATCATTGATGGAGTTTTTGTAGACTACCTCGGTTAGGAGATTGTACTATCAACCGTTCCAAGCTGAAGCGTTTCCCTATTACAAATTATACGAAGGAGTTGCCATGAAAAAAGCAAAAAGTAAATTAGAAATAGTGAATCCTGATGCAGCAGGGATTGATGTTGGTTCATCTGTACATTATGTATGTGTACCTGAAGGAAGAGATGAACAACGTATCCAAAAATTTGGCTGCTTCACTGAAGACCTTCATAATTTAGCACGGTGGTTGAAAAAATGTAAAGTTACAACTGTAGCTATGGAATCAACAGGAGTATACTGGATTCCTTTATTTCAAGTACTCGAATCATATGGGTTTGAAGTAAAACTGGTAAATGCGCGACATGTAAAAAATGTACCTGGAAGAAAGTCAGATGTTCAGGACTGTCAGTGGTTACAACAACTACACAGTTATGGACTACTTCATGGATCATTCAGACCCGATGATCAAATTTGTGTATTGCGTAGTTATGTGCGGCAACGTAAAAGTCTTACTGAAAGTGCATCTACACATGTTCTGCGTATGCAGAAGGCATTAATTCAAATGAATATACAGCTGCATAAAGTTATAAGAGATATTACTGGAGTAACTGGTATGAAAATTATCAAGGCTATAATCGAAGGCGAAAGGGATCCTGAGAAATTGGTTGAATTCAGGGATGCACGAATAAAAAATGATCAGTCTACTATTGCAAAAGCGTTAGCTGGTGACTATAGAGAGGAACACTTATTCACGCTAAAGCAAGAATTTGAACTATATAATATCTATCAAGAAAAAATAGCAGAATGTGATAGAAATATTGAGGCCTATTACAAAACGTTCGAAACAAAACCTGGCGAAAGTAAACAGTTGAGTAAGGAAAAGAATAAGCATAGAAAAAGTAAGCCAAACTTTGCTTTGCACGAGGAACTGCACCGGATAACTGGTATGGATTTTACTAAAGTTCCAGGGCTTGATGTACTAAGTGTACAGACCATAATTTCAGAAACTGGTATAAACCATAGTAAATGGTCAACAGAAAAACACTTCTCATCGTGGTTAGGACTCAGCCCTGCCAATAAAATTACAGGAGAAAAAGTGTTTAGCACAAGAACGCGTAAAGTCATTAATCGTGCTGCGAATGCATTTCGAATGGCTGCTAATTCTGTGGGAAATAGTAAAAGTGCATTAGGTGCATACTACAGGAAATTAAAAAAACGATTAGGAGCGCCAAAAGCAATAACAGCTACTGCAAGAAAGATAGCGTGCATATTTTATAGTATGCTCAAATACGGACAGGAATATGTAGAAAAAGGAATGGAATACTATGAAATACGCTATAAAGATAGAACTGTAAAAAATTTGATCAAAAGAGCAAAGGAACTTGGCTATCTCTTGGTAAAAAAAGATGAGTTAGTTCAAGGAGTTTCTTAGGAGATTTTGATCTTGCAAGTTATAGATAAGCAAATTTGTCATAAAGTTTAATAGTGTCTGTTACTGCTTTTAGGTGTGAGGCTAGAGGGTTATTAGCAGTAACAGACACTATTAAACTTATTATAGAATTTACTTAAAGTAAATACTTAATTTAAAATATTATAATATTTTTACTTACAATAGATTTATGTAAATGCTTTTTTCCTCAAATTAGTATTGTACTATTATACTTGTTGAATGCTAAAAAATTATTAACCATCACTAATCTCTATTTGCATAGTAAGTTTATATATACTATTATACAGTATATCATTTAGTTTTACAGCAAACAAACAAAAGATATGGTGAAGTTATTTGCACTATTGATAATATTTTACTCAAATATATCTGTTGCCTCTGCTCCTACTTCCTGGCAATTTGGATTTCCTGCTCCTGCAACTGAAGTAATGGAGGCTGTAGTTAGGTCACATTCGTTTGTGATGCTTGTGATGGTTACAATAATGCTTTTTGTGTGGGCGCTGCTTGCTTATATAGCGTTTCGCTTTCGTAAAAGCAAAGTAACAAACATAAGTAAAACTACCCATAGTGTTCCTTTAGAAATTATTTGGTTTGTTATACCAACTATCATTGTTGGAATATTAGCCTTTGAAAACGCTAAATTACTGAAGCTACAGGAAGAAATACCGAAGGCTGACATAACACTAAAAGTTATTGGCCATCAATGGTATTGGAGCTACCAATATCCAGAATATCAAGGCGTGTCGTTTGATAGTTATATTAAGGGAAAAGAAGACTTTATCGAAGGAGATTTAAAGCTGTTCTCTGTTGATAACAACATCGTTTTACCCGTTAATGCTAACGTTCGTTTACAAGTTACAGCAGGAGATGTGATACACAGCTGGGGAGTACCAGCTTTCGGTGTAAAAATTGATGCAATACCAGGAAGGCTGAATGAGGCGTGGTTTAATATCAAAAAGCCTGGTGTTTATTACGGGCAGTGCTACGAATTATGTGGTCAAGGCCATGGATTTATGCCAATTGTTGTTGAAGCAGTAAGCAAAGAAGATTTTAATAAGTGGATTGAAAATAGAAAATTAGTGAGTTAAATTTGGAGTATAGATATGAGTGACGTACCAAAGGGCATAAAGCGTTGGTTGTTTTCCACTAATCATAAAGACATAGGGACACTGTACATTATTTTTTCCATATTAGCTGGAATTATTGGTGGATTATTATCGGTGATTATTCGCACTCAGCTAATGCACATTAATATACTTAACAATAATTATCAATTATATAACGTAATGGTTACAGGGCATGCGTTGATAATGGTGTTTTTTATGATAATGCCAGCCCTCATGGGAGGATTTGGTAATTGGTTTGTGCCTCTTATGATCGGTGCACCCGATATGGCATTTCCTCGTATGAATAATTTAAGTTTTTGGTTATTAGTGTCATCTTTTATTTTGCTCATTCTTTCAGCATTTGCTGGCGAAGGTGCAGGTACGGGTTGGACTTTATATCCACCTTTATCACAGGTAATGTCCCATCCAAGTGCAGGAGTTGACCTTGCTATACTTGCACTTCATGTTGCTGGTATGTCGTCAATTGTTGGGGCAATCAACTTTATAGTTACTATATTTAACATGCGTGCGAAAGGCATGTCGTTGACTAAGATGCCACTATTTGTTTGGTCTGTCTTGCTAACAGCATTTATGTTGATTGTTGCCTTACCGGTGCTTGCCGGTGCTATAACTATGCTTCTTACTGATCGAAATATTGGTACTTCCTTTTTTGATCCTGCCGGTGGTGGTGACCCTGTGTTATTTCAACATTTATTTTGGTTTTTTGGTCATCCAGAAGTTTACGTAATTATTTTTCCTGCATTTGGCATCATAAGTCAGGTTGTATCAACTTTTTCTCACAGACCTGTATTTGGTTACATAGGAATGGTTTATGCAATGATAGGTATAGCAGTATTTGGCTTTATGGTTTGGGCTCACCATATGTTCACTGTTGGGCTTAGTGCTGACGCTGCTGCATTTTTTAGCACTACCACAATTTTTATCGGTGTTATAACTGGTGTAAAAGTCTTTAGCTGGATTGCAACTATGTGGGGCGGAGCAATTGAGTTTAAAACCCCTATGCTATTTGCACTAGGTTTTATTTTTATGTTTGTTGGCGGTGGCATAACGGGAATAATTCTTTCTCATGGTGGAATAGATAAGCTCTTGCACGACACCTATTATGTTGTTGCTCACTTCCATTATGTCATGTCACTTGCTGCATTATTTGGAGCTTTTGCTGGCTTTTATTATTGGATTGGTAAAATGTCGGGTAAACAATATAATGAGCGCTTAGGTCAAATCCACTTTTGGCTTACTTTTATTAGCACCAATATCACTTTTTTACCTCAACATTTCTTGGGATTAGCTGGTATGCCAAGACGTATACCTGATTATCCTGATGCGTTTATCCCTTGGAATTATATATCCTCAATTGGCTCATATATGTCCTTTGTTTCAGTTATGTTTTTTGTGTTTATAGTTATACATCTCTTTAAATGGGGCAAGAAAGCTGGAGATAATCCTTGGGAAGGTGACACCTTGGAATGGACGGTATCTTCACCACCGCCTTTTCATACTTTCGAAAAGCCACCAGTGGTAAAATAGAATGTACACAAGTGTTTTGCTAAATGTTGAATCAACAATACTGGATTTTTGGCGTTTGCTGAAGCCAAGGATAATGTATCTTGTGGTGTTTACTGCAGTTGCTGGTATGGTTACTGCACCAGGTAGTATGCACCCTTTTCTAGCACTAATATCTCTTATATGTGTTGCTCTTGGCTCAGGATCTGCAGGTGCTATAAATATGTGGTATGACAGAGATATAGATCTGCTCATGGAAAGGACAAAAAACCGCCCTATACCCTCAGGTAGAGTTTCTGCAGAAAGCGCGCTTGAATTTGGTATCACTCTTGGAATATTGTCAGTATTTATCATGGCAATAGCAGTAAACTATATTTCTGCTGCTTTGCTTGCAGTTAGCATATTATTTTACGTTTTCGTATATACAATTTGGCTAAAAAGGCGCACTCCGCAGAATATCGTTATCGGTGGTGCAGCAGGTGCTTTTCCTCCAATGATTGGCTGGGCAGCTGTGACTAATTCTGTCAGTTGGGAAAGTTTCATTTTATTTTTAGTAATTTTTATGTGGACTCCACCACACTTTTGGGCCCTATCTTTAAATAAGTCTGAAGACTATGCAAGAGCATCGATTCCTATGTTCAATATTGTTTATGGTCCGGAAAAAACAAGAAAATATATATTAATTTATAGTGTCTTGCTGGTGCTAACTAGCTTGCTTCCAGCTCTATTCTTGAAAAAGGCTTTACTTTATCTAAGCATGGCAATTTTTGCAGGTTGCATCTTTATTTGGTACGCTATATCAATTCTTAGATTCAAGAACCACAACTCACAGAAACAAATGTTTTCTTACTCAATTTCTTATCTATTTTCCCTATTCGCCAGTATTATTTTTTGTTCTATTGATTTATTTTAGTTATGAAAGAACGGCAGAAACATAAAAACTATTTTTTCCTTTTCCTTTTGGTAATGCTCGTTGTCACACTTTTTTTTGTTTCTATAATAAAATTTAAAGGTGCAGCTTAAACTACCTTTAGAAATTGTGCTTTCATAAAAGCAACTATATACTTTGTTAACCGATATAAACAAAGATGAGTAAAAAAGAAGTGACAATATATACGGATGGGGCGTGTTCTGGTAATCCTGGAGCGGGAGGATGGGCAGCTATCATATTATTTCAAGATTACAGAAAAGACATTTATGGTAGAGAAGAAAATACCACAAACAATAAAATGGAGTTAACAGCGGTGATCAATGGGCTGAAAGTATTGAAATTTTCTTGTAATATTAATTTATATACGGATAGTCTTTATGTTAAATATGGCATAACAGAGTGGATAAATAAGTGGAAAATGAATGGCTGGAAAACAAGTAATAAAAAATCAGTAAAAAATATGGAATTGTGGAAAGAGCTAGACAACGTTGCTTCACAACACGAAATTGATTGGAAGTGGGTTAAAGCACACAGTGGCGATAAGTATAATGAAGAGGCTGATAGTTTAGCAAGAAAAGCAATAATCGATGCTTAAAAAAATCACTATATCACTTTCCATAGTTCTATTGTTCGTATTCTGCTTATTTGTCTTTTTTAAGGGTGAGAGTCCTTTAGAAATCAATATTAATTATATTAATTTTTATGTTAAACATAAAATATCAAAAACATTTGTTGGCTCAAGCGTTAATATGGAGAATACCTCAGTTGTTTGGCAGAAAGGTAGTAAAGATCCGTATTTAGTCATTACAGATTTGGCAATAGCAAATCCTAATTTTACTATAAAAGTTCCTGAGCTTTTTGTACATTTTAAGTTAAGTTCCTTATTTAAAGCTAGCACAAATCTCTCTCAGGTTTCAGCTGATAATGTGCATGTATGTATCAATCAGAAAGAAGCTGACTTTAAAGCAGTAAATTTTAATCTGCAAAACTCAGTAAAAACAATAAGGGAATTTTTTTTTGACTTAAATGCGGATTCAAAAATTGAATTTACTAACATCGCTATTAATAAAGGCACGGAAGATGAATTTTTTATTGATAAATTGTATATAGGGAAGGGGGAAGATTTTAATGTTTTAGATATTCATGTGAATACAAAAGATGGAAAGGGATTGTTGGACGATTTATCAATTACGGTAAAAAATCGCAACAATTTGTTAAATGTGTACGGGACATTTTATGATCTAAAATTGGGACTATTGAGCGAGTTTTCTACATTAGTTAAAAGCTACAATTTGGACAAAAATATAGGATTCAAAGGAAGCTTCTCAGTGAAAATTAATAAAAAGGATGAAATTGTAGATGGAAATATATACGTATTGAATACAGAAAATTATTTGAACAAAAATTTGGCCTTAACTAATGTAAATATAAATTTAACATATAGTGATGGAATTATTAGTGTAAAAAACTTCCATTTTAAGTTAAATGACACGTATCTCTCTTTAATAGGCAAGATGAACTTTAGTACAAGTCATGCTTTGCTTAGAATTAATATTAGCAAGTTTGCTGCAAAGGATTTATGTACTTATGTACCAGATAGTGTAGTGAATAGTAAATTTAAAAGCTGGTATTGTGATAATATTGATGGGAATGTTTTAAACACAATTGTAAGTTTCAATGGCAAAATTAAAAATTTATTTAATGACGATCTGTCAGATATCGTAGTAGTTGCTGATATAGAAAACGGTAGCGTAAAATTTGATGAAGATTTTGAGCAAGTAAAGGAATTAAAGGGTGATTTGATCATCAAGAATAACGATCTTGAAATTACTGTAAATAGCGCTAAGTTTCAGAATTTCACTATTAATGGTGGTGATATTGAAATGAAATCTCTCGATAAGGAAAATTCAGTTTTAACCATTAATGGCCAAGCTGTAAGTGATGCGTATGGTTTATATGAGCCTATAAGATTTAAGCTGGATGATGTGGTGAAGGTTGAAAGGGATAAAGTAAGTGGAATGGCAAAATCTGTATTTAATTTTCGCATTTTTAATCTAAACGTTGATGACAAAAAAGTAGATTTTTCGGCCAATTTTCATTCTGAAATTGACAATTTGGCCGTCTATAATGCAAGTCTTGGTAAATATGATATTAAGCTTAGTTTTGGCAGTGACTTTATAGATTTAAATGGTAGTGGTATGGTGAATAATACACAGCTATTATTTGACCTGAAAAGTAGCAATAGGAATGAAAGTTTCGCCTGGAATTTGACCGGAGATTTACCCGCTCAAATACTTAATTTTGATGAAAATATAGGTGGCTATGTCAATACAAATATAGAATCGGTGATAAATCAAGATAAGACGGGGCATGTTAATGGTAATATGGATTTATCAGAGCTTGAATCACGTTCAAGTTATTTTGGGTGGAAAAATCGTTTTGAAGATCACAATAAAATTTTGTTTTCTACAAGGTTAAAAGGAGCAGGTGAATTGTTAATAGACAAATTAGATGTTGTAGGAAATGACCTAGATATAAAATTCAGCGGAAGAGTAGAAAATGGAAATTTATATTTAAATTCTAGTAGCTTTAAATTGCCTGATAATGATTTTAGTATAGAAATTGAATCAGGTAAGGAAAAAAATGCCATAACTATTTATGGTAAGGAAATTAACTTAAGTGATATTTTAGGCTTGCTTGGCAAAAACAGTAATGGATTAAACAAAGATATAGAGATTAGTATGAATGTTGACAATGTAATTATGAAAGAAGGCATCGTTATCAAAAATGCTAAGCTGAATGTAACCTGTACTAAAGGTAATTGCAATGGAAGTCAATTTACAGGACAGTTTCTAGAAGATAGCAGCAACATACTAGCGGAATACAGTGGAATAGGGCTCGAAATATATGCGGATAATGCAGGTATACTTTCGCGTTCCTTAGGCATTAGTAAATCAATTAAAAACGGCAAATTGTCTTTTTATCTCTCTCCTCAGAGAGAAAGTGGAGAACATTATGGTACGTTATCCATTAGCAATTTCTACATCAAAGATGCTCCACTACTTACTACTTTATTGTCGATGTCTTCATTGCCTGGTATCGTAAATGCCATAAAGAACGAAGGTGTATACTTTTATAAATGTAATGCACCTTTCTCATACAAAGACGGCTCTGTCGAAATTGAAGAATCTTGGCTTGAAGGAGCGGAATTAGGCATTAGCACTGGTGGTAAGCTCGATATTAAAGATTATAAATTCCAGGTTGAAGGGCAGGTAATACCGGCATATTCAATTAATAAATCTTTGTTTAAAATTCCTATAATTGGGAAACTTCTTACTGGCGGGAAAAGTAGGGGAATCGTTTCAATAGACTATAAAGCAAGTGGTGATGACAAAAACAATAACGTATCTGTTGATCTTATCTCTTCGCTAACTCCAAACCTATTAAAGAGGTTATTGGGAGTGTTTGATCGCATTATGACAAAAACTAACGAAAGTGGCTCAAAAGGTGGTGTGAAAAAGAAATTTGGTTCGATATGACCAAAAGGGAAGTTGTTTAACAAAATTATGGACAAAAGTGCAAGAATTTCAGAATGATCCACCTAGTTTTTTATCTCAGCACCCTTTATCGTCTCCCCATATCTGCAAAGTCAACTAGAAGGGTAGGGGATAAAAGTTCGTTATTTTACTATATTAGGTCATCATGTTGGTGATAATCATGATTACATAGTGAGTAATTGCCTACGTAGTTTTCTTCAGCATCGTGATTAACATCAGGTTTAAGCAAAGAAAGATTGTCATCGGATTGTTCTTCTGATAAGTTAAGCAAAGAAAGGTTTTTATCAGATTGTTCTTCCTCTTTAGACCCAAATAACCATGAAAAGAGTGATGAGATAGAACCAATAATGAATTTAATTGTTGAAAAAATATTGGATAAGAAATTACTGGGTTGCTGAGTATCCTCTTCGGCTGATTCTGGTTCAGGCTCTTTTCCTGCTGTGTCATCCACCTCTTCTTCAGGTTTACTTCTGCTTATAAGTGTCTTATCTAACCATTCGGACATATTCTTGTCTGGATTATGAAAATACATTTGACTTATCTCCTTATTTTCATCAACGTGAATCGATAAAACTGTATTCTCATTCCCCAATCCATCACATTCACTAACGAGCGATTCATGAGAGTTCTTAATGTCTTTGATAAATTGAAATTTTTCTTCTTCTGAAAAGTCCTTGCATCTTACGTTATAAGTGGTGCCTTTGTATTTAAAACTAAATATCCATCCATGGTCTTTATATTCATCTACTAGTTCATGAATATTCTTGACATTTTGTATAGCTTTAAATTTTTCATCTTCTGAAAAGTCCTTGTATCTTACGTTATAAGTGGTGCCTTTGTATTTAAAACTAAATATCCATCCACGGTCTTCATATTCATCTAGTCCAGAATTCTTGACACGTTGTATAATTTGAAATTTCTCTGCTTCTGAAAGATCCTTGAGGTATATACTACTAGTTGTATCTTTATATTTAAATTTAAACATCGATCCACGATCTTCATATTCATCTAGTCCAGAATTCTTGACACGTTGTATAATTTGAAATTTCTCTGCTTCTGAAAGGTCCTTGCGGTATATACTACCAGTTGTACCTTTGTATTTAAATATAAACTCCGATCCACGGTTTTTATATTCATCTACACCCATCTGCTTGCAAATAGCTTTATAATTTTTTTCCTCCACTTCTCGTCCAACAACATTTGCTATAAGTTCAGTATCCAGATTATACAAAGCTTTGACTGTTGCCGATGGTGAAAAACGCAATTGAAATATGTGGCCTAGCTCATGACCTAGAACAAAATCCATGGCACTTTGCTTATATGTCAGAATATTCTGACTATCTGTTACTCCTCGTGTAATATATCCTGGACTACCATCTTCATCTATGCCGAGAAGATCATTATACTTTGTATAATCGCTTCTATTATTAAAAATGTAAACCGTTATATCGTAACTTGCATTACTATTTTTCAAGCAAAACTTTTCTTTAAATGCTTCATAGGCAGTTTTAATGTCTGTTTCTATTTGACTTCGTTCTTGTTGAGATAAGTTGTCGTATTTTATAGTACAATGTATATACCCGTATTTAGCGATAAAGCTGTTGGGCAAAACATCATGTATATTTGTGGAAAAATAATTGAACTGCTTTGACTCAGCTTCCTTATACAATTGATGCCCATATTTATCACTAGAATACTTTGGTAGTTTAGGTACTTTGGCAATTAAGTTTTTGTTACTATCAAAAAAAGAAATGTCTGTATTACCAATTTTGCAATTTTGTATAGATTGTCCACAAGTGCCATCATTTGCACAATCATGATGATTTGGGTCAGTCTTCTTATAAAACCATGCGTTAGTGTATTTTCCCATTTTGATACCTCACTACCAAACCTTACTATATTATTATCTTGGTAAAAATCATAATAATTCGTTAACTTGTGTTTTAAATTTATGTATCAAGTGTATCCCATAAAGTGCCAATTGTGAGGCTAATGAACTTTATTTGTTTGAAACTTTGCTGAAATAGCTCTTTATTATGTAATTTTATTTTTAGCGTTGCTTCTTATGTTATGTGATTTTATTTTATATAATATACATTATGTAGGTAGCATAATCTTGCTTTCCATAAACGCAAATTACGATAGGTATTTCTGTATTTTTCGTTAAAGAGGAAGGGGAGGTGCCTCCGTACAATGAGAAAGAAACCTTTTCCAGTGGTTACACCTATATTATACATTTCAACTTTAAAATTGTTAAAGTAGCACTTTAATGATCCCTTCACCCTTTTTTCAATGTATACTTTAAGAAGGTAGCCGCCACGAGTTGCTAAAATACCTATACGGTAAAGATTAGCTCCCTGAATTTTTCTTAGGGTGCAATACACTTCATGGGGTGTTGCTCCTAATACCAGTAGTTTTTCGATCTTTTCTTGACTAGTGTTTTTAATGATAAGGTTAATATGATGATCAACCCTTTCTTTCATACCTTCAATATTGTACAAATGTTTATCGTAAGTTATCCATAGGTTTCTGATGTAGACCATTATTGCCTTAATTTTAGGGTGATCTTGGAACTTTTCAAAAACTTTTCTTATAACATTTTCTCTGATAGGAACTAAGTCCGTAATTTTTGACCTTTTAAAACTGTAAAATTTATCGGTCATTAACTCCATAAAATATTCTGTCGCTTCTTTTTGTGCTTGGTTGGCATAAATTTTCTTTGCTTTATGCGGATTAAAAGGTTCTGAAACATAGGTGCTATGTCCTCTTAATTGAGCAGAGATACCATTTTTAAACTCCTTTACTTCCTTGTTTTTGATAACTTGCAGCAATTCATGAGAAGTAAGATAAGTATCAGTATAAAAAGTTCTAACTGCACTACTGAACTCAACGGATTTTTCTCGCGCTTTTATTCTTCTTCTAGAGTTGATTTGTGCCCTGACATGTTTGCTATTGGTATTAATTACGTGAGAGCTACCACGTATATTGAAGTTATGGGATATACGATAATAAGAAGTCAAGTTTTTTCTTGTATTTTTCTCTTGACTACTCTTTTCGTTCTGATATTCTATTATTGCTCTGTCTTGCATAGGGCGTGTAGAATTTGTTTCGCAGCAGGAGTCTACAAGAAAATTTTTACCGTGTAAAGTGTAAGATTGCGCTTTACGCGGTTTTTTCTGAAATATTGAAATCACAACAACAAAGAAAAATTAATCCCTTCTGTTCTTGCATAGGTTTGTTTCTAATAGGTTGATTATGCTTTTTAAGGCATAAAGGACAGTTCTACTATAAATTAGTTAGTGTGTAAAGTAGAACCTAAGATTTTTTTGACTTTAGTTTTTCGATCTCGTCGATTGGAAGACCGGTGGATTCAGCTATTAAGTCGACAGATATCCCAGCTTTAAGTAGGTTTTCTGCCACTTCAATTTTTCCTTCGATTTTTCCTTCCATTCTACTTTGTTTGAGGCAAGATACATTATCATCCTCGTTTTTCTTAGTCCATTCATACATAGCCTGTTCTTCCTCGGTCCAATTATATCCAACCAACTCATCATAGCTTTACCGATAATTACATCACTTCCCACTATTTTTCTTAGATCCTTTTCACTAGTTTCACTTGCATACTTAAAAAAATAGCACCACTTTTCGACTATGTTTTCTAATTGATCTTCTTTTGTTTTTGGAAATTTCGGTAGCTCTATGAAAGTAAAACTAAAGTCCTTCAGGTCATGTTCGTAAGTAACCTTATCAAGAATAACATGATCGGATTTGTAGTCTGATTTATGAGGAAATAGAATAAAATCAGTGATAGCAATGAAGATAACTTCTTTAAGGTTTTGGTATTGGTCACCTACGCCAGCTTGGCTTGAATAAGCTTTAGAAGCATAGAATTGTACACGTTTTTCAAAACCACTTGTTCTAGCAACTTGCATCTCGCAAATGAATCGAACACCTGTGGAATCTCTACACAATACATCAACAATACTTTCCTTTTTAGCAGCAATTTCAGGGTCTTGAATAGGACTTAGAAAAGCTACATCCTCTATTTTAGCTTCACCAGTGCGACCTAAAATATCATTGAGAAAATGAATGAGAATATCCTTATTTTTCTCAGTGCCAAAGATACGCTTGAACGCGTAATTGTTTTTTGGATCTAGAAATTTTGACAAAGCTATAAGAAATTCACTTCAAAAGCATTAATAGTATACACTATTTTCCGCGATTTTTCAACTTAATATTCTCCCCGTATCAACCAGGTATGATACTGTAACCTTTCCGGTTGATCCACTACGGTTTTTTGCCACATTTATCTCTAAGTCGTTATTAGAATCAGCCTTATAATAATTTTCTCTGTAGAGTAATAACACTAGATCAGCATCTTGTTCAATGCTTCCTGATTCGCGTAGGTCTGCCAATTGTGGTCTTTTATTTTGTCTGTCTTCTACCTTGCGGCTTATTTGTGATAATGCTACAATAGGAACATTAAAGTCTTTTGCTATATTTTTTAAAGTTCTACTGATTTCTGTTACTTCAAGAGTTCTATTTTCGGTTATTCTTGATCCTCTGAGTAGCTGTAAGTAGTCAATATATATGCACTTCATTTTATATTTTCCGCAAATTGATGAGATTTTTTTCTTTAGGATATTTAAATCCATATTTCCTGAATTATCGACAAGAATATTTAAAAAAACTATTTGATTTATCCCTTTATGTAAAAGTTCTGTGTTTTGTTTCTTGATAATATTGTTTATTGTCTCATTTACTTCAATACTGATCATTCTATTGATTAACTGATTTGCTGACATTTCAAGTGAGAAAAAGCAGACATATTCTTGATTTTTCAGCAATTTTGCAGCTTGCAGAGCCATATGTAGTGCTATTGAAGTCTTGCCAATTGAAGTGCGAGCTGCAAGTACAGTTAATTCTCCTTCTTTTAAGCCACCAGTTATGGTGTCAAGCCTGGGTATTCCTGTTGTTACTCCTTCTATTTCATTGTTGTTTGCAAGTAGTTTATTGATGTAGCTTTTATAAGCTTCAAAATAATCAATGATTGGTTTGATGTCTTCATCAACATGTGGCATTTGGTCGACCCTGACCACTCCTTCCTGATCCATTCTCTACCTTGAACCGGAGGCTCCTCAAACTCTAAATCTTGTTTTCGTCGCCTCTCCCCTAATTATATACTATATTATATATAAAATATAATATAGTATATAATTTATAGGGGGGTAACCAAAAAAATGAGTTTTTTTTGAGCTGAGCGAAGCCACCTAAGGTAGAGAATGGATCAGGAAGGAGTGGTGTATAAAAATATATTTAATGTTTACTACAGTAAATCCAATGGTATCTTATCATAAACATCCTTTCTATATCCTACCGAAGCAGGAATTATTTTATGTTCTGCAATGTTTATACGGTACACAACACAACAATCTTTAGTTCTGAAGCTTCTATATCCTTTCAAATTACCACTTAGCGGTTTACCAACCTTGAATGGATTAGCTGCAATTTCATTTTCTATGAGTTTTTTTATTTTTTTTCTTATTTCTGGCGATAAGGGACGAAAATCTCTCTTAAAAATTTTTTCTGGGTAGTCAACCTCATATTTCACAATTTATTTATGCAGATAATAGTGTATCCCAGTCTACATCCCCGCTTTTAACCATCTTTGCATCAGGAGAATCAGTTTCCTTGATGATTTTGGAAAGTGCGATATTTTCAATTTCACACTCGATTCCATCTATGACTAACCTTTTTGCTAGTTTTTCAACGGACTCTTTATTGAATACAGCTAACTGGGTGAGATTGTGAAGAGCTTTTGAGTTAAGAGTTATAACAACTTTTGAATCAGCCATATGTTTTACCAAAGTTCTACTACTGTAACAATTATACAACATTTTTCTGAATTTTCCAATAAGGAAAATGGATCAGGAAGGAGTGGTGTATAAAAATATATACAATCTTTATAGTTTTCTGTATAATTTACTTATGTAACTTGATAAAAAAGGAAGGTAGGATTTACTGAAGAGTATATGTATTAATTATCTTCAAAGCTTCTTCATAAATAGTGTCCCTATGTCCTATTGCAACGATAGTTACTTCATATTTCACAGTGTTTACATGGTATACAATACGATAATCACTAACTCTTAGTCTTCTATGCCCTTTAAAGCTGTGATGTAAGGGTTCACCAAGATTCAATGGATCGACTGTAAGCCGATCATGTATTGCATCTACAACTCTTGACCTTATCGTTTTTGGAAGGTCAGGAATATTTTTCTTAAGGACGTTTTTTAAGAAGACAATAGCGTATTCCAATCTACATCCTCGCTTCTAACTGTCTCTGCACCGTCAACGTCGTACTCATTAGCAACCACAGATAGTAAAAAGTCCTCCATTTCACGATCTATTGCTTCTCTAAATAGTTTTCCTGCTAACTCTTGAACGGGCTGTTTAGTAAATTCAGATAATTTAGCAAGGTGCTTTGAAGTTTCTGAATCAAGAGCTATGTTAATGCCTAGATCTGCCATATGTCTTACCAAATTCTAATACTGTAACAATTGTACAGCATTGTTTTTAATTTTTCAATAAGGAAAATGGATAAGGAAGGAGTGGTGTATAAAAATATATTAATGTTTATAGAATGTTTTAATTTCCGTAAATGTATTCTCTATGCTCTATTGCAGTAATTATTACTATACGTTCTGATTTAATTACTCGATAGATCAAGCGGTAATCACCTGTTCGTATTCTACGGTGTCCTTTGAATTCACCAAGCAAGGGATCCCCTGCCTTCTCAGGAGAAAGTGTAAGGCGCTCTTTTACAATTTCTTTTATCCTTGACCATATTGTCTTAGGAAGGTTTGAAATATCTTTATGAACTACATTTTCCTCATAACAGATTAAGTAATTATCACCAGTTGATGTCTTCATGCCTAATGAATTTTGCATTTCGAGTGTCGCGTTGAACAGCGAGTTTGGCTATCGCCATATCTTCTTCATTTTCAATTGCTTCTTGTATAAACTGCTCTGCTAGCTCTTGAACTGATTGGTTTTTTACTTTAGCTAGACGAGCAAGATCTTTTAAAACTTTTTCACTAATGTTAACGCCTGAATTTGCCATACATTTTACCAAATTCTACTACTGTAACAATTTTACAACATTTTTCTGAATTTTTCAATAAAGAAAGTTGATGATGTGTAAAAAGAATTTTGTGCACCTGTGTTAATAAGCTATTAATAATTTGGCATATACTAGAACTGGCTTTTGCTGATGTTAGGGAGAAATGACACAAAAGTTAATACTAAGCATAGTATTGCAGGATATCATTAAGAATAAAGATGTTATGCCAGCTAGCGGGTACTGGATGTATTTTTATGATAAAAGAAGTCCAACTACTTTACGCCACGCCTACTATAAAAACCAAGAGGGAAATACCGTACCAGCACCAAATCCGCTGCAGCTTGATGAAAATGGTGCCTTGCCTCATAAGTTGTATTATTTTGTTGATGTTGATGATCCTGAAGATCGTTACACCGTAGAACTGAAGTGCCGTTACGGTAATGCTGTAGCTCCAGAACTCATCTTTCAGGATTTGCCATATTTTCAAGAGCAGCAGAGAGCTGATCCGGTTACTGCAGTGCTTTCTGATAACTTATTTATTGATGGTCAGTTCAATATTGGTCTGCAAATTGATGATAGAGGGCAGGGGGCTGGTTATGTTTTGCCTAACTTTTCGCAACTGCCAATTGCTGGGCTTTCATGGCAGTTTTTAAGACCTTATGCCGACTCACAGGATAGAACTGATGTAGATAGGATTTTCATCAAAGAAATCAATAGACTTCTTTCAAAATTCATGTATGGAGCTCAAAATTGTGAATTGCAGCAATCAAATTAAACCTTAAACCAAAACGTTTTCGTCGGTTTCTATACCTGTCCGAGATGATTTTAAACCTTTTCAATAAGCCAATTACGTTTTCAACAATTGCCCTTTGGCTCATAAGTGCCCTGTTCTCTTTTTTTTGTTCTTTGCTTAACGGATTCTTTTTCATTTTCCTGTGCGGTAATACAACATTTTTGTGTATCTTCTGCATTCCCCTGTAGCCGGCATCAGCTAAGATTTTGGTGTCCGGTAATATTGCTACCTTTGATTCTCTAAACATCCGAAAATCGTGTTTTCTACCATTCGAGAAAGATGTGCATATGACTTTTTTACTCTTCTTCTCTGTTACTATTTGTGTTTTTATAGTATGCCTTTTTTTCTTTCCAGAGTAGAAGGGCTTTTGCTTTTTTTTGGTCTCTCTACTGGCGTTTCAGTTCCGTCTATTACTAAAACTTCATATTCTACATCACTCTTTAATAGCTCTTTTTTTCCTGGTAATGCAAAATCTGGATGTTTTATTAATATGTCTTCTACCTATCTTATTATTTTAAAACTGTTACTTTCACTCATGCCATAGCTTTGCCCAATATGAAAATATGTACGATATTCTCTTATATATTCCAGTGCCATAAGTAGCCTGTCTTCTATGCAAAGTTTACTTTTTCTTCCACTTCTAGCTTTTTTTCTTTTATCCTCCACTTCTAGAATTTCTACCATTCGCTCAAATGTTGCTTTTTTTACCCCTGTTAAACGTCGAAACTTTTCTCCTTCTAACTTTTCTATTTCCTTATATTTCATGCTTTCAAATACTTCATCTTACACTCCCTCTAACAATTTTGAAAGAAGTCTAATGTCAACACTATTGTCAAGTTTACTGGCCTTTCTATTAGTGAGATTGAAGAATTAAGTGAAAATCTGTGAACGGTATCGTCTCTCACACCGCTTAGCTGAACGGACAATGGCGTCAACTTAAGAGCCTCCATTAGCAAACTCTCCTAAAGACATGATGGCGTTTGGGCTTATCTACCTTATCGCGGCTGTCCTGGTCGGATTTTAACTTTAGCGCGTATACTTGCTCTATCAAAAAGGGCTTGAAAGTTTTTTGGCGAACAATTTCCAATAAGTACCTGATAGAGTTTCTGCCTCATTACACCAAATAAAACTGAAAAATTTAAACGATACTCAGCAATTTGATCTGGATTCCAAGGCCCTTGTGCATCACACATATGAAGCGACAATAGACTTCTTTCAAAATTGTTAGAGGGAGTGTAAGATGAAGTATTTGAAAGCATGAAATATAAGGAAATAGAAAAGTTAGAAGGAGAAAAGTTTCGACGTTTAACAGGGGTAAAAAAAGCAACATTTGAGCGAATGGTAGAAATTCTAGAAGTGGAGGATAAAAGAAAAAAAGCTAGAAGTGGAAGAAAAAGTAAACTTTGCATAGAAGACAGGCTACTTATGGCACTGGAATATATAAGAGAATATCGTACATATTTTCATATTGGGCAAAGCTATGGCATGAGTGAAAGTAACAGTTTTAAAATAATAAGATAGGTAGAAGACATATTAATAAAACATCCAGATTTTGCATTACCAGGAAAAAAAGAGCTATTAAAGAGTGATGTAGAATATGAAGTTTTAGTAATAGACGGAACTGAAACGCCAGTAGAGAGACCAAAAAAAAGCAAAAGCCCTTCTACTCTGGAAAGAAAAAAAGGCATACTATAAAAACACAAATAGTAACAGAGAAGAAGAGTAAAAAAGTCATATGCACATCTTTCTCGAATGGTAGAAAACACGATTTTCGGATGTTTAGAGAATCAAAGGTAGCAATATTACCGGACACCAAAATCTTAGCTGATGCCGGCTACAGGGGAATGCAGAAGATACACAAAAATGTTGTATTACCGCACAGGAAAATGAAAAAGAATCCGTTAAGCAAAGAACAAAAAAAAGAGAACAGGGCACTTATGAGCCAAAGGGCAATTGTTGAAAACGTAATTGGCTTATTGAAAAGGTTTAAAATCATCTCGGACAGGTATAGAAACCGACGAAAACGTTTTGGTTTAAGGTTTAATTTGATTGCTGCAATTCACAATTTTGAGCTCCATACATGAATTTTGAAAGAAGTCTAATGAACTACATATTGTACTTGAGTCTTCATTTTACCGCCTGGTTTTTCCACATTTAAAGAGAGTTGGTCGCAGAAGTACGCGAGTAATTAGAACTAAAGAAGGAGGTTTTGTTAATGGTTTTTCAATATCAGGGCACGTCACAGGTACAGGAGCTGGGGATAGTTCTCTTGATTTTGATGAAGGTCGGAAATACGGTGGTTGCATTATCCTTGATGATTTACACGATGCTAGTTGCGCTTATAGTCGGGTATCGCTCATCAGTGCCTGTCAAAAGTTTGAACAATGCATAACTTCAAGGCG
Source organism: Wolbachia endosymbiont (group A) of Longitarsus flavicornis (assembly GCF_963931955.1). Lineage (NCBI taxonomy): Bacteria > Pseudomonadati > Pseudomonadota > Alphaproteobacteria > Rickettsiales > Anaplasmataceae > Wolbachia > Wolbachia endosymbiont (group A) of Longitarsus flavicornis. The sequence continues at coordinate 1,507,502 of NZ_OZ008337.1, read as the reverse complement.
TAATACTGCTGATACGCCGTTTTTAGTGATTGGTCAAAGAATCAGTGTTTATGACATATTTGGTTATTTAGAGAAAAAATCAGAGCGACAGTTTGAGAAGATCATAATACCTGCAGTACTTGAAGATGGCACGAGTATTGATGAAAACAGACTGCCAATGCAGGAACTTAGGATCAAGGAAAAAGCAGAGCCTTATGTTTATCAGTCGCAATATATGCAGGATCCACCAGAGCCAAAATGGCGAATATTTAATGAGAAATATTTTAAGAAGATTGATTTTGCTTATAAAAGAATTGGTGAAAAAGATCTGGTAGCATTTATAGATCTAAATAGCGGTTCAATAAAAACACTAGATAGAACAGCGGTGGGAGTATTTCAGCCGTTTTTTATGAAGAGTGACTTTTCATATGAACCAAAACGGTGCGGAGTATGGGTAGACTTACTGGCAGCAAAGCTCGATCCTGCTACGGTTGAACATGATATTCATGAGTTTTTGAGAAAATACGAACAGAGATTACATGCCATAGTAGTGGAGGAACATGGTATAGGGTTTAAAGTTATAGCAGATTTACGAACGCTACTGCCAAATACATTGATTTTAGGCTCAAGAAGAACTAGATCAAAGATGGAAGTGTTTCAATCTTGTAGTCAGTTTGTAGAGCAAGGTCACATCTTTCTTGAGAAAGCGGAACAAAATTTTCATTATTTAATATTTGATGAATTTGAAAAAATACATACTGAAACTGAATTTACCGATGATATAGCTGATGTCTTAAGTGAATTTATCATCTGGTTTCCTGAAAAAAACCGTCTAGGAATAGCTTGTCCTGAAGATATGTATAATCCTGCAGTATTGAAGAATGACGCTGTAAACAGCGTTTCTGTTCGAGCAAAAGCCCCTTTTTCTTGTTTGAATGTGTGTGATTAGTACTGATAAGACTTTTTGTATTTGATTTTTTACATAAAATATGTAATACTTGAGTTAAGTACTTATGGAGATAATTATATGTTTAGTTTAACAGAAGGACGACAGTATTTTTATACGCTGTTATTTTATGATGAAGTTATGAATTTTATTCAAAGTTTTCATAGTAAAATAAAAAGCAAGCAATTTACACAAGATGAACTTAATAAAGTTAAGTGTTTTATCGAAGATTTTACCAGTGATTTTGCCAAAGCTTTTGATAATGAAGCGAAATACGGCGAACCACTTACGCGAGATGAAGTTAAGGGTATCAGTATTAGCTATAGTTGGCATTGCTGTAGCTGCTGCGCTAGCAGTTGGAATCATTGCTGGCGTTATTACATATGCAATATTAGAACCTAGTAATAAACTAGATGAACCAGACTCAAACAAAGTAGCGAGTGTTGCTCAGGCAGTATTATGTGAATAACTTGGTTGATAACCCAGTGGAATACATAGTTTACGCGTTATGAGTACTTTGGAGATCTATAATAAATATGATCTCCAAATACTAATATATATATAATTGAGAGCAAAAAAACTGTGGATAACTCTGAAAAAGACCAAAAAAGACATCAAAAAGAGTATGATTGGATTAGAATATTCGTAGAAAAACTTACCTAATTGATAAAGATCTTAATATTTTTAAAAAAAAGACAAATAAAGGGTTGCATTGGAGCTAAAGGTTAAAAATTTAAGTGCTGTTAAAGTGATACTTTTAAAGTATTACTTTAATATTTTCTAAAGTACTATGGGGGTTCAATGAGTTGCTGTCTGAAAGAAGCAAAAATGGTGTTATCTTCTGCTGAGAGATGGTGTTTCTTGTATTTTCCATAATATACATTATGTAATTTTCGATACTAAGATCTGTTATAGCTCTCAGTATGATGTGAGTGATTCTCTTTTAATAATTACTTTTTAAATAGTTTGTTGGTTCATCAATTTCTTTAGGATTGATATCTACAATTATTTTTCCATTTTTTAACAGAATAATCCGATCTGATATTTTCGTTAAAAAATCCAAATTGTGAGAAGCGATAATCATAGTAATACCCATATCTCTAACTGATTGTAGTAGTTCCACAATGTCGACTATTGTTGCTACATCTAAACCAGACGTTGGCTCATCGCATAATAGAATCTTTGGATTCATCATTAAACTTCTGGCAAGCGCAACCCGCTGTTTTTGCCCACCGGATAGATTACTAGGGTAATCATTTTTTTTAGAGGCAATACCCAAAGACTCAAGTAGTGAATAACTTTGATCCTGAGTTTTATTTTTAAGCTTGGGAGCGTATGTAAGATTTTCCCAGACAGTCATATGTGGGAAAAGTTGAAAATCCTGAAATACAAATCCAGTACTATCATCGCATTCAATGCTACCAGAATCTAAAACTTCGAGTTTTTGTATACAACGTAACAATGTTGATTTACCACTACCAGAAGGACCAGCAAGACCAACTATAGATTGTTCTATAATCAGGTTAATATTATTAAGTACTGGAATATTATTAAATAATTTACAAATATTATGCATTTTTATCATATATACCTTTCTGTTCAATCTTTTTGCCTATATATTCAATTAGTAATACAAGAGCGTAATAATAAGCCCCAGCAAGACAAAGTGGTATAAAATAAGTAAATTGTTCTGCTGCAAGCATTTGCGCAGAGCGCATAATATCAACACCACCAATAGTAGAGATTAATGCCGTTTCTTTAAGGAGTGCAATGATCTCATTTATCATTGCAGGAAGAATATTTTTAATAACTTGTGGTAATATAATATCTCTCCACATATAGAAACTAGGTATTTGTAAAGTTTTAGCTGCTTCAAACTGGTTTTTTGATATAGTTTCAATACCAGCTCGTAAAATCTCAGCAATATAAGCACAGCTATTTAGACCAAATGCTATAATGCCAGCACTAAATATGTTTAATTTAATTCCTGCAATGGTTGGAGTCATAAAATAAACAATACTTAACTGTAATATAAGGGGGGTGCCACGTATTACAGATATAATTCCATTAATTAATGGAATACAGATCTTATTATATCTGAGTACTGACAATAATCCCCCTAGACTCACACCTAAAAGCAGTCCTCCAATCAATAATTTTAAAGTAAAGGCAAGGCCTGTTCCAACAAACAAGAAATTAGAAATTAATTCTTGCATCAGTTATCTCCTAGCCATTTTTCTGCTATCTTTTGTATTACACCTTTACTTTCTAAACTTTTTAACGCCTCGTTTATTTTATCCTTTAAATCAGATCCTTTATTCACAGCAATAGAATAACCATTATCTGACTTAGCGATGGCTGACCATGATAGACCAGGATTTTTTTTGCTAAATACTTTACCTTGGAATTCATCAATTAGGACGCCATCAACATGACCAGACTTCAATGCTTCTACAGCTTGATTATTATTGTCCACAGCAATAACTTGAGCTGTAGGAACATGCTCTTTTAGCCAAATTTCCATGACAGTTCCTAGTTGAACGGCTATCTTCTCGTGAGTTAAATTGTTTATACCAGCTATGGGTTTATTTTTGTGATATAGAATACCAAATTCCCCTGTATAATAACTATTTGAAAAATCAAAATTTTTTTCACGCTCTGCTGTACTACCAATAGTAGATATAGCAGCATCTACAGAATTACTTTGTAATGCTGCAAATATAGTACTAAACTGCATATCTTTAAACATTGCTTCTTTACCTAACTCTTTTGCTACTAATTGAGCAAGCTCAATGTCAAAGCCAGTAAATTTACCATTTTCATAATATTCAAAAGGTGGATAATCTGCAGAAATTGCAAATCTAATGATATTATCGTGTTTATCTTCCTTGCATCCTGTTAATAGAATACTTATCACTATAATAGCATTTAAAATATATTTTTTCATATTACTAATTTATATTCATATTTTATTCATCTTATGAGTATAGACATTAAAAATTGAATGGTCAAGGAATAATGAATATAATTTCAAATATACTTATTACATATTCAATATGAGGAAAATGCATAATGCATGACAACACACTAGGTGAACATATTTTAAATATTATTCAAAATCACGAAATTTTAGAGCAGAGCGATTTACAGACTTTGCTTAAAGAAAGAGGGCATAATATTCCTCAGGCTACTTTATCAAGAAAATTAAAAAAACTTAAAATTGCCAAAGTTGCTGGTGTATATAAAGTAATCGATATCAACCAGTATCAATTACCATTGATACTTAATATGCAAATTTCGGATTTTGGTTTAATAGTACTACATACCCAACCAGGACAAGCTAGCAGTCTGGCTTACTTTCTAGATCAGAAATATGTTATTTATTCATTAAATAATAGCAAAAACATAGGAATTATAGGAACTATAGCAGGTGATGATACAGTATTATTGATCATCAAAAGTAAGACTGAACTTAACAAAGTATTACAATCAATTTATGAAACATTTCCATATTTAAGTCCTGAATAAGAATGTTGTAAGTTAAAAATGTGATATAAAGGAGATAAGAGGGATTTCTTTGTTTAAATCTTTGTCTTCTTTTTTTCAATATACCTACATATCAGAATGGACAATTCATATAGAATCAGCATAGGTATTGCAAGCCCTACTTGGCTTAATACATCAGGTGGAGTTAAGATTGCAGCAATAATAAAAATTACCACTATTGCAATTCTACGTTTATTTGACAAACTTTGTGCAGTCAGTAGCCCAACTCTCACCATTAATGTGAGTATGACTGGAATTTGAAATGCAGTGCCAAATGCAAACATAAATTGGAGAACAAGGTCTAAATATTCGCTAACTGATGGCATAAACTCTATCGGTATATCGAAGGATTTACCACTGTGTTCGAAGTTGATAAAAAACTTCCAGGCTAAAGGAAATATATAGTAATAGACTACAGTAGCTCCCGTTACAAATAAAACCGGTGTTGCAATTAAGTATGGCAACAACACTGCCCTTTCACTTTTATATAACCCAGGTGCTAAGAACATATAGAATTGCCATGCAAACACAGGAAAAGAGAGCAAAAGTGCACTCATCATTGCAACTCTAAGATACACAAAAAATGCCTCTGTTAAGTCTGTGTAAATTAAAGAAAAACCTTTGCTATCTTTTGTTGCTTCTATTAAAGGTGCGAGTAAAAAACGGTATATATTTTCCTTAAAGTAATAACAAAAACCAAAAGCAACGCAAAAAAATAGAAAGCAAAAGATAACTCTTTTTCTGAGTTCCGCAAAGTGCTCATAAAATGAGGCATATTTGTTCGAGTTTTCATTCATACTTTACTATGGCTCAATAATGCTATATCTAACATTCTCAGTGAAAAAGCCCATTCGTTGTCGTACCACGCTGCAACCCTGCATATATCACCTATAACATATGTACCAGTTAAATCCACAATTGCACTATAAGGGTTATGCACAAAATCTATTGAGACTAAAGGTTCCTCGCATATAGAAAGTACATTTGACATTGGATAACCCTCTGTCATCCTAGTACCCTCTGATGTCATCCGAGTAGCTGACACTGGGATCCAGAAATTAGATTCCAGCGTCACGCGCTGGAATGACGTAGAGGAGAGAGCTGCATCCTTAAATATTTCATTGATTTCTTCAACGGTCGCTTTCTTATCAGTCGTAAATGTAAAATCAACCATAGAAACATTGCTAACCGGAACTCTGACGGCAGTGCCATCTAGCTTTCCTTTTAATTCAGGAATGACAGAACCAATTGTTTTTGCTGCCCCGGTTGTAGTTGGCACCATAGATAATCCGCAAGCTCTTGCTCTACGCAAATCTTTATGATTACCATCAAGAACATTTTGATCATTCGTGTAGGCATGTATAGTAGTCATAAAACCGCTTTTTATGCCTAAACTAGAATGTAGGACTTTCACAATCGGAGCAAGGCAATTTGTAGTGCAAGAACCTGCTGATATCACTTTATGCTCTTTTTCGAGCATATCGTTATTCACACCATAAACTATAGTGACATCAGCATCCGGAACTGGAGCAGAGACAATTACTTTCTCTGCATTGTGCCTTATTGCTTCTTCACGTTTGTTGAATGCACCAGTACATTCAAGTATTACATCAACATTCCAAGGAATATTTTCAGGGCTCCGTTCTCTATACAAAGAAAACTTTCTGCCATTTATGGATAGCCAATTTTGAGACTCATTAAAATCAATATCACCACTGAATTTGCCATGAATAGAATCATATTTAATCAAATGTGCATGCTGCTTTGCACTGAGCGATCCATTGATAGCTACAACTTCTATTTGCTCACTATACTTTTCTATTTCATAAATAGCACGCAATACGCCTCTGCCTATTCTACCAAGGCCATTAATTCCTACACGAATCGTCATCTCTTCATTCAAAAAATTTAATTATAGAGGATATCACTTGATATTTCATTCTATTCTTTTGCTTTTCTATCGATATGAACATTATAGCAAGGAGACAGGGCTAAAAAATTGCTTTACAAACTCCCCCAGCTCCCTTATCATAAAACTGAAGGTATTCAGTTATCTTCATCTGTGCAGATTAAACAGCAAGAAAACAACGTAGTTGGCGTCTTATTTTTAATTTTTTGCACTATGTGCACCTTATGTCTTCACAATATTTCTAGGTTTTTACCTACACAAGCTGAAACGCGCTTATAAGTCGTTTAAGACAGTATAGTACGCCAATTTGCAGGATTAGAGAGTGACAACTAGCTAACACGGGGTTTCTTTTGCCTTTTTTTCTGCTTAGTAAATTTCTTAAACATTCAAACTAAGGTGAGTTGCATTTAAAAGCAGCTAAATTGCAGTGTTTAAGACTTAAAAAACGCCAATGTTCTAAAATAGATATTAACCGGGGCTTCTTTTGCCTTTTTTTCGTTTGGTAAATTTCTTAATATTTATGGCTAAAGATTGCACGAATGTTGCAATTACAAAAGCGTTTCTACTAGGAGGGTGTCATCCCAGTGTCACGCACTGGGATGACAAAAAAGGGGCTACTCGGATGACAGGAGAAGGAGGCACTGGGATGACATCATAGGGGCGCTGGCCTGACAATTGTCATCCCGCTACGTGTTAGCGGGATCTAGAGATACCGCGGTGGTATAACGTAGAATTTTATAACCCAGTGTCCAATCTGGATTCCAGTTAGCGTTTTTAGTAACTAAAAAAAATACTTCCCCTTTTTAGAGAACTGCATATAATAAATTTGACATTGCAGTGCATTGTGCAAACAGAATTCCCAATACTACAGGAGGCCTTATGAATAAGAAATTTCTCTATTCACCATTGTCAATAAAAAGCATAGGAGAAAACGGTGTATTTTCTGGTTATGCTAGCGTTTTTAATATAGTTGATAAACAAAATGATCTGATATTGCCTGGGGCATTTAAGGAAAATTTAAACAGAAATAAAATAAAACTCCTTTGGCAGCATAATCCTGACGAACCTATAGGTAGTATCATGGATATTTATGAAAATGATGTTGGTCTATATATAATTGCACATTTACTTTTGGGTATTCAGAAAGCAGAAGAAGTGTATTTGATGCTCAAAACTGGGGCAATTAACGGACTTTCCATCGGCTATATACCTATAGAGTATGATGTTGATCATAAAAGCGGAGCTAGAGTGTTAAAACAAGTGGAATTATGGGAAGTTAGTTTGGTCACTTTTCCTGCAAACTTAGCTGCTCAGGTTTAAAATTTTCTGTAAATTAAAGTTAAAAAACAAGGTAATTTTATGTCAAATATTAATAATAAGGTTAATTATGAAATTAATGTTAAACAAAAATACAGTTGGTCTACTGTGTTTGCTTGGTTGTACTTAAAAACGATTGGACGAATACTACCAAAGAAATGGAACAAATGGGCGGAAAATATTCTATATTACGATAAAGCTACTGGAAGTCATACTGATGGTCTTAAAACAACAGATGAAAGTGCTCAAATTGATTTAAAACCTGGAGTTGCAGTAAAAGAGAGCCAGAGTGAAATAGTAAGTAAGGATGGAGAGGTTCAAGAAGATGAAGAATATTTAGAGAATTTTACAGTGTTGCCAGAAAGTGATAGTACTGTAGAAAAAATAGATGGCATTTTATTGGAGGTGGGTAGAATTGAAAAAGAACATGAGCACCTTGACGCTGATCTAAAGAAGCTTATGGACAAGTTCGGAGCACAGGGCATAAGTAGTACGCATGATCAGTTAATAAGTACCGTTAAAGATGGATGTAAGGGAATTCTTAATGAACAAAATTTGATTGCTCAGGAAAGTGAAGTTCTTAAAGAGAAGGTACAAAAATTTATTGATATTTTAACAAATTCAGAATCTGTACTGGATAGTACTTCTAGTGTATTATTTCAGGAAAAGGCAGAAGAAATTAGCAAGCTAGCAGGTGAATTAAAGCAAGCTCAAGAAAAAAATGCAGAATTAGAAGGCAAAGTTGGGAATTTAGATCATGAAATAGGAAGGCAGAAATCAGATATAGACAGATTGAATGATCAATTAGCTGGAATGGAGGAATTGAGAATACAATTGAAAAGCACTCAGGAATCTAAGCAACAATTAGAGAAAGAAAAGATTGATTTAGAAGGTAAATTGAAAGATTTAAGCAGTCAATTAAGCACTGCTAAAGTAGAGAAAAAGAGCTCAGAAAATGAGGTTGCTAGGTTGCAAGAACAAGTACGGACATTAGAAGAAATTAAAGAATGGGAGTTAGCTGGAATAGGTGATATCTTAAATAAAACTTCTTTGAGCGTGATGGAATTGTTAGCGCAGCAACTACCACTAGATAATCAAGAGCAACAACTACAGGGAAAAAAAGTTGACTTAATAGAAAGACTAAAGGCAGGATTAAAGAAAGAATCAGATGAAGAGTTACAAGAAACCAGAGGAAAGATTGCAGAACAAGAGAAGTTGATAGAGCAGTTACAAAAGGAACGGAAGCAAGCAGAAGATCAATCAAAAGCTGATATTAAGAAACTACAGGGAGAAAAAGAAAACATGGAAGAACAATTAAAAATAATGCAACAACAACTGTTAAATAATCAAGAACAACAAAAGTTGGAAGAAAAGTTAAAGGGTGTTGATAAAAGGTTAGAAGATATTGATGGAGAAACTAAAAAATCACAAGAACAAACAAAAGCTCACAAGCCAGATGCAGTGAGTTTGGTAAGCACAGTATCTACTGTAAAATCAACTACAGGCTCTAGTAAATCAACCCTTTCAAAATTACGAAACTTGCCCAATAAGCTTTCTAGGGATAAGGGTCTCAATAACTTTTTATCTAGGAAAAACGAGGAGTTAAAAAAAGGTTTTCCTGAATTTAAAGAAAAGCACTTTTGCCATAACGTGCTTGATGAAACCATAAAATCTCTATCAAATCAAGATGATGGCAAATTTGAAAGCAGTAAGCTGCTTGAATTATTAGAAAGTGATTTGAAACAATCCGCAAGGGAGATCATAGAAGCTAAGGTTAAAGAAGTTGTCAATAAACATTGCATTGAAAAAAATATAAAAGAACTACGAGATGGCACGTTAAAAGCCAAGTTATCACCTTCTGTTAGAAAATGCATAAAAAAATTAGAATTTAACAAACAAGAAGAAGGGGTAAATAAGATTGTAGACTCTATCTTGCACAGCTTTAATAGCAAGAATAATAATAATAACGACTCAGGAGAATTACTTAAAGAAATTGTTGTGGAAGAGCTAGTAGAAGCTAGAATGAGATTTTTTTCAGATAAGATTCAAGAGTTACAACTGACATCAAGCATAAGAGATAAATTTTTATCTACAGATCAGGGAATGTGTAATCAAACTCAAGGAGGAGTAAACGAATACCAATTAACAGAAAAAGCTAAAAAAGAACATATACCTAATTCCTCGATGAGTTACACTAATACTGCAAGCATACATTCATTGAACAGTCGGAAAGCAAGTTAGAGTAGGCTCTTAACATAAAGCACCAGCTCCTCTTTTGTTAAAGTGTAGGAGCTATCTTCCCAATGTTGTTTTAGCAACTCCAAGCTCCTACCTAAATTTTTTCCTGGCTGGTGACCTATACTTATTAAATCATCGCCAGATAAAGGAAATTTTGGAATATTGAATGTATTAGCAAATGAAATGTATTTATCAACATTTTCTCCAGACTCAACACCACAAATTTTCACTAAATCACAATATAGTTCTCTACCAAACAAAGATATGTATTTTTTTTGCTCTTTTTCTGAAAGTTCTGTTTTGATATCGTTGGATAGTAAAAATAGCAGCTTTTTCTTTTGCTTGTTCGAAAGACGTAAAAATTTGCTTACATATTCTCCAAGACTTAGCCTGTCATTTTTTTTAGTGGTCCTAAGGAGTAACGCTAATTTTACTAGCACATCAGTGCCCAAAAGAAGTGACGAAGACAAAATTTCGCATTTGACTTCTTTTGGAATAATTTTTTGTAACACATCAGATTCTTGCATGCTCTTAAGTGTTGGAAAAGGATCATTGCACTCTAGCAATTTAAATATTTCATCTCTTATTCTCTCTCCAGAGAGGTTTTGAATCATATGCGAATGCTTTTTGCATACGCTTAGTATTTCATCACTCAAATCTCCGACACATATTTTTGCATGAAAACGAAACGCTCTTAAAATACGTAGATAGTCTTCTTTAATTCTATCTTCAGCGTTGCCTATAAAGTTTAACCTTCGCGCCTTTAAGTCCTCTATACCACCAAAGTAATCATATATATGGCCATGCTTATCTGCATACAGAGCATTAAATGTAAAGTCGCGCCTTGAAGCATCCGCTTGCCAATTATTGGTAAATTCTACTTTTGCATGCCTACCATCACATTTTACATCATGCCTTAGTGTTGTGATCTCAAAAGATCTTTGATTTAGAACCGCAGTGATAGTTCCATGTTTTAAGCCAGTTGGAATAGTTTTTATATTACAGAGTTTTAGCGCTTTAATCGTTTGATTGGGAAGCAAATTAGTAGCTAAATCGATGTCGTGAACATCGCGCTGCAAAATCGAATCCCTTACGCATCCACCTACAAGCCTAGCCTCACCACCAAATTTCTCTATGACATCAATGATTAAACTAGTTTCACGGTCAACTTGCATTTAGGTTAGTACATACTGCAAGTTCATATTATATGAAATGCTTGCAAAAGCCCTATATAAAAATATATAGAGCTATGAAAATTTACTGTGCAGGTATTTGTTGTTGATGAAATGTTTTTTCTGTTCTTGATTCCTCCATACTACATCTTGGTAAACTTGAAGGGTTTTGCTCTTCAGAGCACTCTATGCGCTGCTTTATCTCACTAACGCACTGCCCTACAACATCACCAATTTTTCCATCAGCATTTTCTGCCAATAACTCATCAAATCTCTTCTCAACCTCTGCTCTCTCAGAGATATCCTTTGAAAGGTTACAATATTCTAAGATCTCGTCTAGCTGCAGTTTTTTTGCTAATAGGAAATCTTCTTGTTCTTGCTCTTGTTTAAGTTTGGTTTCCTCTTGCAGTTGTTTTGCTAAACTTTTATTTCTATCAAGCAATGGTTCGAAATGCAATCCGCCTTTGTTTATTATATGCACAATACTACTATCATCATAATCAACTTTATTGTATTCACCTGCACTTTTTGAACCTGAATTGTCTATTAATTCATGCAAAGACAGATCTTGGTTATCAACAGTCTGGTTCTCTATAACATGTAGCTTTACCTTATACTTTTCACAAAGTATTCTGCCTTCAACGTCAGGATCACCCCACCTACTGTTACGCATAATGTCTGCTGTATAATCATCTACAGTTTCACTACGGTGCTGGCCATTGTTATCATGACTATTGACAATTGCATTTGTAAACCACTTTGGTGGATTCTTTTGCGCAAATTCTTTACAATCATTTCTTAATTTTTCGATAGTAACTTGCTCTCCTGTCTGTTGTTCTAGACTTTGTCTGAACGAGTCAAAAAAGCAGCTTCCATTACCAATTGCTTGTCCTACATGGAAATTGTCAGGACTATTTAAAGAAGTTACTTCACTCTCAACATTGTAAAAATCACTTGGTAGTTTCCGTTTCTTAGCTGTAGTCATAGTTTTTACCTTAATTTAAGCTATATACCAACAAGATTGTAACTAATTAAGTATAGCAGAAATTTTTAAATTATGCAATAGTTATAATTTTACATAGCAAATATGAGCTTTAACTGCGGTATAGTTGGGTTACCAAACATAGGAAAATCAACCTTATTTAATGCGCTTACAGAGTCAAGTGCAGCCGAAGCTGCGAACTACCCTTTCTGCACAATTGAGCCAAATATAGGCAAGATTTCGATAAAAGATCAACGTTTGAAACAAATCGCAGCAATTGCAGGCTCAGAGAAGGTAATCTACAATCAATTAGAAGTTGTGGATATTGCAGGTCTGGTAAAGGGTGCGAGCAAAGGTGAAGGGCTCGGCAATAAATTTTTAAGTCATATCAGAGAAGTTGATGCTATCGTTCATCTGCTCAGGTGCTTTACGGATGACGATATCAGCCATGTACACAGTAAAATAGATCCAATATCAGATGCTGAAGTGGTAGAAATGGAATTAATCCTAGCTGATATTGATAGCATAGAAAAAAGGCTTCCTCAATTGGAAAAGAAAGCAAAGCAAGGTGATAAAGAGCTAAAGAGACAACTTGAATTAATGCAAGAGGTTTTAGCTACTTTAAAATTAGGTAAACCTGCAAGAAGTTTGGAGAATATCGATGGAGATGAGATGAAGTTGCTTCAATTGCTGACAACAAAGCCCGTTATGTACGTCTGCAATGTTGAAGATACAAATGTTATAACTGGCAATGAACTATCTAAAAAAGTGAAAAAAATGGCGGAGGAAAATAAAAGCAAATTTTATTGCATTTCAGCAAAACTCGAAGCAGATATTGCAAATCTTGATAGTGAAGAGGAAAAACAGAGTTTTTTATCAGAATTTGGCTTACAAGAATCAGGCCTTGATGGAGTAGCGCGTATTATGTATGAAGTGCTGAGTATGATAACTTTCTTTACTGTAGGGCCAAAAGAAGCACGAGCTTGGCCAGTAAAAATAGGATCAACAGCTGACAAAGCTGCAGGTGTAATCCACACTGATTTTGAGAAAGGCTTTATAAAAGCAGAGACAATAAGCTTTGCAGACTACATAAAGTATGGAAGTGAATCAGCTTGCAAAGACGCAGGAAAAATTCGCTTTGAAGGCAGAGATTACATCGTGCAAGATGGCGATATAATGCACTTTAGGTTTAATGTGTAGTAGTTACCCTTTTCGAGCTCTTCCTTCTACAGTGCATCCATTCAGGGAAGAGGTTCAAGAAACAATAGATAGAAGGTTTTGGTATCTGTTCAGGCAATGGCGTCAACTTAAGGGATGTTAAGGAGTAAAATACTACAAGAGACAGCACTTTTGTTTCTATTTTATTTCAACAAAAAAGTTTAAAATGTGTCCTTAAGTTGACGCCATTGTCTGAACAGATACCATTTTTTTAGCTACCAAGTAATATTTTAAATGTGATTATCTGTATTTATAACCATTAACAATAAATTTAAATGGTATTATGCCACCCAGGGCCGCCTGAATATTGGACAAAGTAAAGCTGATCTCAACAGCCTGATTTTTTACCTCCTTATTTTGCTCAATTGTAAGAACTACAGTAGCATTTCCAGCAAATGTAACTAGGTCCTTGGTCGATCGGTCAATAGATAATGTTATTACGTTTATGTTGGTAATTTTTCTTTTGGATGAAACAGCTTCATTATTCGTTTTTTCCTGAAAGCCTTGATGGATTTTATGTATAGAATTGTTTCTTATAAAATTTTCTTGGTACTTCGGTTCAACGGTCTTAATGGACTCGTATATTTCAATGTATTTACTTATTAAGTACCTCGCTGTGGAAGTGTATTCATCTTCCTTTTTACTGAAACTAAGCTTATGCATTGCAGAGAACTCATCTTCTGTGTGGTTCATATACTTCACAAAATTTAAATCTTTTTTAACAGGAAATAACAGGTATATGTTTAATGTTAATAAACATAAGCATACTAGGAGAAGCGATACTATTAATGCCATCCAAGATCTTTCTGCTACACAAAACAGATACCTATGGCAGTACCATTCGACTGCTTTACTGAAATAACTTTTGTTTTTTACTGATTCAAGCAATTTATCTTCCATAACACAATACTACCAGACCTAATCGGATCATTATAATAACAATAAGCTTAGATACTCTAAAAAAAACTTTAAAATATGTCTAAATTTTCCCAAATAGGATGAATGATTATATCACCTTGTTCTGCAATGAGGTAGAATTTATCGATTTTGCTCACATCTATATTTATCATTTTTACACTGAAATTTTCAGGATCATAAGTATTACTTTCTACACTTTTGTGATAATTATAATAATGTAATTTATTTTGATCATCAAAATAACCAAATTCATCAGCAAAGGTTCCCACTTTTCTACCTTTACCACTTTTGACTAGCTCAAATAGATCAATTACATGGTTTTGGGATCCAGGCTCAATAGGCCCTTCTGCAGCAAAAAATTTAGGTGCATGACCAATGTATTCCTTAAATTTTAGATTATGAGTCTTTTTTACACTACCAAAATTCACAAATTTATATTCATCTGAAATACCAGAATATTGTGGATCATACTTTTTATATTCAAAAAACTCGTTACCTAAAAAATTACAAAACGTTAATTTATAATCATCATGATTGGATTTTACGACTTTAAGGTAATGAAAATCTCTAGGAATCCTTACTTCCTCTTCCGTGATATGATTACGTACAACAAACTCACCATTTAGCATATGATAGCCAATTTTTGGCAAAGTGGCTATATTGATTGCCTTGTTTAGCTTAAAATTTGCCTCATAGATGCCACTTAATAACTCCTTTCCTTTTTCTAAGGTGACGTCCTGGTCTAAAGCTATATTCTTGATTGAACTCAATTCTTTTTGCATGTTCAGTATGGCTTTTGTCAAAACTTCTATTGATTGCCATACAGTTAATTTATTATCAGTCAAATTATATACTTCAAGTATTAAATTAACAGGATTTTATCATGAATTTATGTTAAAAGTATTATACTTTGTAAACTTATGTCATGATATTAACTACATTAGCTAAAACATGCTTTTTATCTAAGTGGAGTTGCTTAGCAACAACAAAAAGTTCATCTATTTTTTTCCACTGACTTAGCAGAATTTCAACATCATTTACCTCTCTCTTTATGCTTTCTAAAATGAAGGCCTGAATTATATATGATGCTAATTCTAGTTCGATTTCGCTATTAATTACTTTATTAATCATATTGGGATTCTTTAAATCATGAAGGAATTTATAAAAGCACTTGTATGCTTCATAAGCATCACTACTTATTGCATTTATTATCATTCCTGGCATTCCAGGAAATAAAGTAATGATTTCATCAAATATTTGATCATCAAATTTACATTGAGATGAAACAACTTGCTTTGTTTCATCATAAGTTAATGGAAGTAAATTCAGCTGAAAGCACCTACACAAGATAGTGGTTTGTATATCATATGGCTTATGGCTAATTATAAATATCTTAGAATTTTTTGGCGGCTCTTCTAATATTTTCAATATTGCGTTTTTAGCGTTATTAGTCATTGCCTCTAAGCTATCTATTATAGCTATTTTGTGTTCTGATTGAATGGGACTTAAGTGTAGAAAGTTTTTCATTTCTCTGACTTTTTCTATTCCGATAGTATCACCTTCAACAATGTGTAAGTCCAATGCTACTTCATTATAGCTTTTTATGAGTAACCAATTGGAGAAGGATTTTGCAAGTGTTGCTTTTCCTATACCTTTTTTACCACAGATCAGCCAAGACTGAACAGATAAGTTGTTCATTAATTTTTTTTTGGCCTGGTTGTGGCCTATTACTTTTTTCATTCTTTCTCCTATAGATCTTAGTTTGAAAATGCATTGTTTACTGTTTGTAATAAAATTGCACCTTCCCTTAAAACCTTAATCTTATCTTCGGTTAAGTCAATAATAGTAGATTCTATACCAGAAACTAATTCGTCATCTTCAATCACTGCAGATAAATGTTGCTTAATGGATTGTGGTATATCGTCTGCCTTACATACACTTTTTTCTCCTGAAATATTTATACTAGTTGCAACTATTGGAACTTTCAGTTTATTTAATATTGAAATTGCAATAGGATGCTTAGGGATTCTGATGCCTATACTATCTTTAAAGAATTCATTTGGCAATATGTTGTTGTTTTTAAGTGGTAAAATGTAGGTAATTGGTCCAGGAGAAAAGTGATTTACTAACCCAATATACTTTTTCTCTAGCTTTGCTATTTTTGTCAAATTGTAAATATCACTAACAAATATGGAGAGTGGCTTATTTTGAGAGCGTTTCTTTATCTGATATATTTTTCCTATAGATTCATTATTTAATGCATTACAAGCAAGAGCATACACTGTTTCTGTTGGAAAACACACTAACAAGTTGTTCTGTATTGCATTTATTATTTTAGATACCATATAGCTAAAAACTTATTCATAACAACTAGATCAGTTTTGTTGCATTGTGTCTTATATAGTAACTGCTAGTTTTTGTGAACGTAATGCAACGCAGCTTACCATTTGTTATACAGATTTGCTACAACCCAAACTCTTCATTGACTTTATCAATTATTGCCTGTGGTGGATCCTCTCCCCATCCTGAATACAAAATCCCTCCATAGTCTGCAACATCTATAGAGCCAGTTCTGCTTTTTGCTAGAAACATTTCTCTTTTCTCTTTATCAACTAATACATAATGCCACGCTGATTTTCCACGATCTTTACCACGGACTAAATATACAAGATCTGACCTACTTCTTTTTGTTGCATCAGCAAAAGATCTTTCATTGACAGTTCTGCTCTTGCTTTTTATGCCGCCACTTTCAGAAAAAGCTTCCTTAGATTCAGTTTTTTTGCCTGCTAACTCAGAAATTTTTCCTTTTTCCCCTAATGCACGTTCTTTGGTATTTTGAGATGAATACTTGCTGGAAAAACCTTCTCCTGAAGCATTTCCATTATTAGAAATCCTGTTTGCAAAACGCTTAGCAAATGAATCATTATCGTTTTTTTCTGCCATAAAAATCCTCAAATTTTAGATTGTAGAACCTAAACTTTTACTACACTCTATCATATGTTAATTAAATTAATATAAATGAGAAACAATATAGTAATTATTACAGGAATTACAGCTTCAGGTAAATCAGAATTGTGTGATAACCTGATAAAAAAATATAATAATATTAGCATAATAAATTGTGATTCAAAGCAGGTATACAAAGAAATTCCCATAATTACTGCTCAACCGCCAAAGCAAGAAGAATTTTATAAACTATATGGTTATGTTTTAGCAAAAGAAAATTATTCCGTGGGTCTATGGTTAGAAGATTTAGAAAAAGAAGTTAATCACGCATTAGAAAATGCTCAGATACCTATTATCACTGGAGGAAGCGGGCTCTACATTAGCAGCTTAATCAAGGGCTTATCATCAATGCCACAAATAAGTCAGGAAGTGAGGAAAAATGTAAGTGAATTAAGCAAAAATTTAAGTAAAGAAGAGTTCTATAAGTTAGTGCTAAGTAAAGACTCAAAAATTCAGGATAAAATATTCATGAATGACTTGCATCGCCTTTCAAGGGCACTTGAAGTTATCACTGAAACTGGCAAGTCAATTTTTGTGTGGCAAGAACATAGACAGCCTCCCTTGTTCAATAATTTTAAGATACACACAATTTTGCCTAAGCGTGAAGACGTATATCAAAAAATAAATTCTCGTTTCATTACAATGGTTAAAAATGGAGCAATTGATGAAGTAAAGAAGCTACTTAGCATGAACCTAGCTCCACATTTGCCAGCTATGAAAGCACACGGAGTGCCAGAAATTATAAAGTACTTGAAAGGTGAGATTACTTTAGACGAAGCGATACAAATTGCTCAAACAAACACAAGACACTATGCGAAACGTCAATATACTTGGTTTAAAAATCAGTTCCCAAATTCTGTAAAAGACAAGATTTAATCTGACAGACAAGAATTAACTGACAAAAGAATTAAAACTAATATCAGGCTGTTGTTTAATGCTACTAATATTTTTCTAAAAAGCAATAATTGCAATAGAAATCACATTTGCGTATGGTTTATTGCTAATCTTTCCTCAATCCAAGCTGCTTGAATAGCTTCGAGTATTTTTTCGTTACAGCGTTTTTCATCATCATCAAATTCCTCTAAACTCAAGACCTTTTTTTTAAGCTCAGTGAATCTGATACTAATTATATTCTCATTTGGAAATTTTTCCTCCAGAGCTTCCACAATATCTTCTATATCAAGCCATTTCATACTTTTTTGTATTTATCTGCTAAGTTAAATTGGTGCCCATGGGGAGACTTGAACTCCCAAGGTCGCAAAACCCACGGATTTTAAGTCCGCTGCGTCTACCGATTCCGCCACACGGGCTTTTTTTATCTATCTAGAGTAAAACTCTACTACTAAATTGACTTCCATGTCTGCTGAATAAGGAACCTCAGAATATTGAGGTGACCTCAAATACTTCACTGAATGCTCTTTACTATCTGCTTCTAAATAATCCGGAGCCTTGCGCTCTTGTTTTTGTTCAGCCTCTACTACTACAGGGATTTTTGCTGCCCTTTCTCTTATTTTTATTATATCACCTGGCTTCACTCGATAACTCGATATGTTAACCACCTTATCATTAACTGTAACGTGCTTGTGAGATATGAGCTGCTTTGCTGAGTAAATTGTTGGAACAAGACCAGAGTGGTATAAAACAGAACTTAATCTCGATTCTAAGATACCGATAAAATTATCAGCCGTATAACCCTTTCTGTTATAAGCATCTAAAAATGTACGTCTGAGCTGCTTACTTGAAATCGCATAGTAAAACTTAAATTTCTTATGCGCAGCAAACTGCTTACCAAAGTCGGATAACTTCTTGAATCCAAGAATACCATGTTGACCTGGAGGGTATTTCCTTTTGTTTACTGGGTCTTTAGCTCTACCCCATAAATTTACACCAAGTCTACGGCTAATCCTATACTTTCTAGTGATAACAGTTGTCATATAAAAACTCTCACGATTTAACTTTAGATTATTAAGGATTTTAGCACTCAGTGTCAACTTGTTTTTGCTGATATAATCTTTTATACTTCATTTTTAAGTTTTTCTATTAACACATGAATCATTCACATTTAAAATCTATGGCAAACGCCATCCGTTTTTTATCAATTGATGCAGTACAAAAAGCAAACTCTGGACACCCAGGTATGCCACTTGGCATGGCAGATGTTGCAACTGTTTTGTTTGCTAAATATCTGAATCATAATCCTGATGATTCTAAATGGTTCAATAGAGATCGCTTTGTTTTATCAAACGGTCATGGGTCAATGTTACTATATTCAATATTATATTTGACAGGTTATATCGGTATAGATGAGCTAAAAAACTTTAGGCAAATGAGATCCAAGACCCCAGGTCATCCAGAGTTTGGCTTGACTTCCGGAGTAGAGGCAACAACAGGCCCGCTCGGTCAGGGGTTTGCCACTGCTGTTGGCATGGCACTTGCTGAATCGATTCTTAAAGAACAATTTGGAGATAGCTTAATTAATCACTACACTTACGTGATGCTAGGGGATGGCTGTCTTATGGAAGGAATAAGCCATGAAGCAGCATCACTTGCTGGGCATCTTAAATTGAATAAGCTTATAGCTCTTTTTGATGATAATGATATTTCTATAGATGGCGCTACTTGCCTTTCCTGTTCTGAAGATGTAGAGAAACGCT
The DNA here is from genome assembly GCF_963931955.1 of Wolbachia endosymbiont (group A) of Longitarsus flavicornis. Classification (NCBI taxonomy): domain Bacteria; kingdom Pseudomonadati; phylum Pseudomonadota; class Alphaproteobacteria; order Rickettsiales; family Anaplasmataceae; genus Wolbachia; species Wolbachia endosymbiont (group A) of Longitarsus flavicornis. The sequence continues at coordinate 1,487,617 of NZ_OZ008337.1, read as the reverse complement.
TCTTAGCGTATGGATGGAATGTTGACAAAATTGATGGCCATGATTTTGATGCCATATCCCTTGCAATAGAGCAAGCAAAAAAGTCTGATAAACCTACAATGATCTGCTGCAAAACTATTATCGGAAAATTTTCAAGCCGTGCTGGCACATCCTCTGCTCACAGTGGTGCTTTTTCGGAGGAAGACATAAAACAGATGAGAGAGAAATTAAACTGGAATTATGAACCATTCCATGTACCAGAAGATGTGAAAAATGCCTGGAAGAAAACTGTTGAGAGAGCAAAACAAAACTACACGATGTCATTCCAGCGCGTGACCAGGAAAGAAGAAAAAGAATGGATCCCAGTGTCAAGCACTGGGATGACAGAAGAGAATGCTGGGATGACAGGGTATCATGCAGAACTTCAAAGACGGTTAGATAAACATCTACCAGATAATATCGCTGGTGTTTTAGCTGACCTGAAGAAACAAATATGTGAGCTAATGCCAAACGAAGCTACTCGATCTTCTTTCGGCAGAGTAATGGAACTTTTAACTGAGTCTATGCCGGAATTAATCGGCGGTTCTGCTGATCTTACTGGGTCAAATTGCACTAAATATAAGCACATGCAGGTAATAAATAGCAATAATTATAGTGGCTCTTATGTCCACTATGGAGTGAGAGAGCACGCTATGGCAGCTTGTATGAATGGTATGGCACTTCACGGCGCGATTCTTCCTTATGGCGGCACTTTTTTGGTATTTTCCGACTATTGTCGTCCTGCTATACGTCTTTCAGCTCTGATGAAGCAGCAGGTTATGTATGTCATGACTCACGACTCAATTGGAGTGGGAGAAGATGGCCCAACTCATCAGCCAATAGAGCATTTAGCCTCTTTGCGTGCTATACCAAATCTATATGTTTTTAGGCCAGCCGATGCAGTTGAAACTCTAGAGTGTGTTAGCATTGCACTCGAAAAAAAAGAATCACCTGCACTGTTTGCGCTCTCAAGGCAAAACGTAAGTTACATGCGCAAGTTCTACTCTGATATCGATCAATCTGCTAATTTATCGAAGTTTGGTGCATATATTTTGTGTGAATGTTCAAAAGAATTAAAAGTGACGATATTTGCTACGGGGTCCGAGGTTGAAATTGCAGTTGAAGCAAGGGAGAAATTGCAGGAAAAGGGTATAGGTACAAGGATTGTTTCTATGCCATGCTGGAGGCTTTTTGACGAGCAAAGCGATGAATATAAAGCGGCAATATTAAATAATGACAGCATTAAAGTTGCAATTGAAGCCGGAAGTGAAATGGGTTGGCATAAATACATAGGTTCAAACGGTATATTTATTGGCATGAAAAGCTTCGGAGAATCAGCACCTTATAAAACACTCTATGAGCATTTTAATATCAGTGCTGATCACGTAGTAAAATGTGTGTGTGAGAAACTGGTTTATATTCAGTAGACTTCTTGCATAACCATATGAAAGCCCACTCTTCTTTGTCATTCCAGCGCGTGACGTTATTTCCATCCAAGATGGTGTCATTCCAGTGCTCCTTTTTTTGTCATCCCAGTGCGTGACACTGGGATCTAGCCTTTATTATTTGGTTGAAATTAAGTCTTCTGGATCCCAATGTCAGCTACTTTCATGACATCATCATAAAGTAAAATGAGATCCCAGTGTCAAGCACTGGGATGACACCTTTTCCGGTAGAAGATCACTATCAAATCACATTGCTCTGGTCATTATGATCACCATTATTTTGTTCAACTGATTGATCGACCCCAGGTGAAGAAGAATCATCATAAGGTTGTGTGTCAGACTTTTCTTCGTCAGACCCAAACAACCATGAAAAAAAACCACCAAAAAATGATGCAACTAATGAAAAAGGCTTCATAAGTATACTAAACAAACTACCAAAAAAAGAGCTCGGCTGTTCTTCTGTTTGTGCAGGTTCTGTGGAAGCAACAGGACCTACATCGTTGTCTTGTACATCAGTTCCTTGTTCTGCACTGGTGGTGCTGGTTTGTCCTCCCTTATTTTGTGTAGATCCAGTAGGTTGACTACCGTTGCTTACACCAGTTCCTTGTTCTGCACTGGTGGTGCTGGTTTTTTCCCCTTCTTTGCTATTATCTGATTGTAGTTCAGTATCATCACCTACTCGTTTTTCTTCCTCTTGACCCCCTTCACTCTCTGTCGATGATCCATCCACTGGATCAGATTCTTCTGCGGGTTGCAATAGAGTTTTTATTTTTTCATCAGTGGCTAAATCTAAAGGAGTCTTTTCATCTTTATCTTTTACATTAATATTTGCTCCTGCTTTTATTAGATCCTCTACTATTTCTTGGTTGTTATTTTGAGCAGCCAAATGTAGAGGAGTCTTTTTTTCATATTTATCTTCTATATTAACATCGATTCCTTCTGCTCCCAGTAGCGCTTTCACTTTGTCTATCTTGTTCTCTGAAACAGCCCAGTGTAAAGGAGTCCATTCTCTAAGTTTATCTTTTATATTAACATCGATTCCTTCTGCTCCCAGTAGAGCGTTCAATACATTTATATCTATGTTGTCCTTTTTAACAGCTAAATGCAAAGGAGTGTTGTTAAGCCCATCTTGTGCATTAACATCGATTCCTTCTTCTCCCAGTAGAGCGTTCAATACATTTATATCTATGTTGTCCTTTTTAAGAACAGAATGTAAAGGAGTATCTTTATTCTTATCTGCTAAATTAACATCGATTCCATCTTTTCCCAATAGGGCTTCTACTGCCTCTTTATGGCCCTTTACAGCAGCCCAATGTAAAGGAGTCATGTTATCTCTATCTTGTGCATTAATATTGATCCCATTTACTTGCAGTAGGGCTTCTACTACCTCTTTGTTGTTATTTCGAGCAGCCGAATGTAAAGGAGTCTTTCCATTTTGATCTGTTGCATTAACATTTGCTCCTTTTTCCAATAGAGCTTGTACCTCCTCCTCATGACCCTTTTCAGCAGCAGCCTTAAGTAATTGAGCTGTACTTTGTAATAGAGTTTTTATTTCTTCGTTAGTAGTTAAATCTAAGGGAGTCTCTTCTTTATCATCCTCTGCATTAAGGAGAGTAGACCAGTGGAACTTCCCCACCAGTCTCTCGCAAAACTGTACGTAAACCTCTCGATTTATACAGCTTCCATTATTCAGCCTTTTGGCCTAACCCTAGTGTCCAGTGATAGAAAATATCCGGAGACCTCTTTCTCACCTTTCCTAGAAATTGTCTTGCTAGTCTTCCGTGACTCCTGAGTCTCTTATATTTCCTTTTCACCCACTTTTCTAGATGCCGCTCTATATTCTTTAGAGATTTGTATACTTCAGTTCTGTAAAATTTGCCATAGTACTGATACCAGCCTCTGACTATTGGATTTACTTTTCCTGATATCTCCTCTAATGTTATATGCGTATTTCGTAGCATTTTCCATGACCTTATGGTTGTAGTAATCTTTTTCTTGGCCTTGTTGCTAATTGCTGGAAGAAATGAAACAAAATACTTCCCTATTTTATTTCTTGCTAACCTGGGTCTGAATGTGTAACCCAGAAAATTAAAACTTTGTTTAGGAAATTCACCACTCCTATTGTCATCCTTACAGTACACTATCTGTGTCTTTTCAGGATGCAATTTCAACTTATACTCAGCCAATCTTTCTTCGATCATTACTTTCACAAACTCTGCCTGTTTCTCTGTTCTGCAGTGCACTATCGCATCATCCACATACCTCTCAAATGGTACTGTCGGGTAGTTCTTTTTCATCCATATATCAAACACATGATGCATGAATATATTAGAGATGATTGGGCTAACTGAACCTCCTTGCGGAACTCCTTTATCCCTAACTACCTTACTGCCATCTGCTTGCTGAATGGGGGCTTTCATCCACCTCTCAACATACAGTATGACCCATTTGCAGTCTGTGTGCTTTTTGATAGCTTGCAATGCCAAGCCGTGGTCCAAATTGTCGAAAAATCCAGATATATCAAGATCTATCGTCCAATCGTACCTCCAGCATCTTTTACGAGCTGTATCTACCGCATCCAGTGCAGACTTATTTGGTCTATAACCATATGAATCCTCATGAAATTTTGGTTCTACCAGCGGCTCTAGATACATAGCAGCAGCCGTTTGCCCTATCCTGTCGAATACTGAAGGAACACATAAAATTCTTTGCCCTCCTGTATCTTTTGGTATCGCAACAGCTTTTACCGGCTCTGGAAAATAACTTCCGGATGACATCCTATTCCATAGTTTGTACAGATTATCTTTTAGATTTTCTTCAAACTTTGTTATCGAAACCTCATCCACACCAGCCGCACCTTTATTTTTCGATACTTGTTTATAAGCCCTACAAATAAGTTGCTTTGGTATATCAAAAGACTTTGTTTTATTCATTAACTCCTCCCTTTCGGTTGATACATAATTAAAACTGAATAACTCAGCTCCTTCGCTCCATTTCCATTACAGAAACTTCTTCACTACTACGAGCTGATCCGCCCCTGTTTTTCGCATCGGTACTCTCATCCTTAGAGTTTAGCTCCTTGGATTTCTCCCTTATCATCGAAACGACAGGTTCCCGTAGTTCCACACAATAGCCTGAAATAGATTCATGCCACCTTTATGCCGGACGCCATCTATCCAGTAAACAAGCTCCCGATAGATTTATCCCAGGTTACAAACGACCCCCTGGTTTTGACGTCATTTAAAAGGTTTCGACACTTCATCAGTGGTTCACTTTCGTTCATCTCTCTATTCCTTACATGACATATAATTATGCCTTTTCCATAACGCTCACTACCTTGGCTCTTTACCAAAGCAGCTTATGGTTGTTTGAAGCCTGCTCTTGTAAACCGGCTCCGAGGGACCTACCCTCATCTACTGTGCAGCTTTTGCACTTAGTTTGCTCTTACTTGAACATTCTTTGTGTCTCTACGGCACACCATCTGCTCCTTCCTTTATTAGATCGTTTACTACATTAAAATCACCACTTTTAGCAGCCTGAAATAAATCAGCATTTATATCTCTGTTTGAATTGCTCATCCCAAACCTCCTGTAAAACTATATTGTTATGATAAAGTCGTTAATAATCTATGAGCTCTCACCCCCTGTAAAATTATATTATCATGATAAAGTCATTAATAACCCATGAGCTCTGGATCACGCAAATAATGGTTATTCCCTATGTTTTTCAGTACATTTGAGCTGGCTGTACATAAGAATTGCAATTGTAGAGCATGCTATTGTTAATAGTAAATTTGGTAAAATACCATAGCGAAAAAATTTTCCTACTATATATATTCCAATAGCCCCAAACATCATATTGCAGAATGAGAGAACTGCACTACCAAGCCCTATACCTTTGATCGTTTCTAAAGCAGAAGTTACGTTATTGCTTATTATTAATGCAAGTCCGATATTGGCTGGAATCCAGGCGACTTGAAGAATTAATATATTCAACTTGTCCGCGAAATAAAAATATACCAATAAACTATCGGATATTATCGGTAACACCAAACCTATTATTAGCATTTTGCTAACCCCTACTTTTGGTACATACCTTCTATTAATTAAAGTTCCAATTATGTAAAATATGACTATGATCGATATGAGGTAGCCAAAATACTGTACTTCAATGCCCATCGATTCAAATATGAACGGGTAGTTAGCAATGTATGCCCAAAGCCACATGAAAGTTAATCCATGAATGGCTGAAAACCCAAGGAAACGATAATTTCTAAATATTGATATATATTGCTTGCAGATATTAGTAGTTATGTTAGTTATACTGGTTTCATTTTTATTTACAGTGAGTGTTTCTTGTAACTTAAAGTAGATAAAAATAAGTATAGCAATTGCTGCGAGTGACATAATAAAAAACAAAAATTTCCAATGATAACCATGTGAAATTATATAACTGCCCACCACTGGAGCTATTCCAGGTGAGAGTGCCACAACCATATTTAATTTTGAAATTACTCTCGAGTATTCACTACCCGAATACATATCCCTTATTGCTGCATACCCAACAACACCTGCAACACCAGCCCCTGTTCCTTGTATGAAGCGAATTAGTATCAAGAGCGCAATACTGTCGGCTATATAACACATGACACTTGCCAAAGTAAAAATTGTCATACCAATCAGCATCATTGGACGCCTACCATAATGGTCCGATAATGGACCATAAATTAATCCAGACACCGCAAATCCAACTAGATTCAAGCTAATTGTAAGCTGCACTACACTGCCTTCTACTTTAAAATAATTGGCAATGCTTGGTAGTGCAACTGAGTATAGGTCAGTTGCCATATCGACAATTGCTACAGACAATATCATAATAAGAGAGATGATATTTTGCGAAAGAGCTGTTTTCACTTAATGATTTACTGGATTAAATATACTTAATTATAATGTATTTTTTTCATTAGTATAAGTACAATGTTACATAGTAAACGATGTCATTCGAGTAGCGGACACTGAAATCTTAAGCTAAAATCATGAAAAGCCTGAATTTCAATACCTTATCTTTGATTATTCACTTTAAGCTTTAAGTCTTCAACAGAAGATGCATTTGCCTCACTTACTACCTTTAGTGGTTCACCAAGGCTATGTTCCACTTTTGTCTCAAATTTAAAGCCCAATTTTTCGCAAAGCTTCTGAAAATATTCAACAATAACATCAAACAAATTCTTACCACTTACTTTGTAGTTTTTTAGCTCTTTAGGAATGGTAAGAAGTACTTTACCATCTTCATATGTTACATTTTTATCTTCACATTTCAGTTTAAACTCCGCTGAACTGCAAAAACCTGGTGTTTCGATATATGTACGATCATCATAGTTAAGCATTTTTGTATATTTCATGCTAAAACTAAGCTTTATACAATTGGGTTCACGACAATCCATAATATACTCTCTTGTCATACAGCTGCTTTGCGTTAACAAATGAAAAGATCCAAGAGCTTGATTCATATCATTAGGAAGAAAATGAGTATATCCGCCCTGATAATAGTTATTTATTAACTCCTCAATAATAGAGTTATTGGGAATTGTTGCACCAACGTGTTTAAACATTTCTGTAAAAATTTGTCTGAGAAATGGACGATAATTCCCTTTTCCGTTTTCATCCCGTAGAATTAGATTTTTATGTTTTGAATACAGATTGTTAATAAATTCGTTAGTTATTTTTTGTCCGTTAATAGCAAGGCCGTGTGTTCTATTAAGATCCTTATATGTTCCCTCACCAGAAATTACTTCGTCCCAAGTGTTAGCTTTGAAATCAGCATATTTGAGCTTCTTCACTTCAGCTTTCAACGCATTGACCATTTCCTTTGACATGTTATATCTCTACCATTAATACCTGTATATTAATTCTAGCACTTACTTTATTAAATTTTAATTACTAAATGAATTTATCACTTTCACTTCCGTATTTTCCAGCGAGTCACCGTAAGTCACTGCTTTTAGGTAAAACTTTTTCCCAATTTGCACTTCGAAAGATATTATTGAATCATCAAGTAGAACAAATTTTTCACCTGTGGCATGATCATATTCTTTAGTATCTTCTTGTCCTCTGATTAGGTTACTAAGCTTATATTTATTTTTATCTATTAGTTCAGTATTCTGGAATTTCACTATCTCTTTTCCGATTAATGCTGAATTTGAATCGATAATTCCTCGCAGCTTACCAAAACGCAACACTACTGTAATTCCCTCATTTGTTAATTCCATTACATATCCGTAAGTAGACTGCTTATTTGTGCTTGCGATAGGCTTATAATCCTTATCGTTGTACGAAATAAAGAGCGTTGCTCCCTTCCAATTCCTTTCCTCACCAATTAAAGTAAAGCTTGCGATATTACCTTTAACATGCGGTAAATCTATCATTTCTACGATGGTTTTGCTGATATGAGAAGGAGGGTATTCCTTCAGCATAAGAGACCTTGTTGAAGGAAAAGAAAGCTTATATATGGAGCTGTCATAACCAACACCACTTACTTGAATGGACATGCTTTCAAATTTCGTTTTTATAATTCTCACCGTATGTTTTTTCTCACTGTCTAAAATCGTTATTATATCACTTGGCACAAGCCATGCATATTTTATCGGTAGCTTGAAATTGTATATATTTCTCTCTTGCCACGAAGAATAAAGTAAAACCTCAGCGATATTTTGCGCCTCTCCCTCCTCCATAATGAGCGGTATTTCAACTGTTATAGCAGCGCCTTGCTTTGGCAATTCAGCGTATTTAACATCAATTGGATAGCCAAAATTGCGGTTAAAGTAAACAATGTTAACTTTATTGTTTAAATCCAGTTGACTAATATTAACAAGTTTTGAATTGTTACTGAAAACCGTTTCACCAATTGGCATTACAGTTGTAACTCCCCTGCCCTTTTGGACAAATTTCAGTTTAGAGTCCTGTTCAACCACATCAAAAAAATAGCAACTTTGCAGCATTTTAATAATTGAACGTACGGGTTGCTGATCGTTTATCACATACCCAGACAATAACCCTTTGATGTTGCTTGTATCGAACTGATCGCTTTTTAAACCTGTTTTTTGTAACAGATCCGATAAAACATCGGAAATATTAAGCTGTGAAAGCTTTCCCTGAATCCAATGTCCTGTCTGCCAATTATGGCAGTCAGTCCACATATCACACAAATTGGGAAAGTAAGGAAATGGCCTTGCATCCCATGCCCAGAGAAACATTTTTTCTACCATTTCCGAGCTTTGCCACTTTTTTAGCGTTCCTTCAATTGCAATTTTCTGTGAAAGAAAGCTCACCTCTCCGTTTGAATATCGTGGATATTTGCTCTCTATGCTGCCTTTATCAACAAACACATTTGGCTCATTAGTGCAGCCGTTCATACTGGGAAATCCATACTCGGTAAACCATATTTTTTTCATTTTTGGTTGCCATTTCGTTTTACTACCACTTGGATTTATGTGAGTTTCACTCCACCATTTCTCTATATTTTTCCACGCATACCTGCTGTCGTTATACTTTACTCTTTCAGGCTCACCCTTTGAGTAATCATAGAAATAATCATACCCCACTCCACTGCTCCAACCACCCATTACATCTTCCGCAGAATAGCCAAAAGGAGGCTCTGGACCATCAGTCAGTGGAAAATAAGCATCTATGCCAACAACGTCGATGTACTCTGAAGACCACAGTTCATCCATATTATACCAACCATCATATGAATGGTATTCACTCCAATCAGCAGCGTAAGTTACCGTTACTTCTTTTCCAAGCTGAAGTTTTATTCGCTTTGCAAGCTTAACTAGCTCTATAACGGCAGGGTAATTACCTTGTTCATCTCTAATTTTGGTAAGCCGCACAAGTTCAGAACCGATGATAAACCCTTCCACTTTAGTTTGTTTGGCAATGCTTGCATAATGCTCTATAAATTTGTTATATTGATTCTTAAAAAAATCACTTATATCCCCAGGGGTCCCGCTCAATTTTCCTCGTCACTCTTTGTTCTTTGTGTCAAGCAAGGGCATCGGATAGAGCATCACCTTGTAGCCTCTGCTGCGTAACTCTTCTATATATCTTATCAGCGCTGCATCACTAACTGTGCCACCATATCTTGGGTTTCCACTCGCATCTTTTGAAATTAGCTGAGCATTATCTCTGGTTACACCCCCTACTTGCCAATCATCAGGTAATATTGCGGAATCATCTTGAAATTCAACTGCAGGATATATTTTACAATCTTTAATGTTCAGATCATTCACAAACCAATTGACTACTACCGACACCCACTCAACATTTGGCAAATCTTCTTTTAATTGATCCAAAGAAAGCATTGCATCGCTCTTTTTAGTGTGGTTGTTGTGATTTACCCTTTGCGCCAGTCCATATGGGATATATTGGTTGCTGCTTATTTTCTCTTGCGCGATTTTCTTCTGTATTTTTGTATCATATACAAACTCTCCTGAACCTGGTATGATATTGATATTCTGAATATTTTTCGCCACTGAAAACTCATTTGACTTTACTGCAGTTTGCACTTCAAATGTAAATACCGGAACACGATTATTATAGTCTGCTAAAGGAAAATTCTTGATGACTATGTAAGATATTCCCCTATAAGCCGGCACATTCCCCTCTCCTTCAATTGATGACATAAATGGATCAGGATTTTGATCTTCTGCACCGCGGTAAAAAGTATAATCTATTTCATCAAAGCTAAGTGATGTTGTATCTGCCCAGATTCTGTTTAATTTTTCTACTTTCCCCTTGCAGATCGCAATTGCAAGCGTTGCATAGTAATTATATGTAACGTTCATACCTCTTCCAATTTTACTTTTGGTGGTTATCGCCTCTTCTTTTATTGGCTGTGACCAAATAATGTTCCCTGCAACACGAGCAGTGCCATGGATAATTGGGATCGTTCTGCCGTAGGTTGAGGTTTGAACTTGCAGATTTTTTAGCCTTGCCCCATGCGTTACTTTTTGCTCGGCATCAAGACCAAACATTGCGCTATCTAGCTGTGCACCAAGAAGAGCACCGAGTTCTGAGCCGATAATCCGGCCAATTGGACCAAAAATGCTGCCTGCTTGACCAAAAATTGATGATAAAACTATTGTAGACATGATAATCCTCCTTTTTGTTTCTATAGTTAATGTAGGCTCTACGTCATGCCGCCGCGAACCGTCATACCGCGATTCATTCGCGGTATCTCTTAGCATAGATTCCGCTAACTAGTAGCGGAATGACGAATTTGTCGTTTTACAGCCACTTGGATAACAATTTGCCACTAAATAGTAGGAAATTCAGCAGCTTACAATGAATAATTGAAGTTTTTAATTAAGAAAAGCACATGAGCAAATCATGTAGCTATAATTATTGTAAGCAACAATGAAAAAGTGCGGAAGTAAAAAATTTATGTTGATTTTATATTAATTTTTAGTACAATTTAGCATTATAATCTGGGGGTGCCAATGAAATTTGAAATGTCGGAAGAAAATAGTAAAAGAGTCTTGTCTGGTACAAAATGGATTACTAATGTTGTTCAAAACTATCTTACATCACTGAATAATAGCACTAAACCAACTAGTTCTGGAAAAAAATTAATCAATGCTTTTTTACTTGTTCCAATCATCGTGCCTACTGCTATAACAGCATTATCTCTTAGCTTAACTATGCTTTTTTTGAATGCTGTTAATGCTCAAAAAGATGATTCTAAATTATCTAAAGTAATAAAGTTTATAGTTAGCTCTCTAATCTATATAGCTGCTGCCGTGGTTTTAATTCCGTGCATTGTATTAAATCTAATAATTTCACTGATACCTGGTCTTATTTTTTATTACATTAATAAAGACATGTTTAGTCAAAAAGACATAGAAAACAGTCAAGGTCAACCAGTAAATAAAGTCGAGATAAGTAATGATGAAGAATACAATAAGTGTGTTGAAGAAAAAGTTAACAAGCTAGGGCAACAGAATGATGTGGAGCAGGATCAATTAAATACTGATTTATGCCAACCACTAATGAGAAGTGGTCTGTTGCATAATCAACCAAATGTAGAGGTAATATCTCGAGTAGTAGAAGGTGAACAAACCGTAGATAAGACTGTTATAGCAAAGGATATAAATAATGATGGTATACGAAATGGTGAAATGATGGTGCGAACAGTTGGAAATGATCGTAACATCACTGTTTGTGGTGTTGTTACCGGAAATGCTACTAATAAACAAGAAGGTTTCGCTACTGCTACAAAGTTGTCGTGTCAAATTGTTGAAAATGGAATAGATATGCAATTTGGCTGCAGTATGCGCACTGGAACTGACAAAAAGCAGGCAATTGAACGTTTGAGAGAAAGTGAATCAGCGCGAACTTTGCTATCTGGTGATAGTGGAATATTGTCTATAGAGCAGCCTGGTAGCTCACAACGAAAGTAGTAATTATTTCACCAGCGGCAAAGTGATACCATGCTGATTCATATATTTTCCTTTCATATCATCATATGATTTCTCACACTCACTTTCGCCGCTTAAGAATACGAATTGGCATGCGCCTTCATTAGCATAAATTTTTGCAGGAAGTGGAGTGGTGTTTGAGAATTCGAGTGTGACATGACCTTCCCATCCAGGTTCTAAGGGAGTAACGTTTACTATAATTCCACACCTTGCGTAAGTTGATTTACCAACACAAATGACCAGTACATTTCTTGGTATACGAAAATATTCCACTGTACTTGCAAGCACAAAGCTATTTGGTGGAATTATACATACATCTGTTTCTTTATCTATAAAACTATTCTCAGAGAAATTTTTAGGGTCCACGATGGCTGAATTAACGTTAGTAAAAATCTTAAATTTATTATCCACTCTTGCATCGTAACCATAAGACGATAGTCCGAAAGATATGACCCCCTTACTGCTTTTGTGATTCACAAAAGGTTCTATCATTCCAAAGTTTTCAGCTTTTTCTCTTATCCATTTATCTGGCATAACTGCCATAATTGCCCCTTAAAGTTGTGTAATACTTACAATAATATAAAATAAAATTTAAATGTAAACTGTAGCTTTTGTCATGCAATTAAAGCTTTTCAGTTTGATTTTTTGTTACAATAATTAGATTTATGTTCTTAACTAAAAATAATGCTTAGAAACTTTCTCCTGATTTTTGTATTCGTATTATTCACGCCGCTGTCAAATGCTGATGCCAGGAAATACATCAGAATTGTTGGATCTTCAACTGTTTTTCCTTTTATCTCGTTTATAGCCGAGGAGTTCAATCGTGTATTCCCTTTCAAGACTCCAGTTGTGGAATCGATAGGAAGTGGATCAGGGTTCAAAATGTTTTGCTCAGGAATAGGGGAAGACACGCCAGACATCACCACTTCATCTCGCCCTATGAAGGAAGTAGAAAGAGAACTATGTAAAAGAAATAAAATTAATGAAGTGATAGAGATCATCATTGGCTATGATGGAATTGTCATTGCAAATTCAAATCAAAGCCATAGATTTGATTTCACAAAGAAGGACTTATTTGAAACTTTATCTGCATATTCTCAAGAAAATGATAAATTAGTAAAAAATAGTAAGAAGTTTTGGTCTAATGTCAATCAAGCCTTACCAAAAATAGAAATTGAAATTTATGGTCCACATCAAAATACAGGTACATACGAAACTTTGGTTAATTCTATTATGCTTGATCAATATTCATGCATGAACTCGAGAATTTTCAAAGAGAATTATAAAGATCAGGAAGAAAGAAAGAAAGCATGTGGTAATATAAGGGATGACGGAAGGTATATAGAAGTTGGAATTAATGAAAATATAATAATACAAAAATTGAAAAGCAACAAAAACGCCTTAGGGATATTTAGTTTCAGCTTTTTAATGAGGAATCAAGATAAAATACAAGGGAGCACAATTGCAGGAATTGAGCCAACTTACGAAAATATATCATCGGGAAAATATATATTAGCAAGACCTCTATACCTTTACATAAAGAGGGAACACTTGGATACTGTTGATGGATTAAGAGAATTCGTAAAAGAAATTATAGATTCGATCGGTATTGAAGGTGGGTATCTATCTAGGCTTGGTCTAATCCCACTTTCAAGTGAAGACATGAAAAAAGCTTCAGCAAAGGTTTATGATATAACGTGACGGTCTTTTATATTCTTTGTCCCAGCGCGGCGCGCTGGGATGACATTATTAACGTTGTACTTCTGTAAACGTTCTTTCTACACTTGGATCTTCTAAAACCTTAGCAATACCAGCACCCATTAATATAACTGCTGCCAAAACTGTTAAAGCCAGTGCAACTGCAGGATACGCTAGCACATAGGCTGCAACAGCACCAACTGCGCACAGTCCAACAACGCCTAGAGAAATCTTCCCCTTGTGTTCACTCCAGAAGGTTGTATCGTTCTTTGCTGGGGTTGTGTTACCAGCAGTTGGTGCAGGGCTTGTTTCGCTGCTATTTGCTGGGGTTGTAGCTGCATTATTAACAACGGTATCCTTCTTCTTGTTGTCCTGTGCAAGTTTTTTTTGCAAGCTCTCTATCACTTTGGGCAATACACTCTCTTTCCTCAATTCCTTTCAATACAGGTTCATTAAGCTCTATTTCTCTGTTCGTTTTATAATCCTTAACTTCTTGAATAAAGTCTTTAAGCCATCTCTCACCAGCTATACCAGCATGCTTTTTTTGTTGCTTTTCAAGATACCATATTATATAATTATCTCCTGTATTTTGACCTTTGCTATTAACCATGTGGTCTTCGAGCCAGAAGTTACGAACGTCAGGGGAAGCTTTATCCCAAAGAAGTTTAGTGATTTCTTTTTTCTTTTCAAATTCTTCTTTGTCAAGACTTCCTTCATAGTCAACTATCAGAGGATAAACTAAAAGGGCATCTACGCTTCCATCATTCCAATATACACATCGCTCTAAAACCCTTGCTGCATCTGCACCACAATTTTCTAATACTGCTTTAACTCGATTAACATCAAGGTCTTCTATTGCTTCTTGTAAGTCGGAATCAAGACCCATTACCCTCTCGTGCTCTTTCATTTCTTGAATAACTTGTGCAAGAGCAGAATATTCTGTGTTATTATGGTCAATTTTTTGTTGAAAGCGTTTAAGATCATCTATCATGCCCGTAAAATATGGTTGATCTTCAAAAGAATTTACTACCTTGTAATCACACAAAAAATCACAAGTTTTTTGATCAGCTTTCTGCCAAATTAATTTAATGAGCTCTACTTTAGTGCTAACGCTAGCATTAGAACAGTCAATAACATCATTTAAAATGGTACCTTTGTCACTAGTCAAAGTCCCCTCGTGGCTCAAAACTGCTTGTATATCATTATATTCCTTATTGTCGAATATGTTCTTGACTTCTTGAGAATTGTTATCCTGGATTGCCTGTCTTAATAAATCTAGAATTTCTTCTTGTGTATCAGTTAATCCAACCATATTTTACCTCTATTTTCTATAACAAGTTTAATTATCACACATATTTACAAGTAAGTCAAGAATAACTGTTAATAAAGGCCAACAAAGTGCTTGACGTTAGAATAGCTTTTATGGTTTTGTATAGCTAGAAAGTAACTCTATGGAACGCTTACGCTCAATTGTATTTATTGTGGGAATATTCCTATTGCTGTTTAGCTTAGCAATGCTTATTCCTGCTATTACCAATAAGTATCTCAGCTACGAATGGAAAAATTTCCTCGCTGGATTCATAATTACCTGCACATCTGGCGTAACTTTTATTTTGTTCGGTAAATTAAGTAGATTGCATGGCATGCCGGCAATTTTTGCGATTACTAGTTGCACCTGGATTGCCTTGTCTCTGTTTGCAGCTATTCCTTTCTATTTTGATAATCTGAGCTATGTTGATGCATTATTCGAAACAATATCCGGCTTTACAACGACAGGAGCAACTATATTTGATGATATTGAAAAGCAATCTCCGGGAATATTGCTGTGGAGAGCAATGCTACATGGCATAGGTGGTTTTGGTGTAATCACTTTAGGAATTGCAGTTTTTCCTATGCTCAAGATTCTCAGCCTAAATAATTTACTTTATTCTGAATATTCAGATGCTACCAAAAGGAAGTTGCCGAACACGCGAAGCGTAGTGATTCATGTTACAGCAATATATTATGGCCTAATTTTGTTATGCATATTTTCCTATTATCTAGCTGGTATGCCACTGTTTGATGCAATATGTCACGGAATGTCCGCTGTATCAACTGGTGGATTTGCTAACTATAATGATTCTATAGGGCACTATAATAACCCTATGTTAGAAGTCATAACGATCATTTTTATGATTTTGGGTTCTCTGCCTTTTCTTAGCTATTTAAAAATTATAAGACGATTAGACATTTGCTATGATGAGCAAGTCTCTTACTTTGTTAAGATAGCTATTGTTTCATCTTTATTTGCTTGTTTTTGGTTGTATAAAAATGTTGATTTAGGAGTGTCATTATCATTTAGATACAGCACATTTACCATCACCTCTTTAATTACGTCAACTGGTTATGCAATCTGTAATCATATAGATTGGAGCTTCATTTCAGTCTTAGCTTTTTTTCTAACCTTTGTTGGTGGATGTAGTGGTTCTTCAAGTGGTGGAATCAAAATCTTTCGTTTGATCATTTTTCTAAGGTCTATAGAAAATCACTTTCGCCTTTTATTAAACCCAGGCGCAGGTAATAAAGTAAAATTCAATGGAAAAACCCTGGAGAATGATGAAGTTCATTCTGTCTTTATATTTTTTGCGATTTTCATGTTAACGTTTACCATTTCATCAATAGTGATGTCTTACTTAAGCAATGCGGACTTTATAACTAGCGTCAGCTCAGTCTCTGCAACGCTTACAAACTCTGGTCCAGGGTTCAGCAACTTAATAGGCCCTTCAGGTAACTATTCTTCTTTCAGTAATGAAGTAAAATTATTTCTATCGTTTTTAATGCTGCTTGGCAGACTTGAAATATTGCCAATCTATTTTTGTATAGGTAATTTATTCTTATTTAATAGAGAGAAATAGTTGGTGAAACTTGATATTATAGCTAAACTGACTTACGACAATTTGAAAAACCGTCATTCCGCTACTCGTTAGCGATATCTATACCGCGAATAAATCCACAGATGTACGAACATTGTGATTTGGGCACACCAGGAAGAATGTCATCCAAGTAGCCCCTTTCTCGTCATCCCGCTACTTGTTAGCGGGATCTATGCTAAGAGATACCGCGAATGAATCGCGGTATGACGGTTCGCGGCGGTATAGCTATAGATAGTATTAGCTGTTTAATAAAAAGATCGTAGCTAAACCAAGAAATATAAAAGCTGAGAGAATATCAGTTGTTGCCGATGTTAGGATTGAAGAAGAAACTGCAGGGTCAGACTTTAAACGGTGAAGCATTATAGGAATGAAAGTTCCGATGAACGTTGCAATAATTGACATCATAATCATGGAGACCACAAAAATCATCTCCACTTTGAAGTTGTGAAACATTATTGCTAACACTACTAATGAAATAGTAGATAAGATCACCCCGTTTATAAGACCTATTAAAAATTCTTTCATCAGTATTCTTTTTGCATTTTGCTCAGTTAAATATTTTGTTGCGATTGCCCGGATGGTTAGCGTTACTGTTTGGGATCCTGCATTTCCGCTCATTGATGCAATTATCGGCATGATTATTGGCAGTACTATAAAACTTTTTATTACATCATCGAAAAAGCCAACTACTATGGAACACATTGTTGCAGCTAAGAGGTTAAACAGTAACCAAGGTAGCCTTTTAATTATAGTTTTATGTATAGGGGCATTTATATCGGCTTTAGAAGATACACCGCTTATTTTGAGTATATCCTCTTCTGTTTCTTGTTGAACAACTTTTATCACATCTTCAATTAAGATCACACCAATAATTTTACCATTCTTATTTACTACCGGAGCTGATAATAAAGAGTAATCTTTAAATATTCTTGCTACTTCCTCTTGGTCTATTCCAGTTTTAATGATTTTTATGTCATGATCCATTATCTCTTTTATTATTGTGTCTCCTGAGTGAGATATTACCTTATTTAAATTAACACTGCCTATAGGCTCTAATTTTGAGTTGATAATGAATATCTGGTGAAATTTTTCTGGTATTTTTTTATAGTTGCACACAAATTCTGTCAATTGATTTATTGTCCAATAATATGGAGCTATAACCATATCTTTATGTATTAACCTTCCTGCACTTTCTTCTGGGTATGATAGCAACTCCTCTACTGATTTCTGAGTCTTGCTGGGCAAATAGTAAAGCATATTTTCTACAGACTTTCTATCTAAATCTTTCACTATGGTTACTATATCTTCTACATCAAGGAGCATTAGTAACTTTGCTGTATTTTCTATTCCCAATGTTTCTATGATCTCTATTTGTAAATCTGGCACTACATGCACTAGGGCATCACTTAACAAATGTTGATCGAGGATATTAACTAGTTTCTCCCTGTGATCACTGATTGAAGTAGATAAAAAATAAGCTAACTGAACGCTATCTATCGTTTTTACAATATTACGAACATTTTCTAGTTCATCGTTATCAAGTGACTCTATTAAGTCATCAATAGCCTTTTTGTCTAAACCATAATGAGAACTTATTTTAATATTCATTATTTTACCTTTAAATATACGTGCTTGATTCCGTTGAGCATTAAAGTATAATAAAATTATTTCAAATTAACTACTATATGGTTAAATTTCTATTTTGTTTGCTGTTATTGTTAGTAATAGTAAATATATTAAAATCTAAAGTATAATGAAAACTTATTCAGAAATTCTTGAACACTTTCAAAGCTTAAATAAAAGTATTTCTCTTATCAGGAGGTGTCTTTGACATAGAAAAATTAAAGTTGCGTCTTGAAGAGCTTGACTCCCAAGCTGCAGATGATGATCTGTGGCAAGATAACCAAAAAGCACAAGAAATTTTAAAAGAACGTTCTAAAATTAAGAATGACGTAGAGTCGTTTTTAAAGCTGGAAAGCGACTACAGTAACGCTATCGATTTAATGAAATCCGCTATTGATGAAAATGATGAAGAATTTTTCTCCGAAGTTGAAAATGAACTGGTAAAGTTAGAAAAATTAATCAAGTGTAAAGAAACAGAATCCTTATTTACTGGTGAAGCAGATAACAATGACTGCTTTTTAGAAATCCACTCAGGAGCTGGCGGAACCGAGAGCAATGATTGGGCTGAAATGCTGATGCGCATGTATGTAAGGTGGGCAGAAATTTATCACAACTTTAAAGTTGAAGTTGTAGAAAAATTAGAAGGAGAGTCGGTTGGTATAAAGTCCGCAATGATAAAAATCGTTGGAGAAAAAGCTTATGGGTGGGCAAAAAGTGAAAGTGGAATTCACAGGCTGGTTAGAATATCGCCGTTTGATGCAAATGGTAAACGTCATACCAGTTTTGCAAGTGTAGGAGTAACTCCAGTAATAGAAGATTCAATTGATATTGCTGTGGATGAAAAGGATCTAAAGATCGACACCTACCGTGCTTCCGGAGCAGGCGGTCAGCATGTGAACAAGACTGAAAGTGCAGTACGCATTACGCATATTCCAACTGGTGTTGTAGTTCAATGCCAAAATGGTCGTTCTCAACATAGAAATAAAGATGAGGCATTAAAATTACTTAAAGGACGTTTATACCAAATTGAACTGGAAAAAAAAGAACAGAAAATGGCTGAAGAGTATGGTAAAAAATGCGATATAGGCTGGGGTAATCAGATCAGATCGTACGTTATGCATCCATATCAAATGGTGAAGGATCTAAGAACCGGACATGAAATGGGTAATATAAATTCTGTTTTTGATGGTAATATAGACTGTTTCATAGTTAGCGTACTTACTAAGCAAAATTAGACTTTTATAGCTAAAGTAATTTAGGTTTACTTATAGCCGTCATTCCGCTACTAGTTAGCGCCGCGGCGGTATGACGTAGGGAAACCTTGCTTGGTCAGCTATAGTTCCTTTTTTAAGAAAGTTTTAAATTTCATACTTAGCAATAAGCAACTTTAGGTTTAAATTTATGAAATCAGTTGTTATATACATCAGCAAATACGAATTTAACTGGTGTTATGGATTTGAACAAATTTACTGAAAAAGCAAAAGGCCTGATTCAAAGTGCTCAAATGAAAGCGTTGGGAGCTGGGCATCAGATTTTTATGCCTGAGCATTTACTAAAAGTGATGCTTGAAGATGAATCAGGTTTAGTTCAGGATTTGATAAACGCTTGTGGTGGAAATGTGCAGAGTATTTCCGATGCTGTGGATAGTGCAATAAAAAAGTTGCCAGTAATTGAAGGTCCAGGAAGTGGTGGCCTTCAACTTTCAAGAGAAATAGCAAAAGTTTTTGAAGATTCAATTGGTATTGCAAAGAGAAATAAAGATTCATTTGTTGCTGTCGAGCGTTTACTGCAGGGCCTCACTGCACAAAAAGATGATACTGTAGGCAAAATTCTGGCAGAGAATGGTGTGACTCCACAAAAACTGAACTCAGTTGTTGCAGAAATGAGAAAGGGCAGCAGTGCGGACTCGCCAAACAGTGAAGAAAAATTAAACGCGGCAAAGAAATATACAAAAGATGTTACAGAGCTTGCTATGCAAGGAAAGCTTGATCCTGTAATTGGTCGTGATGAAGAGATCAGAAGAACTATGCAGGTATCACTGAGGCGGACAAAAAATAAT
Organism: Wolbachia endosymbiont (group A) of Longitarsus flavicornis; assembly: GCF_963931955.1. Taxonomy (NCBI): domain Bacteria; kingdom Pseudomonadati; phylum Pseudomonadota; class Alphaproteobacteria; order Rickettsiales; family Anaplasmataceae; genus Wolbachia; species Wolbachia endosymbiont (group A) of Longitarsus flavicornis. The sequence continues at coordinate 1,467,388 of NZ_OZ008337.1, read as the reverse complement.
CCAGTGCTGATCGGTGAACCTGGTGTTGGAAAAACTGCAATAGTTGAGGGGCTTGCAAATAGAATTGTTGCAAACGATGTACCACTTGGTTTGCATGATGCAAAGGTCTTAGCTTTGGATCTTGGCGCACTAATTGCTGGCACTAAGTTTAGAGGAGAGTTCGAAGAAAGGTTAAAAGCAGTGATTAATGAGCTTTCGAGAGCGGAGGGAAAAATTATATTATTCATCGATGAATTGCACACTTTAGTTGGAGCAGGAGCAACAAGTGGTGCAATGGATGCCTCGAATCTGCTGAAGCCTGCTCTTGCGCGTGGAGAAATTCGCTGTATAGGGGCCACAACTTTAGATGAATATCGTCAGCATATAGAAAAAGATCCTGCACTTGCAAGGCGTTTCCAGCCCGTGTTTATTTCTCAACCAACTGAAACTGATACCATTTCAATACTGAGGGGTTTGAAGGAAAGATATGAAGTGCATCATGGTATAAGAATTACAGACGGTGCAATAATTGCTGCTGCAACGTTGTCCAATAGATATATAACAGATAGGTTTTTACCTGATAAAGCAATTGATTTGATTGATGAAGCAGCAAGTAGGGTGAGAATTGAAATGGATAGCAAGCCTGAAGTTATTGATGAACTTGAGAGAAAGGTTATACAGCTAAAGATTGAAGCAGAAGCTCTAAAAAAAGAAAGTGATGAAAATTCTAAACAGCGTTTAAAAAAGATAAATGAGGAGATTGAAAACCTAAACAGTAAATTTGCTGACTTAAACAGTAAATGGCAGATGGAAAAGAATAAAATAGCTAGAATACAAGAAACAGTTGAAAAATTAGATAACGCTAGAAAAGAGTTGGAATTAGTTCAGCGTAGTGGGAATTTAGGAAGGGCAGGGGAATTGATGTATGGTGTGATTCCTCAGCTTGAGAATGAATTAAAAAATCAGGAAAAGGTTACTGATAGTTTCTTAAAGAAAGAAGTGACTGGAGATGATATTGCAAACATTGTTTCAAAGTGGACAGGAATTCCAGTTGATAACATGATGCACAGCGAAAAGGAAAAACTTCTTAACATGGAGAATGAAATAGGAAGAAGAGTAATAGGGCAAAAAGGCGCAATAGAAGCAATAAGTAATGCAGTTAGGCGCTCTCGCTCTGGTGTGCAAGATACTAATCGACCTTTCGGTTCATTTTTATTCTTAGGCCCAACCGGGGTTGGAAAAACAGAACTGGCAAAAGCCCTTGCTGAATTTCTGTTTGATGATCAATCAGCGCTTTTGCGTTTTGATATGTCAGAATACATGGAAAAACATTCTGTTTCAAAGCTAATTGGCGCGCCTCCAGGGTATGTTGGCTATGAGCAAGGTGGCAGATTAACCGAAGCAGTAAGAAGAAGGCCATATCAGGTTATTCTGTTTGATGAAATCGAGAAAGCAAATCCAGATATATTTAATCTATTGCTACAGATCTTGGATGAGGGTAGACTCACTGATAGTCATGGCAAATTAATTGATTTTCGCAACACCATACTGATTTTAACATCTAACCTTGGCGCTGAGATAATGCTAAAAGGGAATGTTGATTCTGTAAGAAATGAAGTGATGCAAATAGTTAAATCAGCATTTCGTCCAGAATTTTTAAACAGGCTGGATGAAATTATTATATTCCACAGTTTAACCAGAGATGACATCTATAAAATTATAGATGTTCAATTTTCTTATTTACAAAAAACACTTGCTAAGCGTAAACTGAGTATAAGTTTGTTGCAGGAAGCTAAAGAACTAATAGCACAAACTGGCTATGACCCTGAATATGGAGCAAGGCCCCTAAAAAGGGTTATACAAGAGTGTATTCAAAATAATTTAGCTAAATTAGTTTTATCAGGGGAAGTAGTAGAAAATGATGAACTAATAGTGTACGCTCTTGATAATGAAATCTTAGTTAAAAAGGTTTAAGTTCACTGTGTATTTTTGTTAAAAAAAATGTGTATAGATCATAATGTTGACACTGAGTCTTTATTTAAGTTAGCTGATCAAGAAAATCAGCAAGATAAAGAAAAAATTAAAAAATTTATTAAGTATTTTTATAGTTTTGTTTATAAAAGCGACCTAAAAGCCAACGATAAGTTTTTGCTATATATTGTAAACGATGCTTACAATTTTGTTTCTCAAAAAGAGAAAGATGAAAGTAAGTTAGTAGTAAATAATATAGATGATATACCAGGAATAGAAGGCGATTTTACCACGATTAAGATAACAAACGATGATATGCCATTTTTGGTTGATTCTGTTATTGCAACTATTAAGTCGCACGATTTAACCATATGCTATTACAGCAACAGCATAATTAACATTAAAAGAAAAGATGGCCTAATAGACGAGATTTACCCTTTGGAAGAAAGCAATGGAATCAAAGAGTCAGTTATATATTTAATTATCAAAGGTATAAGTGACAGTTTTGTTGATACATTAAAAGAATCTCTACAAAAAACGCTGAAAGCGGTTAATTGCGTTGTGAAAGATTGGCACTTAATGCTCAAGAAACTTGATGAGGCAAGTCTTTCTGTCATCCCAGTACTTGATACTGGGATCCAGGAAAAGGACACGTGGATTCCAGTGTCACGCACTGGAATGACACCAGACCGAAATCAAGAGCAAAAAGATTTTCTAGTTTGGTTAAAGAATAATAACTTCGTATTTCTAGGTTATCAAGAATATATTGCTGGTAAAGATGAAAAACTCATCTGTGATAGCAAAAAGGACCTTGGCCTGATGAGAGTAGGTCAAAGTACGTTGATTCCTTCTGTAAACCTTGATTCCCTATACATATTGAGATCAGATCTAATCTCAATAGTCCATCGGCGTACATACATGAATTGTATAGGAGTAAAAGAATTTGATGACCAGGGTAATGTGGTAAAGGAACGGCGTTTTTTCGGGCTATTTACTTCTGTAGCGGAGGTCCAAGATATTCGAACTATTCCAATAATAAGAGATAAAGTTAAAGTTATAGAAAAAAGTGCAGGGTTTGTAACCGGGGGCCACAATAACAAAGCTCTAATTTATATTTTACAAGTATTCTCATGTGATGAATTGTTCCAGTCTAATGAGAAAGAATTATTTCAAATTTGTACTTCTATTATGTCCCTTGCAATAAGACCAAGAGTCAAGTTATGCTTAAGAAGTAAGGGAGCGTTTACTAGTTGTATAGTGCTGATACCGATGCGTTATGCTAGCTCCAGGCTAATGCTCAAGATAAGCAATATATTGAAGGATGAGATAAATGCAGAAAGTTCAGATATTTATAACCACCACATTATAAACGAATATGACTTAATGAAATTGCACGTGGTGCTAAAGGCTAAAAACGCTAGTGTTCCTGATGATGAAGTTTTGCGTATCGAAAACAAATTAAGGAACATTACGGAAAAATGGGAAGATCGTTTTATAGACAATTTATATAATACTTTTAGCACCGTTGAGGATATATTCATCCGTTATTGCAAGGCATTTCCAATAAGCTATCAAGAGAGTTTCGAACCTCATGACGCATATTACGATATGAAAAAATTGGAGATAGTGAGGAAAAAAAGAGTTAGCGAGGTCGATTTAAGACTTACTCGTGACAATCTTAATTATCAATTAAAGGTTTACACTTCGAGCAATGGAGGTCTTGAATTATCGAAGATATTAAGAATTACTAAGAATTTGGGAGCTAAGATTCTATCTCATAATGGCTATTACATAGAAATTAACGGCGGAATATGGATACACCATTTTGTGTTGTCAAGAGTCGATGAATTAATAGACAACATTACTCTAAAAGAGCAATTTGAAATAACACTTGCGAAAGTGTTTAGCAAGGAAATTAAAAATGACTATTTCAATAGTTTGATCATTATTGCTGGGCTCAAGTGGAAAGAAGTGCTTCTGGTTAGAGCGTTAAGTGCTTACCTAAAGCAGACGTCATTTAACTACAATCCAGAATATATCCAAAAGGTAGTCTCAGAGCATCCAAAAATAGTAAAGTATTTGATACAACTATTTCATGCAAGATTTGATCCTAACATAGACATTGATAGAGCAGAAACTACGGACATTGTCAGAGAAAAAATTGAGGAACTTCTAAAAGAGATCAGCAATGTTTCACATGATTACGTTTTGCGCTCGATATTTAACTTGATAATGGCTATTTTAAGGACCAGTTATTATCAAGACGATAAACCATATTTATCTACAAAATTTGACTCAAGTAAAATAAATGGTTTACCTGATCCTCGTCCGTATCGTGAATTGTATATTTATTCAAACCTTTTTGAGGGAATACATCTAAGAGGAGGGAAATTAGCCCGTGGTGGCTTAAGGTGGTCGGATAGGACGGAAGATTTTCGCACTGAAGTTTTGGGGCTCATGAAAGCTCAGATGACAAAAAATGCGGTTATTGTACCTGTTGGCGCAAAGGGTGGGTTTGTAATTAAGCAAGTTTATAAAGACAAAGATACTTTAAGAGAGAAAGGTGTTGAATGCTATAAGAGTTTTATCAGAGGAATGCTTGATATTACTGATAACGTGGTTGATGGTAAAATAATTCCACCAGAGAATGTGATTAGGTATGATGAAGATGATCCATATCTCGTGGTTGCTGCTGATAAAGGAACTGCTTCATTTTCTGATTATGCCAACCAGATAGCCTCTGAATATAACTTTTGGCTTGGCGATGCATTTGCATCTGGTGGATCAGTAGGTTACAACCATAAGAAAATGGGTATTACAGCAAGAGGTGCATGGATTGCAGCACAAAGGCATTTTTGGAAAATGAATAAGGATATTTACCAGGATGCAACTGTTATTGGAATTGGAGATATGGCTGGCGATCTATTTGGAAACGGTATGCTGCTTTCAAAAAATATACATTTAATCGGCGCATTTAACCATATGCATATTTTTGTTGACCCAAATCCTGATGCAGAAAAGAGTTTCACAGAACGTAAACGTCTCTTTAAGTTACCATTTTCAACCTGGATGGATTATAACAAAGATTTAATCTCTCAGGGTGGCGGGGTATTTGAGCGTAGCAGTAAGCAAGTAAACATTTCTCAAGAAATGAAAAAATGCTTTGATATAACGGAAGATACGTTATCTCCAAGTGATTTGATTAGATATCTACTCAAAGCAGAAGTGGACTTCATATGGAACGGAGGAATCGGCACGTTTGTTAAGGCAAAGAGTGAAAGTCATAGCATGGTCGGTGACAAAGCAAACGATGAATTAAGAGTAAACGGTAAGGATATTAGAGCTTCTATGTTTATAGAGGGTGGAAATCTTGGTTGTACACAGCTTGGGAGAATAGAATATGCTGAAAGAGGTGGATATATCAATGCAGATTTTGTTGATAATTCAGCCGGAGTGATATGTTCGGACCTTGAAGTTAACATTAAGATTGCATTTGTTTCAGCTATGAAAGCAGGGGGTATTTCTTTAGAAAAAAGGAATGAAATACTGGCAAGTATGGTGGATGAAGTTGCATCCAAGGTGCTTGAGAACCACAACAGAATTGAAACAAAAGCATTACTTCTTGAGTGTTTGCAAGCTAAAGAGAGATTGGAGCAGGACCACAGGTTACTGCTCAGTTTAGAAAAATCTGGGCTGTTAAACCGAAGCGTAGAATTTCTTCCAACTGAAGAAGAGATAGCAAGGATGTTAACTGGTGCAGAAGGTTTCAGTTCTCCTCAGCTTTCTATTCTAATATCTTATGCTAGAACGGCAATAAAAAATAAAATTATACATTCCGATCTGCCTGAAAAAGATCTTATATCTAATGACTACTTGCTAGGTTATTTTCCTAAAAAGATGTTAACAGAGTTTAAGGATTTCATATTAAAACACCAACTTCGTAGAGAAATTATCTCCACTTGCATTGCAAATGATGTTGTAAATAGGATGGGCTGTATATTTATTAATAATTTAGTTGAGAATACTGGAATTAAGGTACACGAAGCAGTTAACATATATATCGTTGTTAACCACCTATATGATTTAAATAACCTGTGGCAGAAAATTGATGAATTGGATGGAAAAATTGATATTAACTCATACTTGCAAATAGTGAGAAATGTGCAGAAATTTATTGGCAGAGTATCGTTTTGGTTAGTAAAAAATCTTAGCTTTGTAGAATTGGATGATGTTACAAAATTTAAAGATGCAATTGAAACTTTAGGCCATGATGTTTTAGATGAACACCTGTTAAAGGTCTATAATCATGGATACACTTCTTTAGTGGAACTTAATATAGATAAAGATCTAGCAAAAAAAATTGCTGACCTGTGCGTTCTTACTTATGCACTGGATATTATATCTGTTGCTGAACAGACATCTTTGTCCATTCTTGATGCTGGTAAAATATACTTTGAGTTAAAGTCGCTGTTAAGATTCGATCTGATTAGAACAATTGCCATCAAGATGAAAAGCCGCTCTTCTTATTGGGATCGCAGCTTAGTTAATGATTTATTGGACGATTTAAGCAATTACCATCACAAGCTAGCTGTTAAAGTCATAAAAGCTACTGATAACCCCGAAGATAAGGTTCAAACCTGGGCTTGTAATGATAAGGACTACATAGAACGTTATAATAGTTTTTTAGATGAGATGGTTGCTTCTAAACTTGATTTAAGCAAATTAATATTTATAATCAGAAGGATTAAAGTACTTGCTTCATAGGAAAATGTTCAATATAGGTCTTTCAGAAATTTTAGTTGTAGCTTTAGTGAGCATAATTGTTCTTGATAAAAATAAGGTACCTGTATTTATTGATTTTATTAAGACTATATATAGGTATTTTATAATTGCAAAGTCAAAAGCCAAAAGGTTATTGAAGGATGCCGGAATTGAAGACTTATATAAAGAGTGTAATACTGAGAAAGTAAATTACATAGTTGGTAAAAATGGTAAGCTTTATCCTACTTACGATATAGATAATACATCTAAAGATAATGACAGCGAAGATTCTGGTAGTAGATGATGTACTATCTAATGTCAAGCTTTTAGAAGCTCGACTAAAAGCAGAGTACTATACGGTTATCGTAGCTCATGATGGTGAAGAAGCTATAGATTTAGTAGCAAAGCAGCAGCCTGATATTATATTACTTGATATCATGATGCCAAAGATGAATGGCTTTCAAGTTTGTAAGGAGCTAAAGAGTGATCCCTTGACAACCCATATTCCAATAATTATGGTAACTGCACTGCATGACACTCATGATAGAGTGCAAGGTATTAATGCTGGCGCGGATGATTTTCTGACTAAACCAATAAACGAAACTGCTTTATCTGCACGAATTAAGTCTCTCACGCGCTTAAAAATGATTATAGATGAATTGCGTTTAAGAGGAGAAACCAACGCTGAGATTGGTGGAGTCGCAGGAAACAGTATTATGGATTATTCTAATCAGATTTTTGATGCTAACATACTTGTTGTAGATGAAGATGTCTTTCAAGCAGAGCAGATATATAATGTACTAAAGCAACGCTTTAGGTCAATTAAAATACTGAGTGATCCAATAGAGGCATTAAAGGTTGGTATTAAGGATAATTACGACTTGATCATTTCTGATATGCAGTTTTCAAAAACTGACGGCTTGCGTTTGTGTTCTGGGTTTCGTAGTAAGGTGGAAACACGTTATACACCAATTCTAATTCTTTCTGAGGATTATGATAAAAACAATTTAGTAAAAGCACTTGATGTAGGTGCTAATGATTATTTAACAGTACCTTTGGATGAGGGTGAGTTAATAGCAAGGGTTAATTCGCAAGTAAAACGCAAAAGATATCAAGATGCCTTGAGAATGAATTTATTTAATAATGCGGAAATGTCTATAAAGGACCCATTAACTAACTGTTATAATAGAAGATATTTTGATGCACACTTAAGAAACATTGTTAAGGACTCTGTAGAAAAAGATAGAAGGTTGTCTCTTATGATACTTGATATAGACTATTTTAAGATGGTGAATGACAATTTTGGACATAGTGCTGGAGATGAACTTTTAAAGCAAATACAGAGAAGAATTTCTGAAAATATTAGAGTGACAGATTTGTTAGCTAGATTTGGTGGTGAGGAATTTGTTGTTGTAATGCCAGATACCGATACATCAGATGCGTATACTATTGCGGAAAGAATACGCAAAATTATTGCTAAAAAACCTTTTATACTTGCGGATAAAAATACAACCCACGATGTAACTGTGAGCATTGGAATTGCAGAAATGCAAGAATCTGACCTTGACAATATTAAAGAATTTATAGTACGTGCCGACAAATATTTATATAAGGCAAAAAACAGTGGTAGAAATAGAGTGGTTACTGGCTATAGCTAAAGTGGCTTAAGTTTACCGACAACCGTCATTCCGCTACTCGTTAGCGGAATCTATGCTGAGATACCGCGAATGAATCGCGGTATGACGTAGGACTGCTAAGATTAAAGCGACAACATGAGGTTTCTCAGCTCTGGAAATTTCACGTTTAACTGCAAAAATAGATACTTATTTAAAAAATATCCTGTGACTTTCAGTCCTAACTGAAATTCTTGGAATGAGTAGCTGTTTTGTAGGTTATTATTGTATACATCATGTAACATTTGTGGAAAAGGTAGGAGTTTATCTGCATAATAATCTCCTACTTTTTTTGACACTGCTCTACCAGTTTTTGGAGAAATAAATTGTAAATTTTCCTTAACACCTGTTACAGCGCATTTGGATAAGTCTAACTTGAATCCCAATTGCGTAAGAAGCAGAAGCTCTAAGTTAAGATAATGGCTTTGCCAAGACTGATTGTTGTGTTTAATTACATCGATGAAATATCGAAAATTGTCATACAGCACGGCACAGGGTTCACTTTCTGGAAGCACTTTTTCTAAAATAGAGGAGAAAGAAACAATAGTAATGCTTTTTAACCTATCTTGAAAGAAATGATGGAATGGAGATTCGATTAATTCGCACTTAAAAAAACCTAGATTTTCAGGTAACCTAGCACTCCATTCTGCATGTAATAGATTACTTATTTGAAACTTATAATTGCTATTGTTTGTTAGCTTAGTTAATCCCCTGCGCTTTCCATGATTTTTTGTAAACAGAGAGAGAATTAAGTTTTTATCGCCGTATTTTTTAGCAGCTATAATGATGCCTTCATCTTTCCATCTCATTTAGAGTATATTGACCGTATGATATTATAGGATAGTGCACCTAGAGCGTGTAATCCATAAAAATCACTTACTCCGTCACTGTCTGCTTCCAAAGTTTCAAGGCTATGAGAGAGTAAGTTATTGGCTGCCACTCTTCTTCCTGAGCCTCCATGCTGAGCTTTTGGTTTGCTAAATAATTGTTTGAATGATTTTAGTAGCATTACTTTTCCTTATCTGAAACTTTCGATAATTCAGCTTCTAATTCTTCTATTGTTGGCAGAGCTGTTTTTATGTTTTCTGGTAGATTCTCAGTGATTTGATATTCTGCAAGACCTATTGGTTTGGTCATGTCTCGGAGTGTATATTTAGCAAGTACATCGTCTTTAGATTTACATAAGATTAACCCTATAGAAGGTTGATCTGTCGAGTGCTTCAGTAAATCATCAACTGCAGAAAGATAAAAATTCATTTTACCAGCATATTCCGGCTTAAAATCCTTATCTTTTAGTTCAATCACTACGAAGCAACGTAACTTTAAATGATAGAATAATAAATCAATATAAAAGTCTTTATTACCAACATCTAAATGAAATTGTCTACCAACAAAAGCAAATCCTTCACCGAGTTCTAACAGAAATTTTTCCATATGTCCTACGAGTCCTTTTTCTACTTCTCTTTCATGAGCATCTTTACCTATACTTAAAAAATCAAAAATATACGGATCTTTTAATGTATAATGTGCTAAATCTGATTGTGGAGATGGTAATTTTTCTTTAAAATTAGTTATTGCTTTACCTTCACGTTTATACAAATTTGTTTCAATCTGCATAGATAAGATGTTGCGAGACCAGCCGTGTTCACGCGACTTTTTAATATACCAAAATCTTTCTTCTTTATTTTTAATTTCATACATTATTACGATATTGTGACCCCAAGGTAATTGGTCAACAGCTTGTTGACCAATTTCATTTTCGCTATATTCTCCTGCAAATCTTCTCATATACTTTAGATTTTGAATACTAAACCCCTTCATATCAGGAAAAGCATTCCGTAAATCTTTACTTAATTGATCAATAACTTTCGCTCCCCAGCCGTGTTCTCTTTGCCGTTTTAAGATTTCTGTTCCAATATAATGGTAGAGCAAGATAAGCTTACTATTTACTGCAAGCGCTGCCTTATAACGGCTTGTTGCAATATGATCCTTCAACTGCTCTAAAAGTTCTGTATATTCTTTTGCTATAATTTTTGTCATACGGTTCCTTTTAATCCATTATACAATTCCTTTGTCTGTCGAGAAGGCAATCTTTCGCTTGCCTTCAGCTTTGAAGGGATTCCTTATTGACTTCAAACTTGTCCATCAACTAAAATATATTGACTTTACGTGCAATATTAGCTTTAAACCAGTAAAACAAGCTGCTTAACATATGCGTTTTTTCTATTCTAATTATATTCTTTTTTTGTCTTTATGTTGTTTTTTGCTTTTTTCGTTATCTTCAACAAAAGCCCAAACGAATGATACGTTAGCTGTTCCTATACCACAAAGGAAAAAAGAAATAGTTGAGCACACTGTTGTAGCACAACCGAGGCAAATTATCGAAATGCAAGAAGAAGCCATTATTAACGAGGGTAAAGAATTCATTCCAATTCCAAAAAGAAAAAAAAGTGTAGAGAAGAAACTAAGAAGGGATGTCAGAGAGGCAAAGAATGAAATAGGAAACGAAAAAAGCGTTGAGAGCAAAAAGGATGAATTAGTTGTAACAGAAATTATTAACTCTATAAGAGACAAACTTACAAAATGCTGGAGCATTCCTGAAAGCATAGCTTACAAAGAAAATTTTAGTATAAAAATTAACTTATTATTATCCAGTCAAGGTGAGATAATTATGGCCGATGTAGCAGACAGTAGTTCCTATCGAGATAATCCACTTTTCAGGTCGATAGCAGATAACGCAATGCGTGCAGTATATAAATGTAGCCCATTAACCGGCTTGCCTACTCAGCACCACCACATTTGGCGTGAAGTAACACTAGACTTTATTCTATAGCTAAAGTAATTAAGGTTATGCAGCTGCATGAATGTTGTGAACGTCACATTTCACACGAAAATGTAATTCAATGATGGAATTGCGTACAAAATAGATTCCAGATACAAATGTCATGCTACTTGGGTAACATCCTTCCTAGTGGACTAAAATCACAATATTCGTGCAGTACGTGCGGGAGTAACAAAAGCTGCTTGTCTTTCATAATGTTTCGTAGCAATAGGCAGTTTTGCTTTACTTAACAACTAACTTACCATATATATGTCCATAGAACATTGGTATATAAGAACGTGCTACAACTATTAATCTTACTCACGGTCATCACTTCAGTTGCATTCTTTGGTCATTTAGTTCCAATGGAAATAAAAACCTTCTTGTACTCAGTGAGCCTGAGTATAAAAGAGGTTTTGCTATTTATAATGCCTTTTGTTATTTTTGCGTTAATCTTTAGCAGTGTTAACAATCTTAAGCAGTCAGCTATAAAGTTTATATTGTTACTTATTATAATGATCTTCTTATCGAATCTGGCTTCAAGTTTAATAGCTTATTCTGTTGGGCATTTTATCATACAAAACACTCATTCAATACAAGATATAACGTATGAAGAAACAATTGTTCCTTTATGGTCGTTTAGGCTGCCGCTACTCCTTTCTAATTTTTATGCCCTTGCTTGTGGATTTGTATCCAGCATAGTAGTGTCCACATTGCTACCCAAGAAAAGTAAAGAGCTTTCGAACAAAATGTTAGATTTAACTCTCTTTATTTTGAAGACGTTTTTGACGCCGATTATTCCAATATTTGTACTTGGGCTTGCTTTAAAAATGCAGCATGATCAAGTTTTATCTATAATATTTAAGGATTACTCAATAATTTTCATTATTATAGCATCTGCAACCTACCTTTATGTTTTCCTCTTATATGGAGCAGCAAATTCATTCAAGGTTACAAGCTGGATAGCTAGTATAGGCAATATGATACCGGCATTTATTACTGCAATGAGCACAATGTCTAGTAATGCAACTATGCCACTTACTCTTGAAGGAAGCAAAAAAAATGTAAAGCAACCTGACATAGCATCATCTGTCATACCAATAACTGCTAGCTTTCATTTAGTAGGTGATTGCTTTTTTATCATAATATTATCAATGATAATTGCCTCCGGTTATTCATTGTTCACAATAGATTATGTAACTTTTCTTCTCTATTTTTTGTTATTTAAGTTTGCTATCGTGGCAGTGCCGGCAGGAGGAATTATGGTAATGCTACCTATTCTTGAGAAATATCTCAAATTCTCTCCAGAAATGCTTTCGTTAATTACAGCATTGTATATAGTGTTTGATCCAATAATCACTTCAGCAAATGTTATGGGTAATGGTGCCTTTACTATGATGTTTGCAAAACTCCATGATAAGCTTAAGTAATGTCTATTTTAGCGATTGATACTGTAGGTATTGGTAGTTCAATAGCAATAGTTGATTATGATGGTAATTGTTTTGTAGAGCGCAATTCCGCCAGCAATAGTCATGCAGAATCATTTTTTAAAACTTTAAATACTTTATTTAATAAGCACAATTATAACTATGATAAAATAGACCATTTAGCGGTAGTAGTTGGACCAGGAAGTTTCACTGGAATTAGAGTTGGTATATCAGCAGCACAAGGTATAAATCTTGCTACAAATAAGCCATTATACGGAGTTAGTGCGCTGGAAGTTCAAGCCTACGCAATATCTTTGCTTTGTATGAATAACAAAAAAAATATCAGAGCTATAATCAAAAATGCTCAAGGGTTTTATACGCAGTTATTTGATTTCAATTTATTGCCGCTGTCTGGTCCAACTGTAGCATGTGACCCTGGTCACGCTACAAGCAGTACACATATGGATTGCAATTTAAATGCTAGCCATGCAGGGCTATTAGTTCATTATAGACTGAAGAACAAGCAAAAATTAAATGAAGTTGAGGCTCTATATTTAAATGAGCCTCAGTATATGAAATTGCTATAGACTATTTTTTTGCATACACGCAATTTGGCTAAGCTTGTGCATCTGGTTTACTATCTCTTGAGCTACTTCTTTTATACTCATATCTGAATTTTCTATCTCTATGGCACTCGGTGGTATAAATGAATCGTTAGTCCTCAATTTCTCTATAACGTTATTTACATTAATCACCCTCCTATTTTTTCTTTGCCTTTTTAATGCAATACGCTTTTGTAATGTCAGTAGATCGCACCTGAGTACTACAGGAAGGATTTCTGTGCCCATTTTTTTACTGAGCCTTACTATTAAGTCATACATCCTCATATCCTGGTCATTATTTTTTGTTAACTCATCAATAAATATGTAATTTTTTGAATCAATTGGATAATTTTCTATTACCTGAAGCATAATTTGCGTAATGCCATATATTCTATCTTGAACTTCTTTAGGAATTTGATTATGTTCAAAGACACCATTGTATATAGAGCAAATTTGAGTGTTGTTAGAGAAGCTACTATCTACAATTAATGCGTCTATCATACTGGATAATTCTATTGCTGTGGAAAGTTTACCACTTCCTGAAAGACCAGAGAGGTATATGAAAAATCCTGTTAGCTGTTTTTCTATGTTAATATTTACCATATTATCTTCAATGTTAAAATCTACATTTATAATAACACAAAAATGAAGCTTTAAAACATATGAAATATTATATAGAAAATTATTTTTATGGTTAAGATATTATGTAATTTAGAAAGATAAATTCCATATAATAACGATAACTATTTTCAAGCAAGTTACAACACAAAAGTGTTTGGTATTCAGAAAGCAAGACGGAGTGGCATAGACTTATTAGTTTACTACAAGCCTTTTTTCGTGTATAAATCTTCAGAAGATTTTAACAGGGATGTTAACAGAAAGCAAAGTAAAAAGGGATCTGGTTTACGCCTATCAAATTTTGTCCTACCTTAAGTTCGATGATCATACATATACTCACCTTTCAGTGCGTTCTGAAGATCAAAAGTCGTTTTATATTTATCCGTTTGGTATGCGTTTTGATGAAGTAGATGAACGTTCGTTAATGAAAGTATCATTTGATGGGAATGTAATTGAAGGCAAAGAATATCAATATAATAGAACTGGCTATATAATTCATGGTTTTGTTTATCAAGCAAGGAAAGATATTCAAGCAATTTTTCACTTGCATACACCTTCTATTGTAGCGGTTTCTTCTCTCAAAGATGGGCTGCTTCCTATAAGTCAATGGGCACTGCACTTTTACAATAAAATCTCTTACCATAATTATAATTCCCTAGCACTTAGCGATACAGAAGGAAAGAGGTTAATAGCTGATCTGAAAGAAAATTTTGTCATGTTAATGCGTAATCATGGATCCATAACGTGTGGTCGGACTATACAAGAAGCAATGTTCTACACATATCATTTAGAACGAGCGTGCAAAACTCAATGTTTAACGTTAGCAATGAATAAGGAGTTATCAATTCCAAGTGAAGAAATTTGCTCAAAAGCTGTAAAGGATCTCCTATCTTTTGAAAGCAATCTTGGTGAGAGGGATTGGCACGCATGGGTTAGGCTACTTAAAAGTAAGTTGTAAGAGGCTTTCGCACTACTATCTTCCATCCCATTTCTTGTTATCCAAGTGCCCTTTTCTTATCATTTTGTCATCCCAGTTGCCCTCTTCTTGTCATTTTGTCATCCAAGTAGCTGACTACTTGGATCCAGGAAACTTAATTGCAAGTAATGCATTGGGTTTGGTGAGTATGGGTTTTGCGTTATAGAATGAAACACTTTTGGTGAATTTGTAAAGAAAACTGGATCCCAGTGTCAGCTACTCGGATGACAAAAAAAGGAGCACTGGAATGACATCATAGGGGCACTGGAATGACAGCAGCCCTACGTCATACCGTCACGGTATCTCTAGATCCCGCTAACAAGCAGCGGGATAACGATTGTCGATAAACCTAAGTTACTGTAGCTATAAAAGCTTTCACAATAACCTATTTTCCTTGAAACTAAAATAGCTACTGAATGTAATAATAATGTGGTCTATTAATTCTATTCCTATACTTTGGCAAGCTTCTGCTAGTTGTCTAGTGAGAGATATATCGCTATTTGAAGGTTGTGTATCTCCGCTTGGATGATTGTGAGATATTACAATGGATGTTGAACCAATCAAAAGTGCGCGCTTGATGATCTCTCTGACATAAAGAGGAGTTTGATCTACTGTACCAATGTTTTGCAGGTCTTCTGCTATTAGACGATACTTTTTGTTCATGTAGATGACCCGAAAATTTTCCTTATTGAGGCTTCCTATACTTATTCTTAAATAATCAAGCAATTTTTCCCAGTTATCGATTATAGGCAGGTCTTTTATTTCTTCTCTTGCAGAGCGAACGAAGGCTTGTTTTACACAAAAGATGGCAGATATCGCTGCATTGCTGACATCATCAACGTTTTGCAGCGCTTCCAGGTCAGCATTAAAAACTTTATTTAAGCTGCCAAAACTTTCTATCAAACTCTTTGCTATCGGTTTCACATCAATTCTACTGTATGCTGAATATAAAATGTGCTCTAAAACTTCATAATCAAGTAATGATTGTCCATTATCTAAAATAATTTTCTCTC
Source organism: Wolbachia endosymbiont (group A) of Longitarsus flavicornis (assembly GCF_963931955.1). Lineage (NCBI taxonomy): Bacteria > Pseudomonadati > Pseudomonadota > Alphaproteobacteria > Rickettsiales > Anaplasmataceae > Wolbachia > Wolbachia endosymbiont (group A) of Longitarsus flavicornis. The sequence goes on along the minus strand of NZ_OZ008337.1, from coordinate 1,451,547 downwards.
TTAGGCGCTTTCTATGCCCCTTTTTGTAATCTTTCATCATTAATGAATTGCTTATCTCTTGTATAATAAGAAATTAGATTTTTAAGTAAAATATTTAATAAAGCGCATGACGTACAATTGCAAGAACATTCATTTTTAAAGACAGCAAATGGTGTCATGAAAGTAGCTAACGCGAGCTCTACGTCATACCGCCGCGAACCGTCATACCGCCGCGGCGCTAACAAGAGATCCCGCTGCGGGATGACGATTGTCGTTTAGCCACAAATATTTAAGAAATTTACCAAACGAAAAAAAAGGCAAAAGAAGCCCCGTGGTTGGCTAATTACTTACATTATACTTTCAAGTATGGCGTTTTTTTATTCTAAACACTTAATAACCGCGATTTAGCTACTTTTTAATGCAACTAACCTTTAGTCATAAATGTTTAAGAAATTTACTAAACAGAAAAAAAGGCAAAAGAAACCCTAGGGTAGCTAGTTATTCACTATCCATTTTTTAAGTTGGCGTTTTTTTATGTTTTAAATGCTTTATAAGCGCATTTTAGCTTATATTAGGTAAAAACCTAGAACTTTATAAAGACATAAGGTGCACATAGTGCAAAAAATTAAACATGAGACGCCAGATACGTGAGTTTTTTTGTCATTTAATCTGTACAGAGAAGATAAATAAATAGCTTCAGTTTCATGATAAGGGGGCTGGCGGAGTTTGTCAAGGAATTTTTATGCAAGAGATCTATTGAAATGCCCCTGTAAAATTATACTATTAATTAGTGCACTATAAATTTAAAATTATAGATATGTTAAGCAGATTGGTAATTTTGCTATTAGTTTTTATACTTCCTTTTTCTTCATACTCATACCAGTTTAGAACCAAAGCAAAGCAAGCAGTAGTCTTAGATTTAGCTTCAGACTCGTTCATTTTTGACCATAATTCCGATGAAAAAATGGCCCCATCTTCAATGAGCAAATTGATGACTTTATATGTAGCCTTCGATTATCTAAAAGCTGGAATAATAAATATGGAGGATAAATTTCGAGTAAGTAGAAAAGCGTGGGAAAGGAGAGGCTCTTCTATGTTTTTGAAAGAAGGTCAATTTGTTACAGTGAGAGAATTACTTGAAGGAATTACAATAGTTTCAGGTAATGATGCATGCATAACACTAGCCGAGGGCATTGCAGGATCAGAAGAGAACTTTGTGGCTGAAATGAATGAGGTTGCACAAAATTTGAATCTGAATGACAGTCATTTTGTCAACTCAAGCGGGTGGCCAGATGGAGATCATTTTATGAGTGCAAAAGACTTGATAATGCTAGCAAAAAGGATTTTCACCGATTTTCCTGAATATTATGATTTATTTTCCGAACAATATTTGACATATAATGAAATTGCACAAAAGAATAAAAATCTTCTACTTTTTCACGATATTGGGGTTGACGGTTTAAAAACCGGTTATACAAATGCTGGTGGTTACGGCATTGTAGCATCTGCAAAACGAAATGATAGGAGAATTTTTGCTGTTGTAAATGGTTTAAACACTGAGAAAGAGCGAATAGAAGAAGCAAAAAGACTGATACAATACTCCTTAAATCATTTTAACACCAAGAAAATATTCGCTAAGGATAGCGTAGTTGAGGAAGTAAATGTTCTCTATGGAAAAGATAAAAAAGTGCCTATTACAGTTGCAAACGATGTTACCATAACTTACAACCGCAAATTACATGACCAAATTAAGGTGCGTATTGAATATAAAGATATGATACCTGCACCAATTAAAAAAGGTCAAGAAGTGGGCAAAGTTTTTGTAGAAATACCAGGTATTGAGCAACAAACCACACCTCTTTATGCAGCAAATGACGTGCAGGAATTGAATTTCGTAGAAAAGTTTTTTAGGATGTTGTTTTAAGTTTGATATTAAAGCAATTCCGAAAGAGAGATCTATTGCACTTTAGTGTAGTTTTAACTAACAATTTCTGTTACAATACAAGATTGAAATGTTACGAAAATGTGCTGGTTATATTTGTTGCTGTCTAGTATCCTAGAGATACTGTGGGCTGTAACGCTAAAGTTTAGTAACAGTTTTACTAAAGTTGTGCCTTCGATTGCAACATTGGTAATTATGATCATTAGCATTTATTTTTTATCTCTTGCAGCATGCTTTCTACCTATTAGAGTATGCTATGCAGTTTCCTCTGGAATATGCACAATTGGAATAACTATAATTGGTGCAACCGCTTTCACAGAGAATATTAATTTATCTCAAGTTTTATGTATCATTTTAATTGTAATAGGAACCATAGGGCTAAAGCTCTCTATTTAAACCTAAAGTTTATGCATGAATTGGATATATTTACTCTTATCGTCACTAATTGAAGTGTTCTGGGTCATAACACTTAAGCATAGTTGTGGATTTACTCATCTCGTACCATCAATAATTAGCATATTCTCCATGGCTCTTAGTACGTATTTACTTTCGCTCGCTACACGTTCTATACCTATCGGAGTATGCTATGCAATTTGGACTGGAGTGGGCGCTATAGGAGCTTCGATACTTGGAGTTTATCTATTTAATGAACCAGTTAATTTATTCGAAGTAATATGCTTTATTTTAGTTACATTCGGGATTATAGGATTAAAATTGTTTGGTACATAGTCCGAAGTGGCTGCCAATGGCGGCTCTTGCCGAGAATTTACGGCAATTACAGGAGTATAAAATGCTACTTAATGAACAAATTTACTGCAATTGGTATGCCTAAATTTGAAATATTCGCATAAAATTATTTACCCTGGAAAAAACTTACCACACATGACACCATTTACAACCACTCCCCTACCCTTTCTAGCTGTTTATAGCTGTTAAATCTCAGGAATTTATCAAAATATGGAGAGGCAATAAAGGGAATAGTATCTCTTAAATAATTAGATAAAAAACCAGGCAGATCATTTTTTAATTCTTGCATTTTGTATCTATAATTTTGTATAGAAACAACTTTTATTTTATCATAATCAAGTTTCCAATAAGCAAGTTCTGAGACTTCTCTTTTTGTTATATGTTCTACCGCTAAGGCTTGTAAAATTAATTGCGGAAAAAACCCCGACATCACTTCTTCATTGGAAGGTGGTGAACCAAGCTTATAGTCTATAATTGCTACTTGCCCACTTGGTAGATACTCAACTCTATCACATCTTGCTGTCAGTAAGATTTCTTGTGGGATCAGATCTCTATTCGTCATCCAAGCAGTTTCATACTGATCACAAGAACCAGTGTCACGCGCTGGAATATGAAATATCGGACAGGAAAAGCTCTTTTCCAACTCAACATAATTGCTTCGAGTTTCATCAAATTCGACAAAAGATTGAATTATCTTTTGTAGTCTTACCCACCACATATTTGAAAAATTAAACTGACTAGTCGAAAATGCTTCTTGTGCAATGCTCATTGGAGATTTTTTGTTGCGTAAATATCTTGCAAGAATGTTGTGTACCATAGTGCCAAATTCCAATATCGATGGCTTAAAATTCAAGTCTCTTAATTGTTTAAGGCCCAGTATATATTCAACGTAAAATGAGTAAGGGTTGCGGATTAGTTTTTCCACCGCGCTGCAAGACATCACCTGCATTTTTTCTTTTCTGACCTCGGTTTGAGGTTTCGGCATAGGTTGAGTACATGGAACAACACATTCAGGCGTATTTAATATTCGCAGCCAATCACGATAAGGATATTTTGACCCCTGTAACATAATTTCCAAACGCTGCAATAGAATTGGTTTTCTATGGCTTAGCGATCTTGTAATATAAACCTTACTTGCACAAAACAAATTGTGTAAAGTATAAAAAAAATACCCCTGCTCTTCTTGCGCAGAAGGAAGGTTAAATTTTTCTCTCGTAAGTGCATTCAAAAGCGGACTTTGAAAGCTTGGCGCTTCATTAAACCCAGCGAGTATTACAACTTTGTTGTGATATAAGCTGAATTTATTTAAGTCATTTGCTACAGAGAAAAACTCCTTCTCTAAAAATAAAGTCAGAATTTGGCTATATAACTCTAAGGAGCACTTAATTTCTACACCCTCACATGCATTCAAGAAGCTATAGGTAAAATTACCTATTTCACCATTTAGCTCTGAAAAATTTATACCAGATAGCATATTAATACACTGCAAATGAGTTGCTACCACATCAAAAATAGAGCAATTTATAGAACGAAGTAAAGGATTAAATATAACCTCTAACTTACTGATAATAAGTAATATATCTTCTTTGTATTTTAGCTTTTTATGGGCATTGATAGCATTTATAATATCGCTCAGGCCATTTGTACTAAAGTTGCGTAATATCTCTATTTCAAATTCAGATAAAATCCGAGTGTACTCTTCTTGAGTGTAACCAAAAGTCACTAGCCTATGTTTAAGGAGCGAAAGTAATGACACACTGCTCCAATTTGAGGTCAAAACTTCGATACTATAAAGTAGGAGCGTTATATAAGGATAATTTTCCGGTATGGCACTGTGTTGCCTTGATAAACATGCTATACGAGTTGCAAGTAATTTATCAAAGACAACCAAAGAAATGTTTTCATAACCTTCATTTTCTATAATTAATGATGTCACTTGTGCTTCTTCCTCTCTGGAATCACAAGTGATGACTTCAATATTGCCAACATGTCCACTACTAACTTTGCTTAGATCGGCAGTTGTATCAAAGACGTAATCTAGATATTCCTCAGGACTTCCTGTTATCCCAGCCCTTTCTTCTGTCATCCCAGTGCTTGACACTGGGATCCAGTTTTCATTATACAGCCACCTGGTGCGCTCATTTAAAGTTAAGTTTTCTGGATCCCAGTGTCGGAGCACTGGGATGACACCAGAACACGCTTCTGGCAGAAAACTCACATCCCTTCTATCTACATTTAAATAATCCAACAAATCTTTCAGGCAATATTGATAGTGTTTTTTATCAAGCGATTTCCAGTCTTTCTCTTTAATTTTCAAATTCAAGTTAGGCAAAATTATTTTTCCAAATGGCAGATCATATATAGCCTTGATCAACGACTTATCCTTTCCAATTCCAACAAAGATTATATGTTGGTCTTTTTGTAAAGAGATTATCATATTGTTTATGTAATCACTCTTATGTTTTAATATATCTACTACTTCTAAATCTTTTAAAGTTTTACTCCAAGTCTCAGTGAGTAAGCTTATGAAATTCTCTATTTTTTTTGAATGTTCATTAAATTGATCATAATCCGTTGTTTGGGTAGATTGAATTTTATCAAGCAGTGATGGCAGGCTATAAGCTAAATCAATTGGAAAATTATCATTATTTTTTCTATTCCACTCTAATATGAATTGAATGAGTAGCAGTGTCCTTTTTGTTGGCTTGATAACTTTAACCCTATCAAGATTTAATATTAAATCTTCCTCATCAATATTCTCTAGCGAAACTATCTCTGGCAAAATTATGCATTTTTTAGCGTTATGATTCTTGAATGCACTCAGCAACGCTATCACATCCCTCTTGCAAGGAAGTATAATTTTTACTTCAGGAATTTTTTCTCTTTCATATTCAGAAAATATGTGCTGAACCAGCACATCAAAAAGAGATTCATCCACATTAACGGTAAAAACTCTTCCCACTAACAGTAACAATTAATACAATATTTTATTGTATAGAAATTATTCAAAATATAAACGTGCTTGTATGCTATTATATATTAAAATTTTTTATAACATTACATGGCAAACATTAGAATAGAAGTTTTAAATAAATGCGAGCAAATTGGCCGCAGATGGTTAGTCAACGTTTACTCGATTTACATACGCAAAGGATTACCATCCAAATTATATGAAGAAATTTGCGGGCTATTTTATAATAAAGTCATACAAGATTGCCGTTATTATTCCTACAACGAAAACCTTGAAGAAGTTCAATATGATTTCATAGAACCACAAGCTGAGTGGGGCTTGGAAATAAGCTTTTTACCTGGCATGACCGATAATGTAGGCAACACAGTGAAACAAATTGTTAGAGAATATTTAATAAACAAGAACTACATTGATGAAAATGTTTATATCAAAGCAAGAAGTTCAAAATTGATTCTAAGTCAAGGGAATTTGCCAACTGAAGATGACATAAAACAAGAATTTAATCCTATCACTCAGTATTGCACACTTATCTGTAAGAACTATAGCTGGAAATATTATGGTAAATACAAAGCAAACTCTTCAGCGCTCTCTTACTTGTCATCCCAGTGCCCAGACACTGGGATCCAGAAAAAAGATGTAGATTCCAGTGTCAGCTACTCAAATGACACCATTAATGGCAAAGCCAAATCTGTTAACTTAAATGTAATTGACCAAGAACTTGAGAAAATCAGCAGAGATGGAATCGATGGTAACGGCACTTTAGGGCTCTCGCTGGCAGCAATGAGAGCTATAAAGGATTACTTTAAAAAACTCGGTAGAAATCCATATGATATTGAACTTGAGTCTCTGGCACAGACTTGGTCTGAACATTGTAAACACAATATTTTTTGCTCTCCTATTGATGAAATAAAAGATGGCCTGTACGCACATTATATTAAGCGTGCAACGCGTGAGATAAATTCTGACATATGCGTGTCAGTTTTCTCCGACAACGCAGGAGGAATAATTTTTGATGACGATTACTTGATTGTAGATAAAGTTGAAACTCACAATAGCCCTTCAGCTCTTGATCCATTTGGTGGAGCAATGACCGGAGTGCTTGGAGTTAATCGTGATATAGTGGGTTTCGGGAAAGGCGCGGAGCCTATAATGAATACCTATTACTTTTGCTTTGCCAAAGAAGCAAAAGGCAAATTTTATAGGGACAAGGAGCGTACTGATGAGATCTTACCACCGAAATATATAATGAAAGAAGTGATTCATGGCGTTAATGTTGCTGGTAATTGCTCTGGCATTCCAACGCAACTTGGATCGGTATATTTTGACGATAGATTTTGTGGAAAGCCGCTGGTTTTTGTTGGCAGTGTCGGAATTATTCCGCGCAGTATAAATAATGTACCTTCACACATCAAAGGGCCTAAAAACGGCGATAAAATCGTAATTATTGGCGGAAGAGTTGGAAGAGATGGAATTCACGGTGCAACGTTTTCTTCAGAGGCTTTGTCGGGAAACAGCCCTTCAACAATTGTGCAAATTGGTGACCCCATAACACAAAAAAAACTATCCAATGCCGTCATAAAAGCAAGAGATCTTGGTCTTTATAATGCAATAACGGATAACGGAGCAGGTGGTCTATCATCTTCTATTGGTGAAATGGGAAAAGACGGATTTGAAGTTGATTTGAGCAAGGTTCTCCTTAAAAACGATGGTATGGCTCCGTGGGAAATATGGATATCAGAATCACAAGAGAGAATGACCTTAGCAGTGCCAGAAGAAAATCTTCCTTCATTTAGGCAAATCATGAAAAAACATGATGTGGAGGTTTGTGTGATTGGAGAGTTTAATGAGAGTGGTAAAGCTGTTGTTAAATGTCCTGAAGGGACAGTAATAATGGATATGGAAACCGAGTTTCTGCATGACGGTAATCCCAAAGTGCATTTACAGACAAAGCCGTGGACTGGAGAGTGGATAGCTACTTGCATGACACCAGACCGAGCTTCTGAGCTCCCACTTAGTTCAATAGATGTTGAACTAAAAGAAATGCTGAGCAGACCAAACATACGCAGCAAAGAGTTCATAGTGGTGCAATATGACCACGAAGTTCAGGGTTCGTCAGTGCTGAAACCACTGCAGGGCAAGGGAAGAGTGTGCAGCGAAGCTGTTGTCTCAAGACCAGTTTTTTCCTCAAATAAAGGGATTGTAAAATCGCAAGGGTTTGGCTCAAGTTACGGAGAAATCGACACTTATCACATGGCAGCATGTGCGATCGACACTGCCATACGTAACTATGTAGCCGCAGGAGGAAATATAGACCATCTAGCGTTGCTCGATAACTTTTGCTGGTGTGACGCTTATAATCCAGAAAGGCTATGGCAGCTAAAGAGAGCTGCAGAGGCTTGTTATGATTACGCAACCGCATTTAAAGCACCATTCATATCCGGAAAAGATAGTATGTTTAACGACTTTAAGGGATATGATGAAAATGGCGAGAAAGTGATGATATCTGCACCACCTTCATTACTCATTTCAGCAATTGGAATTATAGAAAATATTGAAAATGCGGTATCGCTTGATGTGAAAATGCCGGGAGACTTGATATATGTACTTGGAGAAACACTTGATGAACTTGGTAGATCTGAATATCAATTATACAGTGGAATAGGTAATAACAACGTACCAAAAGTTGATGCAAAGAGCGCTAGGAAGTTGTATGAGCGTTACAACCAAGCAATAAAAGATGGCATAATTGCCTCTGCAATTGCACCAAACTTGGGCGGATTAATTATTGCTCTGGCAAAATCGTTAATTGCAGGAGATCTCGGTGCTGAAATCGATCTTTCACTAGTACCAATAGGGAAAACACAAAATACAGACATAATAAACAAGATAATAATGTTTTCTGAATCGCAAAGTAGAATTTTGGTTACTATTGCACCACAAAGCCAGAAGAGGTTTGAAGAGTTGTTTAAAGGTGCGGTTTATTCATGTATTGGCAAAGTAACAGAGAAAAAGGTGCTAAACATAAAGGATGTTTTAAAAGTAGATTTAAAAAATTTAAAAAATAGTTATTATATAGCTAAAGTAACTTAGGTTTACAGACAACCGTCATCCCGCTCCTTGTTAGCGGGATCTAGAGATACCGCGGCGGTATGACCCTGACTTGCACTAGCTATAGCATGTCAGTTTAAAATATTTTTTTTGATTATGCTAAATAACTCTTTTACTATATGTAATGTTTATTTAGAATGAACGTATGTTATTAAATTTGATTATGTCTATTTTATCGATACTCCTGTTTATCAGTCTTTCTTTACTCAACACTTCAAATAAATTGATGATATGTGCTGCCTTATTTGTGGGAGCTGCTTTAGTTGTAAATTCAATGGTTGAATTTTATGGCAGAAGCAAAGCTACGTACAACTTAATAGTGTGTATAGCGCTATGTTGTGTTTTTAAATGGCAAAGTTTTAATTTGATGATATTGATTTCATATACTGCAATTTTAGTATCTCTTCTCTCAAGCATAATTATTTTTGAAAAATTGAAGTCCAAGTTGAATTTTCATATGGCAAATCTCATTACTTTAATTATAGCATCAGTGGTTGATAGTGCCGTTGTATGTGTTGGATTACTATACAAATTTTCTGCAGGTAAATGCCTATCAATATATACTAGAGACTTAATTTTTAAGTTTTCTTATGCGTCAGTATTGAGCATCTGCTTGTTTGCAGGAATGTATTTATTTTGCTTGGCGAACAAGAAGTATTTTAAGATTTCCACATAACCTGTTTTCTGATAGCAGCTTTAAAAGGGTGCTAGCCAATGGAGAAATAGAGTTTTTAACCGAGAAAATTTACGTATCCGTTCAGCCAATGGCGTCAACTTAAGGAAAAATATCAGCGATAGTGTATAAAATTTCTCTCTAAAACTTTTACCATTAAATTATCCAGAAGCCGCAGGAAACAGCACTTTTGTTTCTATTTTATTTCAACAAAGAAGTTTAAAATGTGTCCTTTTTAGGTGAAACATGCAAAAAGGAAAAATTTTATTCTACAAATTAAAAATATAATATACTCGAAAGCTTTTCAGAGAATCCATTGTGTTGGAAAAAACAGTTTTACACGAACAAGAAAACTTCCTTTTTCGACAGTATTTTCTATGATTTTAAAGTTAGTTAAAAAAAGTTTGGGAATAGAATGTGAACTTATGGAGCCATTGACATGTAAAACTCCACCCTCAAAGCAAGCTTTTTCTAAAGCAAGGTATAAGATTTGCCATACAGGCTTTCAAGAATTATTAGAGCTAAGCATCCAAACAGCCTATCAGGATGAACCTGAGTATGGAACTTGGAGAGGCTATAGACTTATTGCAGCAGATGGTTCTGGTATGAGATTACCCAGCTCTGAGGAAATTGTATCCGAGTTTGGCCGCTTTAAACCAAATGGAACAACAGGCACAATGCCACCATTGGCAATTTGTTTGTTGATTTGTGTACTTCGCTGATTTGTAGTGCTCGTCTTGCGGCTTGGAATATAGGTGAACAAACGTTGGCGGAAGAGCAATTACCCGAAGTTATCACTCAAATGCGTTCATTAAATCAAAAGAAATTATTATTTATCTATGATCGTGGTTATCCTTCAGTAAAATTCATTCAGCAGCATTATGATTTGGAAGTAGATTTTATTTTTCGCTTGCAAAAAAGAAATTATAGCAAGCTATGGGAACGAATTGCATCTGGAGAATTAGATTTCGATTTTATATTAGAAAATGAAAAGCTAAAAAATAAAATGAAAGGACAGAAAGTAAGAGTTATAGTGCTGACATTAGCCAACGGAGAAACAGAGGTATTGATTACTTCACTTTTTGACCGAGTAAAATTTACTTTGGAAGATATCAGCAAAGCTTATGTGTTAAGGTGGCATATAGAGGAGTGCTATAAACGACTCAAAATAGGTGCAGAATTAGAGAATTTTTCTGGCGTAAATTTAGAGGCTGTATTACAAGAATTTTGGGCAAACTTAGTCATGTGTAATATATTGTCGCTTCATATGTGTGATGCACAAGGGCCTTGGAATCCAGATCAAATTGCTGAGTATCGTTTAAATTTTTCAGTTTTATTTGGTGTAATGAGGCAGAAACTCTATCAGGTACTTATTGGAAATTGTTCGCCAAAAAACTTTCAAGCCCTTTTTGATAGAGCAAGTATACGCGCTAAAGTTAAAATCCGACCAGGACAGCCGCGATAAGGTAGATAAGCCCAAACGCCATCATGTCTTTAGGAGAGTTTGCTAATGGAGGCTCTTAAGTTGACGCCATTGTCCGTTCAGCTAAGCGGTGTGAGAGACGATACCGTTCACAGATTTTCACTTAATTCTTCAATCTCACTAATAGAAAGGCCAGTAAACTTGACAATAGTGTTGACATTAGACTTCTTTCAAAATTGTTAGAGGGAGTGTAAGATGAAGTATTTGAAAGCATGAAATATAAGGAAATAGAAAAGTTAGAAGGAGAAAAGTTTCGACGTTTAACAGGGGTAAAAAAAGCAACATTTGAGCGAATGGTAGAAATTCTAGAAGTGGAGGATAAAAGAAAAAAAGCTAGAAGTGGAAGAAAAAGTAAACTTTGCATAGAAGACAGGCTACTTATGGCACTGGAATATATAAGAGAATATCGTACATATTTTCATATTGGGCAAAGCTATGGCATGAGTGAAAGTAACAGTTTTAAAATAATAAGATAGGTAGAAGACATATTAATAAAACATCCAGATTTTGCATTACCAGGAAAAAAAGAGCTATTAAAGAGTGATGTAGAATATGAAGTTTTAGTAATAGACGGAACTGAAACGCCAGTAGAGAGACCAAAAAAAAGCAAAAGCCCTTCTACTCTGGAAAGAAAAAAAGGCATACTATAAAAACACAAATAGTAACAGAGAAGAAGAGTAAAAAAGTCATATGCACATCTTTCTCGAATGGTAGAAAACACGATTTTCGGATGTTTAGAGAATCAAAGGTAGCAATATTACCGGACACCAAAATCTTAGCTGATGCCGGCTACAGGGGAATGCAGAAGATACACAAAAATGTTGTATTACCGCACAGGAAAATGAAAAAGAATCCGTTAAGCAAAGAACAAAAAAAAGAGAACAGGGCACTTATGAGCCAAAGGGCAATTGTTGAAAACGTAATTGGCTTATTGAAAAGGTTTAAAATCATCTCGGACAGGTATAGAAACCGACGAAAACGTTTTGGTTTAAGGTTTAATTTGATTGCTGCAATTCACAATTTTGAGCTCCATACATGAATTTTGAAAGAAGTCTAATGTCTTGTGTTGTTACTCAAATAATGGTTGTGCAAGCGCTTAATTTTTTGATCAAAAAGGAACAAGTTTAGTAAAAAATAATGATATTATTAGTGGAACATAAAACAGTCCCACTGCAGTACTGATTAGAAGCAACAGAGTAGCTTTATCTGGTTGATAATTCAAAATATTAGCAAGTATTATACTGGACCCAGAAACTGGAATAATAGCCAGCAACATCAGTGCTTTATATATGCTCTCATCGTATATACCTATAACATGCTTGTCTAAAAGGACAATTCCTAAAACAAACAGTGGCCAGAATACGTACTTTGCTGTAATAGTGATCAAAGCAAGCTTCCAATCTATTTTAAAGCTTGCAATATTCGCAATGCTCACTCCAAGTAGCACCATTCCTAATGTGACAAATGTACTTCTAATATTCATCATAACATCTGTTAAAAAAGTAGGTATTTGTATATCGTATATACTTAAAAAGAAGCCCAGAACCATCGCATAAAGCGAAGGAAGTTTGAACAACTTTAATATGCATTCTTTTGCGGTATAAATACCATTTGCAGCTATGTAAAATCCTAAGCTGTTTTCAAATAGCGCCATTCCTATATAACAAACAACATATACAGATACTGAATCTTCATCAAATAAAGCCATGGCAATCGGCAGGCCAAAATAACCCATACTTGTGCTACCCGAGCTAAATGCTAATATGTTTCTCGTGTTATCCTTAAATAAAAAAGAAGAAAGATAATACACTGATAAGGACATAGTGCTACCTATAAACCATATCAAAATCGGCAGAGAAATTACTTTTAAATTAACTTCTGTATGAGAAACTCCATATAAAATCACTATTGGATTAGCTATATAAAAGAGTATTTGAGATATAGTGTTTCTATCAATTTTAAGACATTTTCCTGCTAAATAACCAATAAATATCGTAATATAAATAGGTAATATTTTTAGGAAAAGAGTAAAGAACATACTAACCTATTGTGATACTTTTGACTGATAAAGTGATATTAGATCTTAAGGTATTGTAAAAGTAAACAAAATTTATTTTCCAATTTACCCAGCTCATAGTTAATTAAATTAGTGCCAAAATTTGTTTTTACATAGGACTTAAGAATGACATTTTTATGATAAAATTATGTTAAGTTTCTGTAAAGCTTCTTGCATATTTTTGAATAATGACATATTTACTAAAAATTAAACTGCTTGTAGTAATTTAGACGGACTGTTGAAAAAGTAAGAGGAAATAAGTAAAGTTAGGACAGAGAGTAAGAGCTTTAACATAGTTGTCATATTTTTCTTTAATTAACCCTAGTGTCCAATTTATCCACTATTCCTTCACATGAGGTGTTTCTAACCATTTTAATAACAGTAAAAAATGTTCTTCTTTCAACGCTTTAAATGTGATATTTTTATTCATTAATTGAAAATCTCAAATGTTACTACCCTTTCTATTAATCCTGTCTCTAATTGCCAAGTTCATTGAAATTGACATTTCCGTACCTAGTTTTCCTGATATGGTGTGCTATTTTAACGTATCAGAAGGAACAATTCAATTAACTATTGCTTATAATTTTTTAGGCTTTTGCATAGGAGGGTTGTTTTTCGGTCCTTTGTCTGAATGCTACGGCAGAAGGAGAATTATGATCATAGGTAACACTTTGTTATTAATCGGCGCTGTTGGTTGTGTTTTTGCACCGTCGATTTTTTGGCTTTTAATCTCTCGCTTTGTTCAGGGCATTGGTGCCAGCACATCTGTAGTTGTGTTTGCAATCGTTGCAGACAGCTATAAAGGTGACGAAGCGGTGAAATTTATTGGAATCATGAATTCTGTTCTTAGAACCTGTTCATAATCTTTTGAGGAACAAAGCAGTGAAAGCAAGAACTACCATTTGCAAGCTGGTGTTGAGTTTACGCTCGCAATTTTTCCATAACCGTCTACATTTTTCCAACCAAGCAAAAGAACGCTCTACAACCCATCTTTTTGGCAATACAGCAAAGGTATGTAATTCACTGCGTTTTATTACCTCAACAGTTGCACCAATAGTTGCTTTTATTTGTGTTGCAAAATTCTCTCCCGTATAGCCTGCATCAACCAGTACATTTTTAACTCCCGAGAGGTTTTCTTTTGCATTTTCTACCATTCTCACAGCACTGCTACGGTCAGTTATCTCTGCTGTTGTTACATAAATTGCATGTGGCAAACCTTGCGTATCTACTGCAATATGGCGTTTTATTCCTGAAATCTTTTTGCCTGCATCGTAGCCTTTTTCTTCAGCAGTATCTGCATTTTTTACACTCTGTGCATCAATTATGCAGAAGCTGGTTTTTTCTTTCCGACCATTGTTTTGTCGGACTACGCCAACTATTTTTTTTTAACACCAGCTCCAGAACACTTTCTTTATTTGCATCTGGTTTTTCACTCCACTTCTTAAAATAGTCGTAACAATTGCGCCATTTTGGAAACTCTTTTGGTAGCATTCTCCACTGACAAACGCTTTTCAGAACGTATAACACTCCACAAAATACATCATACAAATCAAGTTTTCTTGGTTTTGTTTTTTTTCTACAGGACTCTAGATCTGGTAATATAATCTCAAATCTTTCCCGACTTATATTACTTGGGTATAAACTCCTCATATATCCTAACTTATATACATTATCTCTTAGTTTATTCCTTTCTTGAGATCATGTACAGGTTCTTACAGTTGTCATGGCAATTGCACCTGTTTTAGGAAGTTTTATCAATGGTGCTGTAGGATGGCGTGGTAATTATGCAACTGTTGCAATACTTTGTTTAATCTCTTGGGTTTTGCTGCTTTTAGCGTTACCAGAAACAAAAAAGGACCGCGATATTTTCAGTTTAAAAAAAACGATGAAAGATTACAGAAAACTACTATCTAATCCGAGGTTTGTTACGTTGTCTTTGATGTCAAGCCTCTTTTCTGCCGCTTATATGTCATTCATTACTTGTGGACCTTTTCTGTATATGAAGACTTTTGGTTTATCTAGCACTATTTATGCACTACATCAAGGTGCAATAGTTGGGTGCTTCTCACTCATTAGTCTATTTGCTGGCAAAATCTTGCAGAAACTTGGAGAAATATGGTGTGTAATTTCTGGTACGAGCGTAGGTGCTATTGGGTCTCTATTGCTTGTAATATTCAGTATAATTGTACCCCACTCTTTCTACTTAGTAACACTGTCTATGATTATTTTTTCTATCAGTTGTGCAATTTGCCAGGCAGTGATTTTTAATGCATCAATAAATGTTTTCCCTGAAATTAAAGGCACAGCTTCTTCTGCAGTCTCGTTCATTAGAGCTTTTATCATGGCTATTTTTATCGGCTTAACAAGCTACGTTTACAATGGTCAAACAATTAGTGTAGCTGTTCTTGTTCTATCCGCGATAGTACTAGAACTTGTTTTTACTGCCTGTTTATTGTTTTTAAAAGATCCGGTATAATTAATGATCTTTTTACAGATGTGAGCGATTAACTTTCCCCGGCCAATCTTTCTGCTTCATTACGTGAAATTAATGCCTCAATAAATTCATCTAGTTCACCTTCTTTTATGATCTGCTCTAGCCGATGTGAAGTTAGATTAATTCTGTGGTCTGTTATTCTTGATTGCGGGAAATTATATGTTCTTATGCGCTCGGAACGATCACCAGAGCCAATTTGGCTTTTCCTCATTGTTGACCTTTCCATTTCTTTTTTTTGTCTTTCAATTTCGTATAGCCTTGCCCTCAATACTTTGAGCGCTTTAGCTTTATTTTTGTGCTGCGATTTTTCATCTTGCTGTATTACAACTATCCCTGTTGGCAAGTGGGTGACTCTTACTGCACTATCGGTTGTATTCACTGATTGCCCTCCAGGACCACTGGATCTATAAACATCTATTCGTAAGTCTTTTTCTTCTATTTTAAAGTCAACTTCTTCTACTTCAGGTAATATCGCAACAGTAGCGGCAGAGGTATGCAACCTTCCTGAGGATTCAGTTTCTGGCACTCTCTGTACTCTGTGCACCCCTGATTCAAATTTCAACCTTGCAAAAACTTCTGTTCCATTAATGAGTGCAGAAGCTTCCTTATAGCCACCTATACCTGTATTAGAAATGCTTATTGGCTCGAACTTCCAATTTCTTCTTTCTGCATATTTTTGATACATACGAAATAACATTGCTGCAAATAATGCTGCTTCTCCTCCTCCTGTACCTGCTCTGATTTCCAATATTGCATTTCTTGAGTCATCTTCATCTTTGGGCAATAATGCTAACTTTAGTTTTGCTTTTACTTTTGGCAATAATACCTTGTGCTTTTCGAAAAATTCTTCTTTTGCTAACTCTTTTATATCACCTTCGCTGTTTTCATCTTTCATTATTTCTTCTAAGTCTGAAATTTCCTCTTTCAGCGTGTTATATTCATCAATTATCTTGATTATTGGCCTGAGCTCAGAGTATTCCTTTGAAAGGGTAATGAATTCTTTTTGACTTAAATTGGTAGGATTTTCCAAATTCCTCTCTATATCATTAAATTTTTTCTTTAAGTCTTGTAAATTATTTTCCATATCCATATAGCACAGATCTAGCTAAGTAATATATACTGAAATAAAAAATTTCTTATATCAAGCAATAACACTATAATATACCTACTACCTTCTAGTTGAATATAATGGCAAAACAGATAACATCAAACTGCAATTTCATATTTGGAGCTTCGGACATAAAAACATTACCAAATGAGTCGGCTCCAGAGATTGCGTTTGCTGGTAGATCAAATGTAGGAAAATCCAGTCTGATCAACTTACTGATAAACAGCAAAAAAGCTGCCAGAGTTTCCTCTAAACCTGGATGCACTAGACAAATAAATTTTTACTCTATGTACGATGATAAGTTCAGACTTGTTGACCTACCAGGGTATGGTTATTCTCATGCAGGTAAGGAAGAAATTATACAATATTTAAACTTAATTGAGTATTATCTAATTCAAAGAAGAAATCTAAGAAGAGTGTTTGTGTTGATAGATAGCAAGGTAGGATTAAAAGAAATAGACAAAGACTTCATTTATTGGTTAATATATAATAACATTAACTTTAACGTTGTGCTAACAAAAATAGATAAAGTAAGTCAAAAAAGCTTAGGTGCTGTTATAGAAGATATTCAAAGATGGATTAATAATGAGAATGTGTCAATTCATCAAATGAGCATCCGTGTTAAGCATAAAATAACCAAGGTAAGAGATGAGTTTTTCAAGTTTACAAGATAAAAAAATGAAGAGTAGTGAATTTTTAAAGGGTGAGGTATCATTTGAACAAAAAGCAGAAATATTACTTGAAGTGCTATCTAATATACCTAGCTTTGTAGGCGAGACTTTTGTCATTAAATGCGGTGGTACAATAATCTTAGATGAAACACTATTTAATACTTTTGTGCATAATGTTGTCTTGTTGAAGCAGCTTGGTATAAATCCGGTAATAATTCATGACGGAGAATATGAAATTAACTCGGTGTTAAAAGTGCTGGATATGGACAGTAAGTTTGTGAATGGTATCAGACTTACAGACAGAGACACTATGAAAATCATTGAAATGGCACTGTGTGGCTCAGTTAATAAAAAAATTGTTCAGCATATAAATTCTGCTGGTGGTTCAGCTATTGGATTATGTGGAAAAGATGGTAACTTAATTAAAGCCGAAAAAATAACCGCTACGCTTAGAGAAGATAGATCAAATAATATCGAAAAGATATTAGACATGGGGTTCATCGGTAGACCTACTGAAATCAATCCTGATATATTATTTTTTATTGAAGAATCAGATTTTATACCAGTTATTGCACCAATTGGTCATGGAAAAGATGGGGAAACATATCATATTGATGCCGATAGCACTGCAAGCGCAATTGCAATTGCAGTTTCTGCATCTAAAATGATAATCTTGAGTGACACAGATGAAGAAATAGATAAAATTGGTGGCAGGAAGATATCTGTTAAAAGTTTAAATGCATCGATTGATTGTGGGAAAATTAAAGGGGAAAAATTTATTGAAAGGCTTATGGCATACGTTAAAATGGCGGAGGAATGTGCTGGAGTTGTTCACATAGTTGATGGTAGAATACCTAACATTATGCTTGATTTATTTACTGAGAATAATTCAAGCATATCGATTGTGAGTGATTTATAGCTATACTGCTTACAACTGTACGAACGTTGTGATTTGAGTCCGCCAGCATGGCGACGGTTCCTCTTTTCTGTATGTTCTTAAACGTCAAAACTGACATTAGTATGTGACATAAACAAATAAAGATGGAAAGAATATTCAAAAGCTAGCAAGAGAAATAGAGGAAGGGAAAGGTGTTGCCGAAAAGTTCAAAATGGAATATTCAAAAGGTCCAGCTATAACGCAAGCACGATTCTTTTAGCAAAAATAACTCGCAAGTATCAGAGTAGAGAGGAGACATTATCACTACTACATTATGCTATAAGTCATAAAAATAATCAAGCTGTAAAGGATCTTTTAGAAGAAGCCAAAAAACAAAAACGTATCCGTTCAGGCAATGGCGTCAACTTAAGGACACATTTTAGACTTCTTTGTTGAAATAAAACAGAAACAAAAGTGCTGTTTATTGCACTCTTTGGATAATTTAATGATAAAAAATTTAGAGAGAAATTTTATACACAATCACTGATATTTTCCCTTAAGTTGACGCCATTGCCTGAACAGATACACAAAAACTATTAAAGGAAGTTCTGAATGAAGAAATGACCACAAAACATTCAGATGGTCGGGAAGAAACTCATACAATACTCCCAAAGAAAATGCTTATACACGTTATAGCACAAAGTATTACTCTGCTATTTTTATTATAGCTGCTGATATAAGTGCTGCTAAATAGGCTATATCTATTATAACTTTACCACTAAACTTAATAACACTGCAATTATCACACACCATAATAAAAAAGTCAACCCACACCTTAGGTTGCAAAATCCCAAAAAGCAGCCACAATGAAATAAGCAAACATTTACAAATTAAATTTAGTGCAAACAAGGGTGTTGATATCAGCTATTCTCTGCAGAATCGCAATATGGTATGACCATATGCTCTTTATCGATCTGGTTAACATAATTAGTAGAGAGTTTTGTTGTGCAAAAGATGTTTACTACAGCATACTGCAATTGTTTGGAATTGCAGGACTGGGTGCTATGGTAAGGCCACTTGGCGCATTCATATTTGGTCACATTGGTGACAGGTATGGAAGGACAATGGCATTAACAATCGCTATCTTGCTAATATCGATTCCGTCTAGTCTCATTGCGTTTATTCCAAGTTATAGCAAAATAGGTATAACTTCTACTATATTGCTTCTTGCAATCCATGTGACACAAGGGATTGCGCTTGGCGCTGAACAAGGAGGCAGTTCTGTTTATCTCATAGAGCATTTACCTAATAAGAAAAAACTAGGAATGTTTTTTGGAATAATAAGTTTTGGTCGCTCCATTGGCATCTTGCTCTCTGTGATTGTAGTGATTATCTGCAAAAAAAACACTGATTTTAACGCTTGGGGTTGGAGGTTGCCGTTTACTTTTTCATTTGTTTTGGGGTTAATCAGCGCATATAGTGTATACACATTAGGAGAAACTCCAGCATATGAAGAAAATCGAAAACAAAGGAATTTATCTGATTTGCCAATAATAGAGCTTATAAAACGCTACAAGAGAGCTCTGATACTTGCTATTTTAATATCTGTACCTGTTAATGTTGCTGTTGGATTTACCATATTTCTTCGAACAATTGCAAAAGAAATAGTGTCGGTTGAGACGTATGTAACAACATATGTCAATGAAATTGTGCTCATTATAACCAGTATATTAATGCCGATATCTTCAATAGCGCTCGGAATGTTAGCTGATAAAGTAGGAAAAGAGCGCACTGCAATCTTATTTACAGTGATCACAATGGTACTGTGTTGTCCTGTGTTATCTACTGCATACTACTATAAAAGTTATCTTATAATTATGCTTAGTGTAATGGCTCTTTCTATAACAGAAAGGGGTATAAATCCTATAGGAATAGTTGCTGCTCAACTTTTTCCTACCAATGTTAGATTTAGTGGAGTGAGTTTATCACGTAACATCTCTTATGCATTACATGGAGGATTTACTCCTATGATATGCACTTGGTTTACTATAACATTTCCTCAAGTAAACTTTGCCGCTGGGCTTTATGTAGTCTTTTGCTTATTGATCAGTGTGGTAGCAATATTGCAAATAAAGCCGCAAGATAAAAAATTTGATTGGTCTTAGTTTTCTCTTATGTGATTTGATAGGTCAGGAAAGGGTTTCATCCGAGTAGCTGACACTGGAATGACAGCAGTCCTACGTCATACCGCCGCGGTATCTCAGCCGCTAACAAGTAGCGGGATGACGGTTGTCGTTTAGCCATAAACATTAAGAAATTTACCAAATGGAAAAAAAAGGCAAAAGAAACCCTAGGGTAGCTAGTTATTCACTATCCATTTTTTAAGTTGGCGTTTTTTTATGTTTTAAACGCTTTATAAGCGCGTTTCAGCTTATGTAGGTAGAAGTTTGATAAAGACATAAGGTGCACATAGTGCAAAAAATTAAACATGAGACGCCAGATACGTGAGTTTTTTTGTCATTTAATCTGTACAGAGAAGATAAATAAATAGCTTCATTTTCATGATAAGGGCGCTGGCGGAGTTTGTCAAGTAAGTTTTTTATTTCTAGCGGTTGTTGCCAAAAACTATACAAGAAGTCTTTTAAGATCAATCACTTATCTTCAAGGCTTGAATAAAAGCATTCTGTGGAATATTTACGTTCCCTATAGAATGTAACCTTTTTTTACCCTTCTTTTGCTTTTCAAGTAGTTTCATTCTTCGCGTTACATCTCCACCATAGAGTTTAGCTGTTACATCTTTTCTGTATGGGTTAATCGTTTCTCTGGCAATAATTTTTCCGCCCACTGCCGCTTGAATCGCGATTTTATATTGCTGACGTGGTATTAGATCCTTCAAGCGTGCACATATTTCACGCCCCCTTTTTTCTGCCCTACTTTTGTGAACAATACAGGCTAATGCATCTACGGGCTCTCCATTAATTAAAAAGCTTAATTTATCTATTTGGCTTACCAGATAGCTGGAAATTTCCCAATCCAAACTTGCATATCCTTTGGAAATTGATTTTAATCGATCATAAAAGTCAAAAACAACTTCAGACAGTGGTAATTTATATCTTAACAATGCTGTTGTTGTGTTACCAATGTAAGATAAATCCTCCTGTTCTCCCCTCCTTTCTTCACATAGAGATAGAATATCACCTAAGTATTGATCAGGGACCATTATGGTTGCGGTAATCCACGGCTCTTCTACCATTTCAATCTTTGTTGGATCTGGCATATCACTTGGGTTATGAATATTCAAAACTTCACCACTTCGTGTTGTAACCCTATATATAACACTCGGTGCAGTTGCTGTTAGGTCTAAATCAAATTCTCTCTCGAGCCTTTCTTGAATAACTTCAAGATGCAACATTCCCAAAAAACCACAACGAAATCCATAGCCTAGTGCATTTGAAGTTTCAGCTTCGAAGGTAAAACTTGCATCATTTAAATGTAACTTCTCTAGAGCTTCCCTTAGATATTTAAAATCATCCGTTTTGTGAGGGAAAATGCTACAAAATACCACAGGATGCACTTCTTTAAATCCAGGAAGTGCTTCACTACAAGGTCTCTTTTCCTCAGTGATAGTGTCCCCTACCTTGCAGTCTGCTACTTCCTTCATTGAAGCAGTTATAAAACCAACTTCACCCGCTGAAAGTTCACCCGTCATCACTTTTTTAGGGGTGAAAATACCGATATTATCTATCTGATATGTAGCATTATTAGACATCATAACAATTTTCATGCCTTTTTTTAGCACTCCATTTTTAACTCGCACTAAAATTACTACTCCTAAGTAAGTGTCATACCAACTATCAACTAAAATTGCTTGCAGTGGAGCATTTACATCACCTTGAGGAGCTGGAAGTTTTGCCACTATTGCTTCAAGTACATCTTTTATTCCAAGTCCAGTTTTTGCTGATATTAAAACTGACTCACTTGCGTCAATACCAATTATTTCCTCAACCTGGAGTTTTACTCCTTCTGGATCTGCAGCAGGAAGATCAACTTTATTGAGCACAACTATTATTTCATGGTTGTTGTCAATAGCTTTATATACATTTGCAAGGGTTTGTGCTTCAACGCCTTGACTGCTATCTACTATTAAAAGTGAACCTTCGCACGCTGCTAAGCTTCGACTCACTTCATATGAAAAATCAACATGACCTGGAGTGTCCATGAGATTTAGGCAATATTGATTACCGTCGTTTGCCGTATAATTGAGTTTTACCGTCTGTGCTTTAATTGTAATGCCACGTTCACGCTCTATATCCATTGAATCGAGTATTTGATTGGTCATTTCTCTTGCTTCAAGGCCGTTACATTCCTCTATTAAACGGTCAGCAAGCGTTGACTTACCGTGGTCTATATGCGCTATTATTGCAAAATTTCTTATGTTGTTCATTTATGGCTATTTTACTTAAGTAGAACCATTTTACATTTTAAGTGTTGTGAGGGCAATCCTTTATTAAGAGACTATTTACTCCTTCAACATAGACGACACTTTTTTCGAGCAGGAAATCACTTTATTAATCATATAATTCTCATGATTATTATCTATTTTAGGCAACTCATACAGATAATTTACCATCATTCCAGCCGACTGACTAATACCTTTTTCAGAAGTATCCGCCATCCAGTTTAATTGTTTTATCGATGCACCATTGCTTAAATGAAAATGCGCCACCGGGTCATAAGTATTTCCATTACTATTATTCACTTTTAGTAAATAATATGCACATAGTTTAAGCATGTATTGTTTAGTTTCATTTGTACATTCAACATTAGTTTTTAATTGCTCTGCACTTTCTAAAATTTCTGCACTAGATTGTTTTATATTTAGTTTGCCCAATAAAGTGACATCTTGGTTTAGATTGTTTTTTAGCCATTTCGTAAAGCCAGGTATTGGAGAAAGAGTTGCGTATGTTTTTATACTTTTAAACTCTTGTGATAGCTTTTCTACAACCCTTTTGATCAAAAAATTACCAAGGCTGATTCCAGATAACCCTGCTTGAGTATTTGATATTGAATAGAATATAGCAGTGCTCGCACTACTTGGATCATTTGAAGGTACCGACTCATCTAAAAGGTGTTGAATGCTATCTGCAATCTTATCCACCAATGCAACCTCTACAAAAATTAGAGGTTCGTTTGGTATCTTGTAATGAAAAAAAGCAAAACAGAGACGATCAGAGTCTAGTCTGTTTTTTAGGTCGCCCCAAGAGGAAATTTTATGCACAGCTTCATATTTTATAAGTTTTTCTAGCAATGATGCAGGTGAATCCCAGGTGATTTGACGAAGATCAAGTAGATCAACATCAACCCAAGTATAGAGTATATTTTTTAATTCGTTCTCTAGTGGATTCAAGCTTCTATATTGGTTCTTTAGCTTAAGCACATCAGAACGCATATCAACAATAAACTTAAGGCCTTCTGGTAAAGAAATAAATTGCTTTAATATTTTAGAACGCGGTGATTCAAGAATTTTTATTAAATCCTGTTCAAATTTATAGTTTAACTCGGGATCTTGATTTTTCTTATACTCTTTAATTTTCTCATCTATTTCCGCTTTATTCGGATTAAATTTTTCTGCCAGGGTTTGTAGAAATTTTATTTTACCTTTCTCTGATAAGTTCAAGTACAGATTACCAAGAGATACAGCGTTTTTACGTGCTGAAACTTCCCCTCCCTTTGGGTTTAAGCACTCGTTCATCTTCAAGACTAAACTATCGATATCGCGACTGTTACTTAAATCAGGACCGATGTTACCAATCCATGATCTTACAGCATCTGCCACTCCACCTAGTATTTTAAAAAAGCTCCTTACCGCTTTTTTGTCTTCAACTTTCACTATATCAGTTTTTACCAATGATTCTTTTGTCATAGATTCCCTTTATTATACATGGCTAATGCAAGTCAGGTTTCCCCACGTCATACCGCCGCGGTATCTCTAGATCCCGCTAACAAGCAGCGGGATGACGAATTTGTCGTTTGTCAAATCGTCGGTAAACCCAAGTTATTTTAGCTACATGTAGCTTAAGTTAAAGGAAAATTTTAGCTACATAGCAGGCACTATTACTAGATTATTAATAATTCAGTAATACAATAGACTTCTTGCACTACCTCCCAAGCCACAACTGTCATTCAGTAGAAACGAAAAACTTACTTGACAAACTCCGCCAGCCCCCCTATTATGAAACTGAAGCTATTGTATTTGCTTTCGCCAATCTGCAGATTAAAAGGTAAGGATTACTTAATGTATCGGCGTCTTATGTTCAATTTTTTGCAGTATATAGATACTGTATGTCTTTACAAAACTTCATCTACATCTAGATTTTTATCTAAATAAGCTGAACGCGCTTATAAAGCGTTACAAGACATCAAAAAATGCCAATACTCGACAGAGATAGTAAAAGACTAGCTAACTCGGGGATTCTTTGTCTTTTTTTCTGCTTAGTAAATTTCTTAAACATTTGCAGCGTAGGTTAGTTGCAATTAAAAGCGGCTGAATCTCGCTTGTCAAGCGTTTAAAACATAAAAAACGCCAATATTTTAAAGCGGATAATAACCTCAGGGCTTCTTTTGCCTTTTTTTTCATTTAGTAAATTTCTTAATGTTTGTGGCTAAAAGAGTCCAAGAGAGGTGTCATGCCAGTGCTCCTTTTTTTGTCATCCAAGTAGCTGACACTGGGATCCAGCCTTTCACGCAATCCCATCAAGAACGTTGTATTTTACATAACACTTTTATGCTTACCAACTTAATAAAATTCCTGGATCCCAGTGTCTGGGCACTGGGATGACAGGCTAGCCTGACAACCGTCATCCCTGTAAAGATCAAGTATCCCACTACGTGTTAGCAGCTAAGAGATACCGCGAATGAATCGCGGTATGACGGTCTGCGGCGGTATGACGGTTCGTGGCGGTATGACGGTTAAGCAATTCGTCATCCCGCTGCTTGTTAGCGGCTAAGAGATACCGCGGCGGTATGACGTAGGACTGCTGTCATTCAAGTAGCTGAAACTGGAATGACACGTCATAAAGGAACCAGTGTCAGCTACTTGGATGATACCTTTTTTCTACTTAGTTTGGGTTATGCAAGAAGTCTATTTACTTCTTAACTTGACGCACATGATGTCTTGCAGCATCATCTACTGCTTCTAAATAAACCATCGCCAAACATATACCACTGTGTACTTCTATAGATAACTTATTGCCTAAACTTCGATTAAAGCAAGAATTCTTTCCTGGAAAAGCAAGATCACTAAAGTACAGTTCCCATTTTAATCCTTTGGTTGATATTTGAGCTCTCGGTATACCAAGTAAAGATATTTTAGTATTTTTTGGCAAAGAAAAAAAATGGGTAATACCTTTTTGTAAAGTGTAACCTACCATGGGAGGTGAAGGTGTGTAAAAGATACTATCTGTACTTAGAAAAACGTTAATATTTTGTAGTATATGATCAATT
Organism: Wolbachia endosymbiont (group A) of Longitarsus flavicornis; assembly: GCF_963931955.1. Taxonomy (NCBI): domain Bacteria; kingdom Pseudomonadati; phylum Pseudomonadota; class Alphaproteobacteria; order Rickettsiales; family Anaplasmataceae; genus Wolbachia; species Wolbachia endosymbiont (group A) of Longitarsus flavicornis. The sequence goes on along the minus strand of NZ_OZ008337.1, from coordinate 1,425,935 downwards.
GCTCCCCCAGTAATACCCGTTACTATTGATGGCAATAACTTTACTGTCTTTAAGTGAGCCATTGCTTTAGAAAAGTCGCAATAATCTTGATCAGGTAGATATATCGTATTCAAATTAGCACGTAAATCCAGATTTACGCTATCCAAATCTCCTACTACAAGATCAGGTTTTACGCCAATTGATAGAAGCTTGTTTGCTCCTCCATCTACAGCAATAATAGGTATATCTCGTTTAAAAAACGATGAGCTCGGTATTTTTCCATTTAGCACTACAATAGAACGATATTGTTGTTGTGTACTGCAGTGGAGCACATGATCATGGTGCAGATTTTGCATCGTAGTAACATTTTTGAATAATTGATATTATGCTAATCACTAATCCAGCAATATTGCTAAGCACCACAAAAATTGAGCTCTGGTAAAGACCATAGCCAATCCAAGACAATGAACAAATAAGATAGTTTACTAACATTAACATCGATACATCACGAGTAACTTTAGTGATATATGCTTTATATACTTGAGGTGATAATCCAATTAGAGATGCAATTAACGCAATGAAGCCGAAGCATTCTTCAATATTTATATACATACATTTTCCTACGCTTGCGTTAACAATATCAGGTTCAAAGGGTTGTACTTTATGTACTCTCAGCTTTTCTAGAGCACCCCTAATGCGTGTAATTTATAACATCATTTAGTCTATTAATCAAGAAATTAATAGTGACTTGCATTTATGAAACCCAATCGGCTTCTATGCTAATTATTATCTAAACTAATCGTCGGTTGTGCATCTTGCTCAGAGATTAGGGCAACCAACAAATTATTTATCAATTGAACCTTTTGCTTGCCATCTAATTGTAAGCTTTTGTTTTTTTCAAAATGAGCTATTACTTCCTCGACAATTCCTATTGCATTTTGCACTATATGCCTTCTTGCCGAAGTGATAGCATGTGCTTGTTGACGCCTTAACATTGCTTGTGCAATCTCGGACGAATACGCCAAATGCGATATTCTTGCTTCTGTAATCTCAATTCCTGCAATATCTAATCTTTGTTGTAACATTGACCGCAATTCATCTGAAATTTTATCAGAATTTTTACGTAAAGATTCCTCATCGCTTTCGCTATCATACGGATAATTGCTCGCCAATTCTCTAATTACCGAGTCACTTTGTACAAAAACAAATTCGTGATAGTTGTTAACATTATAATACGCCTTTGCAGGACTGCTCACTCTCCAAACAATTACTGCAGAAATCTCTATTGGACTTCCATTTGCATCATTAACTTTTATTTTTTCTGTGTTAATATTCTGAAATTTTAGGGAAACTATATATTTGCTTGAAAAGGGAAGCGTTACACATATTCCAGACTTAAAATAAGTTCCAATATAATGACCAAAAAATTCTATCACTCTTGCTTCATTAGGGTCATTAATAAAAAATCCTTGAAGAAAAGTCAAAATTGAAACGGCAGCAACTCCAAGTGCAATTGTGCTGTCATATGCCAAAAAAAGCAGCGATAAAATTAATCCTAGCGCTATTAGTACAGGAAAAGCCCGAATTTGATTCAAATTTCTATCGTTTATCGTATTTTTATCCATACTGTCTTTAAACTTCTTTTTCACTTGAACCCTCTCTGTTGATCGTTTTATTTATCTTATTTACAAATAGTTTAAACTCTCTTAATTCATGATCAGGCAATTTTACTTCAGTTTTATGTTCTATCGTAAGCGGATCGATGTGTTTGCCGTTATATATAACTTCGTAATGTAAATGGGGTCCTGTTGCAACACCAGTGCTACCAACATAAGCGATGATCTGCCCCTGCTTTACTTTAGAGCCTAACTTTATATCGCCACTAAATCTACTTATATGCGCGTAACAGGTTGAATATTCATTTTTGTGTTTTATTTTGATGTAATTTCCATAGCCACCATTCTTTCCTATATATTCTATCACACCCTCTGCAGCAGCGTATATGGGAGTGCCAAGTTTAGCTGCATAATCCACTCCTTTGTGAAAAGCAATTTTACCGCGAACAGGATGCTTTCTATTGCCAAATTTTGAGGATATGCGATAATCTCCATTTAAAGGATTTGCAAAAATTTCGCCATTTTTTAAGCTTATTCCTTCATTATTAAAATACCTTTCTTTGCCGTCTTGCGATTTATAATGATATAAACTAATAGCTTTCTTGTTTATTGTCAGTGAAGCATATAAAATTTTTTCTTCAGTCTTCTGATTATTAGGCAATCTCTCAAAAAGAACCTCCAATTTACTCTTCGGCACAATGTCTTTTTTAAAATCAACACCGAAATCTTTATATATGTTGATCAATTTCACCACTGTATTTGGCGCCAACCCTTGCTCAATTCCCGTGGCAAAAAAGGAAGATTTTATGGTACTGGATATGAATAATAATCTTCTATCATGGTTGCTTTCTGTCACCTCAAAATCCTCTCCTGTCATTCCAGCGCTTGACGCTGGAATCCAGTTTTTATTATACAATCGCTTGATGTGTTCATTTGTAATTGAATTTTCTGGATCCAAGTAGTCAAGCACTGGGATGACATCTTTCTTGGTGGAAATTACCCTTATATCACAATGTTCGTACAGTTGTTTGTTTGACACTGGCTCTTTTTTCCTGATCCCATGCTGGAACAGCACTGCAAAATCTGTTGATGTTTCAGCGGTATATAACGGTAAGATAAAGAGCAGTATAAATATAATCAGCTTCATCATTTAAACAGCATCAACAAAAGTAAAATTACCTTCCACATACTGTACATCATCACTATCTTCCAGCTCTTCAACCAATGCAGATAATTTATCAATCAACTCTTTATCGCTAATTTCAATCAGATCTTTTGGCTGCCGTGAAAGACGAGCAAGTTCTGGTTCTCCGAATTTTGCATAAAAGGCATCGCGTACTTTACCAAAATCTTTTATTTCACAAGTTATAACGTGTAATCCTTCTTTGTCATTTTCCTCAACATTCAATACTTCTAATTCGATTCCATGACTGAATAAATCATCAAAATTCACACCCTCTGCTTTATAGACGATTAAGCCTACATGATCGAAAAGGTAACTAACACTTCCTGTTTCTCCTAAATTTCCACCTTTACGAGAAAAGATATAACGTACCTCAGAAGCAGTACGGTTGCGGTTATTAGTCAAGGCATGGACAATGAGTGCAGTGCCAGAAGGCCCATGACCTTCATATTGTATTTCCTCGTAATTTTCTCCAGCAACGTTACCAGTTGCATTTTTTATTGCTGTTTCTATTTTATCTTTTGGTAGATTTTCCTTGCGTGCAGCAAATATAGCAGAGCGAAGGCGCGGGTTGAGTTCGGGTAGCCCTTGCTTTGCAGCAACTGCTATTTCTCTAATCAGCTTCGTAAATTTTTGAGAGCGCTTTGCATCCTGAGCACCTTTCCGGTGTTTTATATTTGAAAATTGTGAATGACCAGCCATATTCAAATAGTTAAAAATCTAAATTATATATAAAAGCATAGAAAAAGCTAAAGCAAATTTTCAAGCCTCCGGCTTGGCATCTTGCAGGTTTTCTGCTAATAACATACTTTCATACTGCTCAGCTTCTAAGTCAAGGCCAATAGCTGAATGGGCTGCTATTAAATAGTTAATAGATTTAGAAAAATATTTAGAATCCTTATAGCTTGCCATATTCTGGAAACGCTTAATTGCTGCTAAATATTCACCACGCCTCAGGTAAAATTTACCGATAGAATACTCTTTTGTTGATATATGCTCTGTGATTAGCTTTGCTTTCTCCTTTATCTCGTCTACATATTCGCTGCCTGGAAAGAGATTAATGTACTCTGTAGCCAGCTCTAAAGTTTTATATGCAGTTTGCTGTCCAAGTTGCACTTTATTAATTTGCATGTAATAAGATAATACTCTTAAGTAGTATACATATGGTAAATCTTCACCATTTGAATAAACATATATATAATCATCCATATCACTTGCAGCACTGCTATAGTTACCCATATTATAGTGAGAGACCCCAGATAATAATTTTGCTTTCATTGCCCAATAAGAAAAAGGATACAAATCCTCTATCTTATGAAATGCCCTAATAGCTTGTTTATATTTTTTCTGGTCAAAAAGTTCAACTGCTTCTTCATATAGTTCAGTTTCAGTTTTTTCAAGATCATCCGCATACGATTGTGTAAAGGAGCAAATTAGGAAAATAAAGCACGTGATTAAAGTCTTATACATAAGATTTTTTTCGATCAAAATAAAGTATAGACCTAAATATTACTTAAATAAATAAATTTCTTAGGCAATAGCCGGTCCTTCTTCTTTATAACTACGGTCAGAACTACCTGCATTTCTTGATTCACCTCGTCCTTCCACTTTTGGATCTTTCAGCGTCTTACTGTAGGAATGTATAGTTAAGACCTGTACAGCCATAAAAATTGCAATACCTATCAAGCCTAAAGTAGGTCCAACAGCAGGATTTAAGGACGATGCTAATGCCATTAACATTATCCTTCTTATTAAAAATATAGAAGAACCAGCAAGCGCCAATCCGGCTACAGACATATTGCTAGTTTTCTTGCTAGATTTCTCATCAAGATCAGACTTTTCTGTTTCCTTTTTCTTATTTTTTTCATGCTTATCAATATAAGAAACAATAGTTACAAGAAAAGCAATTGCATTGGCAAGAAATAAAATTGCATCCTCTGCTGCTTCAAGTGAAGATGTTTCACCCATTATCATACCTACAATAACCAGTGCAGTTGTTATAGCCTCAATATAGATCAAACACTGACCTATATCAGAAATATTGTGCTCTTTTTCCTTTACTTCCTCTTCATTTTCAATATTTTTCAACTCTCGTTCTTTTTGTGCTATTTTCCTATTATTGTAAATTAAATATAGCGTACAAATAAGAGATAGGACCATGAAAGGTAATATAGTGTGGCTTAGCACGCCACTTATCACGCCAAGTAATACCTGATCGCTACATATTTTTTCCAGTTCAATAGCCATAAATAATGCAAATGGAACCATTGTTACCAATGATGCACATTGTCTATATAGCTCTCTTTTTTTTAGTGTTAATAGCTCTTGTTCTAGCCTTTCTCTTTTGACTTCTTTATCAACTGTTGGCCAAAAATCCCAAAAAAACTCTTCTAATGGTTCAAAATCTCTTTTTTTCTTATTCTTTCCTGGAACCTTTTTGGTAGAAGAAAATTTGCCACTAGGTGTTTTCATAATATTAACCTAATTAGTTGTAAGTTAATACAATTATACACCTTTTTGCTTTCTGAGTCAATATCACTAAGATATTAACTACTCTTGTCTATTAACTATTTCCTAGGAGATTTAATCAATCTATTTGATGCCGGCTAGGATATAATTATAGCCTGACCACACAGTTATAATAGCTGCAACCCATAAACAAATCGCACCTGTATATTGAATCATATAATAATCGTTCATTATTAGCGCTACTACAGCAACCATCTGCAAAAATGTTTTAATTTTGCCAGCTTTGCTTACAGGTAGACTAACATTTGTAGCTATCAAAAACTCCCGCAAACCCGAGACTAATATCTCCCTACAGATGATGATAATCGATGGTACTATTGTAAAATCATTTATCTTCTGCTTATAAACTAGCATAATTATCGTTGAAACCACTATTAATTTATCAGCAATTGGATCAAATAGCTTGCCAAACTTTGATTGGACTTTCCACGCACGCGCCAGGTAACCATCAAAAAAATCCGTAATGCACGCAAATACAAAGATTGATATTGTTATCAGGCCTGCATATTTATTTTCTATATAAAAACTTAATATTATTGCTGGTACTGCAAGCGCACGAGAAATTGTAAGCAAATTAGGCACGTTTTTCTTAAGCATGTAATACCATTCTACGTAGTAGGTAAACTTATACAGAAGTACACCAGAGTTCACAAGCTAATAGTTTACAATTGAACATTTATAAAAACTCCATATACTTAAAAAATACAAGCTTAAAATATAAGGATGTAATGATGAACGATGATTTAGATAGTACCACAAAACAAGAGGCACTTAATTATCACAGTAGAGGTGGTAAACCTGGTAAAATTTCAATCATGCCAACAAAACCTTTATCTACCCAGTATGATTTGTCACTTGCTTATTCCCCTGGCGTTGCAGCTCCGTGCCTTGAAATAGCTAAAAATCCTGAGGTTGTTTATGATTATACGGCAAAAAGCAACTGTGTTGCTGTCATTTCAAATGGCACTGCAGTGCTTGGACTTGGTAATATCGGTCCTCTTGCTTCAAAACCGGTCATGGAAGGCAAAGCTGTTTTATTTAAGCGTTTTGCTGATATTGATGCAGTAGATATAGAAGTTGATACAGAAAATATAGAAGATTTCATCAATGCAGTAAGATATCTTGGACCAAGTTGGGGAGGAATAAATTTAGAAGATATAAGATCTCCCGATTGTTTTATAATAGAGAAACGTCTGAATGAACTGATGGACATTCCAGTATTCCACGATGATCAGCATGGAACTGCAGTAGTTGTTGCAGCTGGTATAGAAAATGCTCTTGATATTGTCGGAAAGAAATTAGAGGACGTTAAGATCATCATGAATGGTGCTGGAGCAGCCGGTATTGCATGTTTAGAAATACTAAAGTCCATGGGTGCTAAAAATATAGTGCTGTGTGATAAGCAAGGAGTAATATACAAAGGTAGAAACGAAGACATGAATGAGTGGAAGGAAAAGTATGCAATTGATACTTCCGAACGTTCTCTACTTGATACAATAAAAGGCGCTGATGTATTCATCGGACTATCTGCAAAAGATGTGTTAAATGAAGAGATGTTAAAGAGTATGGGCAAAGACCCGATTATTTTCGCTCTCGCCAACCCCAATCCAGAAGTAAGGCCTGAGTTTGCAAAATCTGTGAGGCCAGATGCAATAATCGCAACTGGTAGGTCAGATTACAACAACCAAGTCAACAACGTAATGGGATTTCCTTACATATTTAGAGGGGCGCTTGATGTACATGCAACAACAATAAATAATGAGATGAAAATTGCAGCTGCAGATGCAATAGCAAAGCTTGCCCGTGAGCCAGTACCAGGTGAGATATCTGCAGCCTATGGTGGTCGTAAAATGAGCTATGGGCATGAATATATAATACCTACTCCATTTGACCCAAGATTAATTTCTATAGTATCTCCTGCTGTTGCAAAAGCTGCAGTTTACTCAGGTGTTGCAAGAAAGGCAATACAAGATTGGAGCAAATATGAAAATCAATTAAAATCTCGCCTTGCTAGTGCACTCAACACGCTGAATCTACTATCTTCACAACTATATAATCAATAATTCAATTGCACCCAGTCGTTTTAGATTTATAATGAAAGTATTGTAATTTAAAGCAAATCAATGACTATTGCAATTCACGAATTAGAGAGGATCATCAAACAATCGTTCCCCGACGCTGATATAAAGGTTCATGACCTTGCTGGAGATGATGATCATTATCATTTAAAAATAACCTCCAAGCGCTTTCTTGGAAAGACAAAAATAGAACAGCATAAAATGGTACATAAAGCTCTGGAAGGTCAGTCTATACACGCCTTGCAGCTAGAAACTAATACTTAAAAATAAGGTGAATTTATGAGCAATTTTGAACAAATAAAAAAAAATATAGCAGAAAATGATGTAGTATTGTATATGAAAGGCACTTCTGATTTTCCTCAATGTGGATTCTCTGGACTCGTTGTGTCAATCCTTAAAAAATTGAATGTGAAGTTTAAGTGTATTAACGTATTGGAGAATGATGAAATACGTGAATCTATAAAAAAGTTTTCTGATTGGCCAACAATTCCACAATTATATATAAAGGGAGAGTTTATCGGTGGCTGCGACATAACCCGCGAGATGTACGAAAAAGGTGAATTGCAAAGCTTATTAAAAGAAAAAAAAATTATTGCGGAATAAGTACCAAGAAACCAGTACCCAGGTATCTGTTCAGACAATAGACTTCTTTCAAAATTGTTAGAGGGAGTGTAAGAAGAAGTATTTGAAAGCATGAAATATAAGGGAATAGAAAAGTTTCGACATTTAACAGGGGTAAAAAAAGCAACATTTGAGCAAATGGTAGAAATTCTAGAAGTGGAGGATAAAAGAAAAAAAGCTAGAAGAGGAAGAAAAAGTAAACTTTACATAGAAGACAGGCTACTTATGGCACTGGAATATATAAGAGAATATCGTACATAAAATCTAAAAAAATCGATGATCTTGCTAAAGGAGTAGGTGCTGAAATTCTTTATCTTCCTCCATATTCTCCAGATTTCAATAAAATTGAGCATCATTGGTTTGCTATAAAAAACAGAGCCAGGAAAAACATTCCTCTATTCACATCTTCTTGTCATGCTGTTGATTATGCTTTTTTATGATTTGTTCTGACTATTATGGAAAGAGCTATACAATATCATCTTTAGAAAGAAAATCTACAGTTCTTTGAAGATCGATGTTGATCATTGGTTGCGTTCTTACAATGAGACAAACGGGTAAATATTGCTATCCTATGCAAACTTTTCTTGATAGCAAATATATTGCTTTTCAGAAAAATATTAGTAGCATTAAACAACAGTCTGATATTAGTTTTGACTACCTCAATTCTTCTGTCAGTTAATTCATCACTGTCAGATTAAGTCTTGTCTTTTACACTCCCACTTATTTGAACATTTCCCCTCAATTTATATTGAAATACCTTTCTTAGTATCTTTTTCTTGTTGTGACTCAGCAACCTGTTTAGCCCAATCTAGTGGTCTTTTATTTCTGTTAGCTAATGCAATTCTATTGCGATCATAACCATCAGTGTGTTCTGTTAAAGTATCTTTTCTTTCTTCTTCTATTACTCCAACTTCCAGTTGTATCTTATTTTTTTCTAGCAATTTATATAGTTCGCTATTTTTATCTACGGTTGGACTAGTGTCAGCATTTTCTCGTTCTGCCACTGTTTTTTCTAACCACTTACGTATAGGGTCATATTGTTTACCTTCTCCTATCTTTTCTAAAACGTTTTCTGAGAATGAATCTTTAGGAATATTTTCTTTAGTAGCCTGTTGTGCCGGTTCTCTTAACCCTTTATCCAATGCTTCTTTTAACTCACTCGTATCTCCGATTTCTTTTGGTTCAATGTTTTCTAAGCTCTTCTTTAACTGCTCAGGATTTACTTGAGATTGTTCATGATTGGCATGAGTTGGAGATGAATAGCCCGAATCATTTGTTTTTACATCTGTTGAACTGTCTTTTAGCAATCCATCTTCTCTCAAGCGTTTTTTAGTTTCTTCACTAATCTGACTCTGATCAGCCGGTTTTAACCCGAGATTTTCTTGACCTAATGTATTTTTAAGTTCTTCAAATAGAGTTAGATTAATATGTTCTTCTAATTTCCTTCCTACCTGTTTTAAATCTGTTTGAGGTTTACTATCACTACTAGTTGGAGATATATAACCTGAATCACTTATACTATTTGGTGTTGAAGCAGAGACATTAACGGTTGGACCTTCCACTGTTTTTACATCTGCTAAATTGTCTTTTTGCAACCCATCTTCTTTATCTTGTGACAGTTTATCAGTAGGATCAACTTGCCTTAATCCTCTATTATCTTGCTGTGATCTATCTCTGATTTCTTTAAGAAGATTTTCAGGTGGAGTTTGGTTACTTTGTTCAATGTTCTCTAAGCTCTTCTTTAACTGTTCAGGATTTACTTGAGATTGTTCATTATTGTCATGAGTTGGAGATGAATAGCCCGAGTCACTTTTATTATTGAGTGCTGTAGCAGAGAGCGGCTGTTCACTTTCTTTCCACTTAACATCACTAGCATCTTGGTTATCACTGTTATCTGGAGAAGATGAATAAGGAATTCTGTCCTTTAATGTTTCTAACGGTGATGGGTTATTTTTTCTACTTCCTGCAATTGATGCTTTTCTATCATCAACATCAGTGTGCCTTAAGTTGTTTTTCTTGAAATTTCTGATGTCTTGTAATAGATCGCCTTTGCTATTTTCTTCTTGTTGCTGGGTTTCAGGTTGTTGCTGATTATTAGGTGTTTGCTCACTTCTATCTGGTTTTTGGCTTCCAGGTACAGCATGTCCAAATGTAGGATTGTCATACTGTTCATCTTCTTGCCTATTATCTTGGCTTACGGATTTGGTGAAAGTAGAACTATCTGAAGAATCAGAAGTTGCATCTTTTTGCTGACCATTAGGTGTTTGCTCACTTTTACCTGATTTTTGGCTTCCACTCCCTTGCTCATCGAAAACATCTTTTTTGAGTGAACTAGTTCTAAGTGGTGGCAGCGGAGGGGTCTGAGACCCAACTTCTCGATTCATATGAGCAGCTTGAACGCTAACATCTCTATTAACATCAATTCTTGTTGTAGTTTCAGATGATAGCTCGTTACTGTCTTTATTATGTTGCATCTCATTCGCTTTTCCTTGTCCTTTTTCCCTGAATTGTATTTCATGCAAGAATAAACCACCTATTTTTACGTCTTTATTTGCTTTTAGCTGATCTTCAGTAACGCCATTACCTTCAATAAGTTTCACACCTTCTTTATCAATATCGACTTTAATAGTACACTTTTCCCCATTTACATACCAATTTAGCGTCATTTCACATGAACCATCGGTTACGACATAATGTCTTATTTTTTTCCCTTCTTCCTCGGCAACAAAACCATGCATTCCGCTCTTTCCATCACTATGCAACGTTGAAAATCCCGAGATTCCATTCTTTTCACAAAAATCACTATTTAAAAATTCGCTGATTTTAAACTCTTTTTTGTTATCTCCCAGCGTAATACTTGCGTGATTACCGTATATTGAAACTCCTGCAACATCATCAACATACTCTTTCAACCTTTCTTTAACTTCACTTTCAAGGTCTTGTCCAGCTTTCTTTGTCTTGTCGCATTCCTGAAGAATAACTCCATATGCTTTATTTTTGTTTTCTTCTTCGTCCCAATTCCAGTTGGCGTGTTTTGTTAAAAACTTTACTGTGTTAAAATCAACTCTAGCATTATAAATTGGGTCGTCTTCCTTTTTTATTTTATCAAATAAAGGAAAAATTTCTTGAATGCGCTCATTATAAATGTGTTCTTGTTGTGTATCGTTAGTGTTCATATACCCCTCACTAATAACCCTCTGCCTTTAGTTCTAGCTAATACTAGCTAATATAATTATCACGAGCATTGGTTGAATTTTTATTAAGGAGGTTGTGTTGTTACTCAGATGGCAACTTTTAATTGGCACCTAATTTCAAATATCTGTCACTCATAGTAAACACTTCTGGATCTTGAGAGGTTAGCTTGAGTATAGCGAGTATGTTGATAAACAACAAAGCAGCGATCGAAATATCAGCAACATCCCATAGCAATTGAACTTTACCTATCGCACCAAGCGGAATAATCAAGGTAAAAATTACAATCCAGATTTTAGTGTATTTATTATCCATAGACACATAGCGTATTGTCTGTTTTGAGCAAAAAAACCAAGTAAAAATAGTAGTAAAAGCAAAACAAAACATTATGGCCATAATTAAATAGTCAATATAAGGCCAACTCATTGCCTTTCTAAAAGCAAATATGCACATGTTAGTGCTCTCTAAATCAGTAATCCAAGAATCTGTGACAAGCAGTACCATTGTTGTAATAAACACTATAAATGCAACTATAAAAGGCGATATTATTGTAATTAGACTCTGCTCAATAATAAATTTATTATTATTTTTCTTAGGAACAATTGAAGAATGTACGATTCCTTCAAGGCCAAGCCCTATATCTGTTGCAAAAATACCTCGCAAAGTTCCAACTTGAATAATAGTCAACATTTCTAAAATCAAACCTAAAGATAAACCAGAGTTAAAGCTACTAGTTGTAAAAAAACTGCTTGTTATTAGTTTTAGAGAAGGAAGAATATTTTCACTAAATTTAAATAATATGATACCGCAAAGTGTGAGGTAACTTACCGTCATTATCGGTATCATAGCCGATATAAAAATTTTAATTTTTTTTAAGCTGAGAACTGCAACAACAAAAAATATTATGGCCATTACAATGCCACCAATGACTACAGGCACATCTATCATGTTAAGTGGTATTGATAGAGAATTTACCTGAACAAGGTTACCAACTGTTATTGAAACCATCATCATGATAACTAGAAAGACAATTGTGGCCTTCCTAGAGTTAAACGCATCAGTCATGTAGGCTACAGGGCCACCTATAAACCGTCCGTTCTTTTCCTTTCTGGTTTTTATACTTAGATAACAAGTGACATATTTTATCACAGAAGTGATAACAATAATTATTGCCATCCATAAAATAGAGCCCGGTCCTCCGGTTTTTAGAGCAACAGCAGTTCCTGAAATATTTCCTACTCCTAAATTTCCCCCTAAAATTGTAAACAGAGCGGCTATAGAAGAAAATTTATTTTCTCCTTTTTTAGCTCCAAGGAGTGAAAGGGCGTATGGTAATCTAAATACCTGTAGCCATTTTAGTTTAATCGATAGGTAAACACCAGCGATTAACATAAGTAATATTGTTGGCAGTAATAAAACAAACTTTACTATATCCATTTACATACTAAAAGTGAGTGTTTTGACTTAAGTATACATACAAAAGTTGAAAATACCTAACCTATTTTCTATGTATGACTTCGTTTCTGTTATCCAAGCAGCTGACACTAGAACCAGTTTTCCGTATCAAAAATTTTTATTTTAACACAATACTAGCTGCTCTCATACTCAGTTTTTAGTCAAAGTCAGTATCAAACTCCACAGAGTATTTTTCCGCTTCTTTCTGCGCTCTGTTCGCAATGATATGTAAAGGGCAGAATTGCCCTTTACATAATTTTACCCAGAATTTAACGTCAGTTGAGAACTATACAAAGTCTATAGGTTAATGTGGATGCCTTAGAACCCTTGGCAAGAATCAAGTAGCTAGCATCGAAGTAATCGTATTAAAAAAAGAAGATATTGAATATCTTCTTTTCTTGTTGTGATTAAAGATACATTGGATCTTGAGCGTGTATTTCATCTGCCATAGATGATAATTTTAAGCTCTCATCAAGGAGATTATTTGCACTAGCTGCTAATTTCTCACTAAGCGTTGGTGTTTGTGAATGAGATGGGGACCTCACAAACAAATCACACTTGTGTTTGCATAGTGCCTCAGTGACCGAAGTCCATGAATCTCGTTCACATGCTCTGTGGCAATCGTGATGTGGATTGACTCCCTTCCATTCCAATGAAGGCAAGTTTTGTGTAGATTTTACCATAATATACTCCTTAATTAAAAAATTAACATAATTTTAACATATAAGTATTAATATTATACTAATACTAGCATAATTACTTTTCAGAGATATAGCTTTATGATACCTTTTGAAAAAACTCATGCCTTTTATTGTTTGATCTGTAAATTCTTTATTGAAAAATTCAGGAAAATGCTGTATAGTTATTGGCAAATTTTATGGCAGATTCAAGGGTTAATGTAACCTTCGATCCAGAAATTTCACAACACCTTATTGAACTAACTAAAGCCACTAAACAATCTGTTCAAAAATTAGCAGGAATAACATTTTTAAACTATTGCGTAATTATCACTGCCTTACTCGCCCCCTGAGAACTCTATTTTTCATACCACTCATTTATAAGTTTATTGATATCAAAATCTATAAAATCCTTTAATGGTTGCCTGATTTTTATCTCAACATTTTTAGGGATGCACCTATCTTTACATATCGCATAATTTATATGGAAGTTAAGGTCAATATACCCTTGATTTGAAAACACATTCATCTTAAAGGGAAATAACACCATGTCCTCATATACGTTACTGATAAATACCTCTCTTCCTACTTTATCTCTATGTTTTTTTGGAGTAGGCCAGTAAATATCTATGTTTAATGTGTTACCCTTGCAATCAAAAGAAGTGGGAAAACCGAAATCTCCAGGATCTTTATAATATATGTGCCAGCCTGGTTCTACTGTAACCTTTATTGCACCTTTAAGAGTGAGACTTGCTTCATTTATCTCGCCAATAAGTAAATCAAATTTTGCAATTTCCTCGTCAGCATATAGTTGAGCGCAAGAAAAAAATAAAAACAATATTAAATATATATATATTTTCATTAAGGTAAGTTTCTCCTTTTATAGAGAAAGTGATTTAGATTTTAATTATTATATTTAATAGTATTATATAGATTATTTATTAACATAGCATTATTCTAATATATACAACTGTAATATAAATGGGTGAAAAGAATAAGTCATTGTGGAAAACACATATAGCTAAACTGACTTAGATTTACCGACAATTTGAAAAACCGTCATTCCGCTACTAGTTAGCGGAATCTATGCCAAGATATCGCGGTGGTATGACGTTTTCTTGGGTTAGCTATAGACAACCACAATATAAAGGAATGAAACGGATGCAAACAGTAGTGCATTTCTGCACCAAACGTATTACCTTTAACGAATAGTAAAATGTGAGATTTTTTGGAACTACCGTGGAGCAATTGCTCCACGGTTTCATTCTACTTAGAATCCACCCATGCCACTCATTTCTCCTGCACCCATAGGAGATGAAGCATTTTCTTTGCTTGGTACATCAACTATCATAGATTCAGTAGTTATCAGCACACTCGCAACAGATACCGCTGTTTCAAAAGCAATACGCACCACTTTTGCTGGATCAATCACACCAGCTGTAAACGCATTAGCATAATTCATAGCCTCAACGTTGTATATAAGCTCTTTATCATTCTGCTTAATCAAATAGTCAATTATAACAGCAGATTCAAGACCAGCATTTTTGACTAACCTTCTAATTGGAGCACTGAGAACTTTCTTGATAATGTTTATGCCTATTTGCTCTTCGTCACTTGCACCTTTTAATTTGTCGAGAACAGATGAAGCATAAAGAAGCGCAACTCCACCACCTGGAACTATGCCTTCTTCAATCGCAGCTCTTGTTGCATGCAGCGCATCTTCAACTCTATCTCTACGTTCTTTAACTTCCACTTCAGTTGCTCCACCAACTTTTAGCACAGCAACGCCACCTGATAATTTCGCTAAACGCTCTCTTAGCTTTTCTTTATCATAATCAGAAGTTGAAGTTTCAATTTGAGATTTAATCTGCTCGATTCTAGCTTTCACACTGTCAGAATCGCTATTTTCGCTGATAACTGTGGTATTATCTTTAGTAATTTTAACATTTTTAGCAGTACCAAGATCATCAAGTATCAGATCTTCCATCTTGATTCCAAGTTCATCTTTTATGACGTACTTAGCACCAGTCAAAGTTGCTATGTCTTCGAGCATCTCCTTTCTTCTGTCACCAAAACCTGGAGCTTTTACTGCAGCAACTTTTAAACCACCACGCAATTTATTGATAACTAAAGTGCTTAATGCTTCACCTTCGATATCCTCTGCAATAATAACTAAAGGTTTACCAGATTTAACAACAGCTTCAAGAATAGGAAGTAAAGGTTGAATAATATTTAATTTTTTCTCTGTAATTAATAGATAAGGATTATCAAGCTCCACGATCATTTTTTCATTATTTGTAATAAAATACGGAGAAAGATAACCGCGATCAAATTGCATGCCAGTAGTCAGCTCAACTTCTAACTCTTTTGAACCTTTACTCTCTTCAACAGTTATTACACCCTCTTTTCCAACTTTTTTCACGGAATCAGCAATACTGTTACCTATATCCTTATCACCATTTGCAGATATTATTGCAACTTGTGCCACTTCGTCTATTTTCTCTAGAGAAATTGTACGAGACATTGACGTAATTTCCTTTAATATTACATCTTTCGCCTTCTGTATTCCGTTTTTAATACCAACACGATCGTTTCCAGCAGCAATTGATTTTGAAGCTTCCATTATCATGTTGCTAGTTAGTATTGAGCACGTTGTTGTACCATCACCAACTTTGTCGTTACATTGAGAACAACTTTGGGCAAAGATGCTTGCTATTGCAGCATTTAGTGGTTTTTCAGGCTTGATACCCTTCATTACCTTATAACCGTCTTTTGTGATTTCCGGTGCACCATAGGGCTTATTAATCCCTACTGTTTTTCCTCTAGGTCCCGCAGTTATTGCCACCGTTGAGTCTACCATTGCTGCGACTTCACGAAAGGCTTCTTGCAACTGCTCACCTGATACTACTACATTAGTCATTTTTATCACCTCTTGTTAATAAAAAATTTAGAAAACTATAATAAAATTACTTACAATGCACTATGTCGTGCTTTGTTTTAGTTTAGTAAAATAAAGACTGCTATTTAATGACAGCAAGTATATCGGACTCTTTCATCACGATAAGCTTTTCATCATTATGTTCTATTTCTGTACCAGCCCATTGACGATAGAACACTTTATCACCAGCCCTTACAGTTAAAGTTACGCGTTCGCCATTTGAGTTGCGTGAACCTTCACCAGTTGCTATGATTTCACCCTTAGTAGGTTTCTTTTCAACACTTGATGGAAGCATAATTCCACCTTGCTTTTCCTCGCTAATAGGCTTGATCAGCACGCTATCATCTAATACATTTAAATTTACATTTGACATTTGCTTTTCCTCTCAACAAATTAACCTATAACTTTATATATATACTCGTAAGTTAGATTTCAAGGGCTGGAGTTTGTAAAATATGTACACCATATAAAATATGTACGCCAAAAGCAGTTTCTATAAAGAGCCTAATGTTATATAATAAAATTTGGATTTATTTATAGAGATTTCATGAGTTATATACCATTCTTAAGTCGTGGTGTGATAGTGCTATATGGGCCTGACACTAGAGATTTTCTGCAGGGTATTATAACCAATGATATTAATAAGTTGGATAGCCAAAAAGCCATTTACTCTTTATTGCTTAGCCCTCAGGGAAAATATCTATATGATTTTTTTCTTATTGAATATGGTAAATACACCCTCTTAGAGTGCGAAAACATGCACTTGCAGCAAATAATCGAGAAACTGGATTTGCTTAAAACTTACTTGAGAGTGAAAATTAAAGACGTTAGCGCACTATATAAGGTTGGAGTTTTGTTTAATACTAAGTCAACGGAGTGTAGTAGTGAGTCACAAGTTATTTTTCAAGATCCAAGGCACAAACTGCTAGGAATGAGGATCATACATAAAGATGAAATGAAAGAGCCGGTTGGGGATTTTACTCAGTATGAAAAAGTTAGAATTCAAAATCTCGTTCCAGATGGAGCGAAAGATATGGTGCAGAATTCGTCATTTCCGCTGCAATTTTTAATCGATAAAGTAAACGGTATAAGCTTTAATAAGGGGTGTTATATAGGTCAGGAAGTCGTAAATCGAATGAGCAGACAAGAAATATTCAGAAGAAAACTTTACCTTGTTGAGGGAGATAACGCACTTCCAGATATTGGCACTAAAGTGACAAATGAAAATAATGAAGAAATAGGGGAACTGCGCTCTAGTGTAGACAACATTGGACTTGCATTGCTTAATACTGGAAAGAGCCATGCAAATTTATATGCTGGTAGGGTCAGGTGCGTTAAAACGTTGAAGTCTTAAGGTAGCTCATATAGAAACGAAAAACTTCCTTGACAAGTTTCGCCAGCGCCCTTATCATGGTACTGAAGCTATTTATTTATCTTCTCTGTACAGATTAAATGACAAAAAAACTCACGTATCTGGCGTCTCATGTTTAATTTTTTGCACTATGTGCACCTTATGTCTTTATAAAATTTCTAGGTTTTTACCTAATATAAGCTAAAATGCGCTTATAAAGCATTTAAAACATAAAAAAACGCCAACTTAAAAAATGGATAGTGAATAACTAGCTACCCTAGGGTTTCTTTTGCCTTTTTTTCTGTTTAGTAAATTTCTTAAACATTTATGACTAAAGGTTAGTTGCATTAAAAAGCAGCTAAATCGCGGTTATTAAGCGTTTAGAATAAAAAAACGCCATACTTGAAAGTATAATGTAAGTAATTAGCCAACCACGGGGCTTCTTTTGCCTTTTTTTCATTTGGTAAATTTCTTAATATTTATACGGAAGGTGTCATTCCAGCGCGTGACGCTGGAACCCCAAAAAAAGGAGCACTGGGATGACAAGAGGGGGCACTGCCCTCTTGGATGGAAACCAGTGTCAGCTACTTTCATGACATCATCATAAAGTAAAATGAGATCCAAGTAGTCAGGGCACTGGGATGACAAGAAGAAGGCACTGGGATGACAGGAGAAGGAGGCTACTTTCATGACACCATCATAAGGTGAAACTAGATCCCAGTGTCACGCACTGGGATAACAGAAGAAGGTGCTGGGATCCCAGTGTCAGCTACTTGGATGACACCGAAGGGGCTACTCGGATGACACCTCTGGGTACTGCCGTCATAAATACACCTACGACAATGTTGCAAATTTTTATTTTCCTCTCCATTATGTCCAGAAGAGTTCGGTAGCTCTTTTACGCGAAATACCACATTTACGTCCTCAAGGTTAATTTCAATTCTCTTGACCAATGTTCTGATAATATCACGTTTAGTTAGCCAGTCTGCGTTATCAAGGTTTAACGTAATATTGGAAGAAAAGTCTTCTAAATTGGTCACAACCAGAGTGACCTCCTGTTCTAATTCCTTTTGATAAAATATCTTTTTCTTCTCTTCTTCAATTGTTTTTAAGCTTTGTTTCATTGCTTTAATTCGTGGTTCAAATTCCTCTTGATTGATATATTCTTGAGCATAACCATCAATAAGTCTAGCAATACCACGTTTTAATTTATTTTCTTGTTTCTCTAGCAGGTCGCTTTTTTGATCCAATGATGATTTTTTTAGTTCTGAAAGCCTACGCTTGTATTCTTCTAAAACCCTATTTGGATTTTTCAATAACTGCTTAACCTCTTCCCACACAGCTGTTTCTAATGCATCTGAGCGGATGAGTTTATTGTCACAAATCTTATTACCACCAAAACGGTAAGAATCTTTACCACTACAACGGTAATATGCATAATGGCCACCTTCTTCTTCTCGTCTACTTTTCATGCAAGTTCCGTAACATCCGTAATTACAACGCTTACATATGACTAAACCTTGTAGTAAGTACTTTGCTCCTCTTTTTCTTGTCCTTGCTATTTTTCTATTTTCAGCTAATTGTTCTTGAACAATATCAAATATATCTTCATCTACTATATTTGGCACTTTAATATAAATCCAATTTGCTTTTTCAACAGGATAGACAGAATGGTTACTTTTTGGCTGCTCACAAGAGCCTTTCTGTGGTCTTACTTGTTTTAATCTTACTCCTAACCTTCTTCTACCAAAGGCTGCTTGTCCTTTGTAAGCAGGGTTTTTCAACATACTCCAAATTGTACCTTTATTCCAGCGTTCTTTTCCTTTTTGTGTCTTAATGGACATAGTATTTAGCCGACGACATACTTCCCCAATACTTGTTCTTTCTCTGCCTACCCACAAAAATACTTTGCGAACGACATCAGCTTCTTCTTCGTTAATCTCAAATAAAGCTTGTCCTCCTCCCATATGTTTATCTATATAACGATAACCATAAGGAGCCCCTCCCATTACATTTACACAGCCTTTGTTAGCTGCATAGATTTTACCACGACGACTTCGTTCCATAATTTTCGCACGTTCATATTCTGCTATCATACCTTGCATTTGTAACAGTAATTGAGATTCTGGGTTACCGTTAATCTCATAATTTAAAAAAACCACTTTTGCTCCTGCTCTTTCAAATTCTTCAATCAGCACCATTTGATATGCATATTTTCTAGATAAACGATCAGGAGAATGAATGTAAATCTTATCAATTTTACCTTCTGTTACTTTATCACGTAATTTTTCTAAATCAGGGCGGACTAAATGAGATCCACTGTAGCCGTTATCAATAAATTTATACTCACTTAACAATTTGTATCCGTCCAGATTAATTTGCTTCTCTAAAGCTGCAATTTGACTTTCTATCGTATTTCCTTCTACTTGTTTCCCCGAAGAAACTCTCGCATATAAACATACTGTTACCATTTGACCCTCCTTGAATCCCATTTTTATGTTTTAAGTTTTTTTGACTTGTTTCCTTTGATGCTACCTTTTCATAAGCATCTGATAAGCATTGTTCTGCCAACCGGTTAGGTTCATAGCTACAGCTAATTCGTATAGCTAATCTCTTGTTTCCCATGAACTTTCCTTGAAATAATATGTTCATATCATTCCTTAAAGCCGATGGTTAATTGATTATTAGCGCTATAAGTAAATCGGACTCTTGGTTCTGGACACAGAAGTTTTCGAGAAATGGTTTTCTCTAGTTTTATTTTTATGTTTTTTGCAACATTGTCGGTAGTGTAAAGGAACCAGTGTCAGATAATTTCATGACACCATTCTTTTTCCTGGACCCCAGTGTCAGCTACTCGGATGACACCATTTGTTGTAAACTCACTTTTTCTCGATTTTTTGGTTTATCTTGTCTACCTATTTTGCCACTTTGCTGAACGGATACCAAAACCTTCTATCTATTATTTCTTAAACCACTATGCTGAACATATACAAAAAAATAACCAAAGTGCATGTAGCAGTAATAACTGGAGGTAAAACTAGAAGAATTGGCGTTTTTTTAATGAAGTAATTCTGAGAAGGTTTTAAGAAAAAGGCATTGTAAATCATCGGTAAAAAGTACAGAGCGTTGAGTATAGTACTAACAATTAACACTAGAGTTACAAACACAGAAAGTATTACATTGCCAGAGTTGAAAACAGCTTGAAAAATGAGAAATTTACCCCAAAAAGTTGGAGCAGGCGGCACCCCTATCATAGACAACGCACCTATAGCAAATGCTGTCATGCTAATTGGCATACTGCGTCCTATACCGTGAATCTTATCTATATATTTCTCACCTATTTTCGTTATTATTGCTCCGGCAATGAAAAACAAAGTGATTTTTGCAAATGCATGGCAAACTAATTGAAAAATTGCAACTCTCATGCTGAGCTCACTAAAAATTGAAGCAAATAATATAATATACGACAATTGAGAGATGGTAGAATAAGCAAGCAATTTCTTTAATTCTTTTTGCTTTAATGCAATCAATGATGCAGTAATAATAGTAAATCCAGCAGCGTACGGAAGCCACCCTCCAGCAAACCAATTTTGCTGCACAAAACGTTGCATGTTATCGACGCCGAAAGTGTATAATATAACTTTTATGATGATGAAAACTCCGGATTTCACAACAGCAACAGCATGCAGTAGTGCGCTTACAGGAGTTGGTGCAACCATTGCTTTTGGTAACCAAAAATGCATTGGCATTAATGCAGCTTTTCCTATTCCGTAAATCAGCATAGCAAAACACACCGCAATAAAAGTGCTGAGTGAAGTATCAAATTTGAATATTCCACCACTTACAAAGTCTAAAGTATGAAATTCATTATATAAAAGGCCTATTGCAGGAAAAAACAATACCAAAGAAGAGAAAAATAGCACGCCAAAGTAATAGCGTCCTGCAATCATTGATTCATTTGTTGAGTTGTAAGTAACCAGAGGGTATGTACTAATAGTTAGAAGCTCATAAAAGACAAATGTAGTGAGCAAATCTCCAGAAAAAGCAATAAACATTGCACAGCTAATTGATATTGAAAAAAAGCATAGAAAACTTGAGTGATTGCTATCAGCATAGTTATTCTGCATATAACATATTGCATATATACTGGTCAGCACCCATAAAAACGATATTAATAAACTGAATATTACTCCGGTAGACTCTAGCTTTAAACTAATGTGCAAATTATTACCAAAATCCATGAGAATAAATTGAGAATAATCACCATATACCCAATATAAAGTGCACAGACACGTATACGTAAACAGAAGTACAGAAGAAGTGACAGTGATACTATTGTTCACTCTGGGCCATTTACCAGTAAGAAAAATAGCTAACGCACTTAAAAGTGGAATCAACGCAGTAATTAATAAATAATTCTCGGTAATTGAAAATGGTAAGGAAAGATACATTAAGATATAGTCCATTAAATTTTCTGTTTAGGTAAAGCTGGAATTATACTCAAATCATAGAAAAACTGCTATGTTTTTTTGGCAAACTAGTTGTTTGTGTATGCTATAGCTATACCGCGATTCATTCCACAACTGTACGAACATTTGTTTTTGTTAAACACAACAAAGATGTCATCCCAGTCTGGGATCCAGGAAAGTTTGCTTGTGAGCAAGCAAACTAGCATAGAAAAACGTTTTCGATGAGATTGCAGAAAGCCAGTGTCTGGGCACTGGGATGACAAAGGAGGACAGTGTCAGCTACTCGGATGACAAGAAGAGGGTACTTGGATAAGAGGTATTGCCCTCCTGGTAGGCCCAAATTGCAATGTTTATACAGTAAGCCATAAGATGACAAAAGAGTAAACTTTATCTGTGTGAGCTATAGACGCAAATTACAACAAATGCAGTAGCGTAATCTCCATCGTCACTTAGAGAAAGATGAATTTTGGAGATAAAATCCTTGCTAACGGTAAGATACGGCTTGCCTCTCACATCATTGTATATTTCTATATCTTTCATTGTAATGCCCTGACTAAATCCAGTACCTCGTGCTTTAACAAAAGCTTCTTTTGCTGCAAAGCGTTTAGCAAAATACCTTGCTCGCATTTCTTGACTATTATACTTTCTACTTAGCTCTATTTCTTTTTCAGTGTAGATTCTATTGAGAAATTTTTCCCCGTATTTTTGTAATATCCTCGATACTCTTGGTATATATACTATGTCAGTGCCGATACCGTGTATCATTTTGTGCTAAAGTGATTTATTGCTTCCTCAATCTGCATTTCCTTTACCTCTCCAGTCGCTCTATTTTTTATTTCAACTATATTTTCACTTACCGCTTTCTTTCCGACAATTATTTGCCACGGCAAGCCTATCAGATCCATTCTAGAAAATTTTACTCCTACACTCCCTTCCGTATCATCGTAAAGCACTTCATCGCTCTTCAAAGCTTTGTATATTTTATCTGCAGCCTCCGTTACTTTCGTTTGTAAATTGATTAAACCAATTCTGAAAGGAGCTACCTCCTCCGGCCAGATAATTCCCTTATCATCATGAAAAGCTTCTATTATCGCACCAACAAGTCTTGAAACCCCAATGCCGTACGAACCCATATGTATATTGACATTTTTTCCATCTTGAGAAGTAACACTTGCCTTCATAGACTTTGAGTATTTGTCGCCAAAATAAAAAATATGCCCTATTTCAATACCTTTACTAACATTTAACTGCTCTTGTGATATAGGGCAAGTCTCAGGATCATGCATATCATCTGCAACTGCGTATATACTCTTTAAACTTTCAATATCTTCACTCTCTAGTAGTTCAGAAAATTTATTGTCATAATATAAAGTGCTCTCACCAGTGTTTGCCAATATATGAAACTCGTGGCTCAAATTTCCTCCAATTGGCCCCGTATCAGCTCGAACTCCAATTGGGGTAAGTCCCATGCGTTTGAAGATTTTTATGTAAGTCTTGTACATCAAATTATATGAATTCTGTGCACTTTCGTAATCCACATCAAAACTATATGCATCCTTCATCAAAAATTCCCTGCCCCTCATAACACCATAACGTGGTCTTACCTCATCACGGAATTTCCATTGAATTTGGTATAAACAAAGTGGCAAATCTTTGTAACTTTTTACCACATCTCTAATTAGATCAGTTGCTACCTCCTCGTGCGTTGGACCAAAAAGCATATCTTCCTCATGCCTATCCTTTATACGCAACATTTCCTTACCGTAATCATCGTAACGCCCTGATTCTCGCCAAAGATTTGCTGGTTGCACACAAGGCATTAACACTTCAATAGCGCCAGATTTATCCATTTCATCTCTGATAATGTCTTCAATATTTTTAAGCACTAAGAGACCAAGTGGTAACCAGGAATAAATGCCAGATGCTATCTGCTTTATTAAACCTGCACGTAAAGAATATTGATGGGAGATAATTTTAGCATGAGCAGGCTTTTCCTTTAAAGTTGGTAAGTAATACTTAGATAAACGCATATAATAGATCTGATTGCATTAAACAATCTTAATACAATCAGATCTGTAGGTAAACTTATTTTAAAAAGGAAGGGAAGTGCATGGCTGACCATTTCATAGTTATCATAGTCCTTGTACAACATTTTCCTTTTGGCATAGCGACGCTTCTTTATTAAACTTTGCTATGCGATCCTTAAAAGGAAGAGTAGATGGATCTTTCCCATCTACTATACTCGTATCATCAAACGTTGTTGCAGGAGGAGTTTGAGGTTCTGTGAGGAAGAGTTAGCTTCTTCTGTAAAAGAGCTAGGCTTAGGCGGTATCGGTGGCCTACCGGCCTTTGGCACAGAATGTAACGGAGATGTGGGTTCAGAACCAGATCTATAATCACTATCAGAACTATTCCTTCTTTTGTTACTGTCTAGTTGAGGGTTTAGAGGTGTTAAATATGTACTTTCATTATCGCTCCAATCTTGTTCAGACTCTTCACTACTGCTACTCGATACACTATTACTACGACTTCGTGGTAGTGGGATCATATTTGATATTTTACTGAATGCTCCTTCTAGCTGGTTACCTTGCGGTTGTAAGTTGTTCTTTTGCTTTCCACTAATGCCTAGCCTTCTTTTCTGAAGTGTGTTGTGCAAATCACCCATAAGATTTTCATTTTTTCCTTGTTGCTCAGGCGAAGTATTTCTAGTATCTTTATTCTCGTTTTCTAACTTCTTTAACCTCTTCTCCTCCCTCTTGTCACGCTCTTCCTTGCTCATGAGTTTTTTACTTTCTCTTAGTTGCTCACAAAGAGTAGCCTTACTATCATCTTTTGGCAAAGAAGTTCCATTTGAACTTGGAGGAAGAGGCGGCGGAAGCAGAGGAGGTGGTGGTAGAGCACCTTGTGGCAATGGAGGAAGTGGCGGCGGTGGACTTGGATTTGGTTGTGTTCCAAGCGTTACTGGAGGCGGTGTAGGAGTAGGCACACTTGATCGATTTTCCAGATTAGTACAACTTTCACACACAAATTTTTGTGGTTCTTGAGATGCAGTATGGCCAAGTTCTTCTCCACTAAGATCTATTTTTTCTCATCACCAGCTCTAGAAACGGCAAGTTTAATAAGATATGCTACTGAAGCCAATGCAACAACCACAGAAACAGCAAAAATTGCTAAAGGAACCGCTGCAATAGCACCAGAACCAGAAACTGCTATAATAACATAAGGAAGATATTGACCAGCTGTAAAACTAAATACAGATAATAATGAAACAGCAATTAAAGGTTTCCATATAGTCCCCTTAGTTTTAGTAAGCTCCTGACTATCTTTTAGCAATGAAGAATTATTGGATGCCATTATTTCTTTGCCTCATTTGTTAACGATAATTTAATAATAACCCGATTAATAATTTCTGTCAATAATTAATTATGAAAAATAAAGTCAAAATTTGAATAGATAAGCTATAAGTAATATACGATCAGCAATAGCTATACAATAGACTTCTTGCATAGAAAAAAGGCAAATAGTTATTATAGCTCTAAGTTATATCCGTTCAGGAAAGCGGCAAAATAAGGTAGACAAGGTAGTATAAAAAGATAACCATAGAGTAAAAGTGAGTTTACAACAAATAGTGTCAGCTACTTGGATGACATCATAAGGGGCTGCTTGAATGACACCAGTAGTTAATCTCATGTTGAAAAATCATTTTATGATCTAAATCAGTTTTTTTACAGGTAACTTCTAAGCTTATCAATTTTTCCAAGATCTTCTTAAGTTCTGAAAGTTGCAAATTTTTCAAATGAGATTTAAAGCTCTGCAATTGTTTAAAAAACAATGGAGGACTCAGTTGATCAATTGCAACCTGCTCACTCATTCCACCTTGCACTGACAGCAAAACGTTTTCAAGACGCAAAAAGTAATTTGATATAATACGAATCAGCGCTATCGGTGAAAAATTTTCTTGTGATATCAATGCATCAGAAATTCTAATGAAGCGCGACATACCTTTACTTGCTATGGCAGAACATAAATCATCAAGTGTAGCATAGTCGTTGCCGGAAGTTGAAAAGCATAATTCTATATCAGTAAGTTTTAGGTCTTTTCTCTCCCCTAAGTATAAAACTAACTTCTCAAGTTCTGAACATATAGGCAGTTTGCTATGATTAAAGTAAGATTGCAAATGGTAGATTATCTCATTTGTGCATCTTATATCATTTTGTTTTAAGTAACTTGATATAATGTCATAAAGATTGCTGTTGCTGTCCTTATAGCAAGCAATTACACCAAAAATTTTTGAACTCTCCATATAACTTTTGGTTGCAGAATTGTGTGGAAGATCAGTTGCTGTCATCATTACATAATGACCACTTGCATTATAATCCAATACGTTTTTTAACTCTTTGGATATACCTCCACTCACATTTATCAGCTTAATTAATTTTTTGCTGGTAAACATCGAAATGTTTGCCAATTCAGAAAATAGTAAACCGGGTGACTTATTCACTATTGCAAAATCCATCACCTGAACTGAATACTCATCCAAACTGGCAATTATTTCTTGTACATAAAAATCAACCCTACTGTTATCACTTCCATGAATTAACACACCACGTAAAGCATCAGGTTTCTCTAGGAATTTTTTAACTTTGGATGGTGTAACCCTCATGCCACCTATATGATATCATTCTCATTTGATTGTACATGAGTGTCCAAAGACTCTGAGTCTCCTTGTGCAATATTATGCACATCACCTGCTACATCATCTGACTCTTCTGTTTTTCCTGTAATATAATTATAAAATTTTTTCACAGGTTGAGATATATATTTGGAAAAAAATCCTTCTTCGCTCATATTGCTTACTCCATAAAATTAACAACTTATCATTAGCATATAAATAATAGTATAGCAAAAACTATTTTGTGCTAAGATAGTGATGTTTTATAATGAGTATATTACAAAATTATTAACATTCGAGACTAAAATTAAGCCAACCTACTTAATATTAGCCTTATAAAATAAGCGATAATTAAATATACCGCTGCAACAAGTATAATTGCAGGTCCAGTTAACAAATCAAAACTTGCAGATAACATGAGACCCGATATCCCAGAGATTACAGAAAAAACTGTTGCAACAATAATCATCTCCATTGGAGTTTTTGAGATGAGTCTTGCGGATGCTGCTGGTATTAGCAAAAATGCAGCAATGAGTAATATTCCTATTAGTTGGGCAGCAATTGCTATAAATATAGCAAGAGTGATTAAAAATTCTAGTCTAACAAAGGTAACATTAATCTTCTCAACTACTGCTAAATCTTGATTAATTGAAATCATTAACCAATAACGCCATCTAAATATTAATATCAAAGTAACTACTGCAGAAGTTAAAAAAATCAATACTATATCACTTTGATCGAGCGTTAATATATCACCAAACAGTGAGCTAATAATACTATTATTGCCAGATGGAAGAAAAGACATAAGTATTAAACTCGATGATAAAACTACATTGGTAACGATATTCAATATCGTATCGGCAGAATATAATCTGTTAAAATTAAGAGAAAGTAGTATAGCAAATGTAATTGCAATAAGCATTATGCTAAGCGATGGGCTAATCTTAAAAATCAAAGCAAGTGCAACACCGAGCAATGAAGAATGGGACAAACTATCACCAAGATAAGATAACCTTTGCCATATCATAAACGATCCTAAAGCGCCTGTTACTAGGCTAATCATAACTACTGCAATTAGACTATTGATGAAAAAATCCTGAGTAAATATTTCAAGCATGCTATATGGCTATTAGATAACTGACAACAAATCTATCTTCGGATATTAAAACGTTATGGGTTCTGCATGCTGCACCGGTTGTCATAAATTCAAAATTTAAACCTTTTTGCTCCATAAGATAGGACTTTACTGAAGAACTTAGTATATTGCGTGTTTTACCAGTACCTATTAACAAAATTTCTATTTCCTCCGTTAAAAAAGATTCAAAATGTTCCTTGCTATTTATATCACTTTCTTTCAATTTAATCACCTTTTCAGGAAAAACTATAATTGAGCCGCAATATTCTTGATTGTTTACCAAAAATTTTCCTTCCCTGTAACCATTTATAAGATTTTTATTCTCGGAAATTAAGGGCATAAGTCAAACTATTAATTGAGTGTCACATACCCACCATTCTGGTTGCTTTTTTCCGATATTAACTGCAGCAGCTTTTGCATTTTCCTCACTATCGAATATTCCAAAACATGATACACCACTGCCCGACATGCGAGAAAGTATAGAGCCTTCTTGTGACTCAAGTGTTGATATCACATCCTTAATTTCAGGTACAAGGCTTATTGCTATTTCTTGAAGATCGTTTCTCGTCTCTTTAAGAAGCTTCAACAAATCCTTTTCAGCGTCATCGCTCCATTTAATTGGCTCAGAAAATTTTCCTTCATGTTTGGAAAATACCTCTGGTGTACTCAAAAACCTTTTTTTCGGTTTCACAAGCACCACATTTGTAGGTAAAGAGAATTTTTTAATGTGGCATAATTCTTCGCCAATACCTCTAACAAAAACTGGCTTGCTATCTACGCTTGCGGGAACATCAGCACCAACGTTTAAGGCTATTTCATTTAAAATCGTCCTATCAATCTCCCACAGCTTCCCTAGCGT
Source organism: Wolbachia endosymbiont (group A) of Longitarsus flavicornis (assembly GCF_963931955.1). Lineage (NCBI taxonomy): Bacteria > Pseudomonadati > Pseudomonadota > Alphaproteobacteria > Rickettsiales > Anaplasmataceae > Wolbachia > Wolbachia endosymbiont (group A) of Longitarsus flavicornis. The sequence continues at coordinate 1,397,181 of NZ_OZ008337.1, read as the reverse complement.
ACGTACCACAGCTCCAGCATCTGAGGACCCGCTACCGAGTCCTGCAGCAATTGGTATGTTCTTTACAACTCTGATAGAAACTCTAGTACGCACTGGAGCATGTCTAAGCAGCAGATTAACCGCTTTCATTACAGTGTTATACTGGTTATTTATTCTAGACTCGGAGTTTATAAATTCAACTGTAGAGTTATCGTATCTAGAATCCTTCTCACCTACTTTTATTTCCAAAAAATTAGAGAGATTAGCAAAGACAAATAAACCTTCAATCAAGTGATACCCTGTTTCTTTTTTGTCTACAACATGCAAAAAAAGATTGATTTTTGCAGGCGCCTTTACACAAAAACTTTTCATTATATATCTTCACTAAGATTATTTTTACATTATATGTATAATGCTATTCTAGTCAACTTTTATAAGGTTTTCGCACTTCTGATGAGATCAAATGCCATAAATCCTAATTTCTCTGTATGGGTAAATGCGTCCGCTGGTACAGGCAAAACAAAAATCTTAATAGACAGAGTATTGAGACTTTTATTAGAAAACAAAAGAAATATTCTTTGCTTAACATTTACCAATGCTGCAGCAAACGAGATGGAAAATCGCATTCACAGCATACTCAGTAAGTGGGCAATATGTTCAGATAGTGAATTAATAATGGATCTGGAACAACTAGATTTCTTTCCGATGTCATCCCAGTGCGTGACACTGGGATCCAGAGAAAATAAAGATTATTTAACAAGAGCAAGAAGGCTTTTCTCTGAACTGGAAAATCTTGGTCTAACCATACAAACCATACACGCTTTCTGTTACAAATTAATCTCCAGCTTTCCCATAGAAGCTGGCATCGCCCCAAATTGCACGCTGAGCGAATGCAAAGAATTACATCCCATCATATTCAATAAAGTGCTTCATAACGAAACTGTGCAGGATGATATCAATCTTATTGCGGCTGAATTTGATGAAAATAAACTACGCGATTTGCTTTATACTTTATGTATAAAAAGATCGATGTCAGCAAATGATTCGGAATATATCAAAGATAAACTCAATGCTCCAGATGGAATTCATGATTTACAGAGTGAAACGACTGAGCACATAAAAAAATTAGCTGAAATATTAAGCGAGGGTAGTAAGAGAGATCAGAGTTACAGTGAAATACTTTATGATTGGTGTAATAGCACCAATAAGGAGGATATAGAAAGTCTAGCCAAGGTATTTCTAAAATCAGAATCGCACGAAAAAAAGAGCATATCATCCATTGCAACAAAAAGTATTTTGGAGAAATTCAAAGATGCAGAGCAAATAATAGAGAGCGTTCAGAATGTAGTATTTACCCATATAAGAGACATGAACTCTTATCAAATATTCAAGAGAACCAGTAGCTTACTTGGTGTATTCAAAGTATATGTTGATTTGTATAATAGTGAAAAATCAAAAAATGCACTGCTTGACTACAATGATATAATTGACTTAGCAACAAATCTTCTCAGCAATCCAAACTATAAAGATTGGATATTGTTTAACTTAGATCAAAAAATAGATCACATCCTTGTTGACGAGGCACAAGACAATAGCATCAGCCAGTGGAAAATTATAACAAATCTCTGCGATGAATTTTTTGCCGGCAATGATGAAAAGCGAACCTTATTTGTAGTTGGTGACGTAAAACAATCCATATACAGATTTCAAGGAGCAAATCCCCATCTATTCAACTACATGCAACAATACTTTCATACGAAAACTGGTGGCAGAGATTGGATATCATGCCAACTTGAAAAGTCATTTCGTTCAACTCCAGAAGTTTTGATGCTTGTAGATAGAATATTTAATAACTTCCGCGCAGAAATATCTTTTAATGATAATGAAATAAAACATGTTCCACATAGAGAAAATGACCAAGGATATATTGAAATTTGGCCAGCGTTACCAAGGCGCAAAGAGAAAGAACAGCAAGCTTTACAAATTCCTCTGACATGCAGGGAAAATTATATAATAGCAGATCGATTACTTGCTCAAACAATAGCCAACAAAATTCACAATTGGTTAAATGAAGGGCGAATTTTAGTCGCTAAAGATCGCCATATAGAACCAAGAGACATTATGATTCTGGTACGGCAACGAAACGTATTAGTTGATTACATAATAAGCGAACTTAAAAAAGCAAACGTACCAGTTGTAGGACGGGACTATTTTAGAATTATGGACTATATAGCCGTGCAGGACTTAATAGCTTTGGCTGAGTTTTTGCTCCTTCCAGCAAATGATTTAGCTCTTGCAAATGCTTTAAAATCACCACTGTTTAATTTTACCGAGGATGATTTATTTAACATTGCATACGACCGTAAAGAGCATTCACTATGGGAAAGAATTCAGGATTATTCTGTGGTTATCTATAGTGAATTAAACTATCTCATTAACTTATCTCGCATAGAGTCTCCTCTTGCACTATTTACACATATATTGCGTACAGGTAAGAAGAAATTTGCTGCAAGGCTAGGTCTTGAGTGCTTCGAGGTTCTAGACGAATTTATGAACCTTGTGTTGCAATTTAAAAACCCATCTCTTCAAGCATTTGTTCAATGGATCAAGGAGAATAACCCAGAGATTAAGAATGATATGCAATCAGAACGCAATGCTGTGCGAATAATGACAATTCACAAATCAAAAGGTCTGCAAGCTCCCATAGTATTTTTGGTTGATACAAATACGGTGCCAAGAAACAGTGAAAGCATTATCTTTGATGGAACAGAAGTGCCATTTTGGTGTGGAAAAAACAACAACGCTTATTGCGATCAAGTAAAAAGAGAGAAAAAACTAGAGGATTATAATGAATATTTGCGTTTATTATACGTAGCACTCACACGTGCTGAAGATGAGTTATACATCTTAAGTAAAGAGCCAGTGCAAAAGGGCTCTTGGTATGATCTAATCACTCAGTATGGAGAACCATATGAAAAGAAACAAGCATATTTACAGCCAATATTTAAAGAAAAAGTTGAAGTACTATGTGTGAACGCAAACTACCCTTACATTTATAAAAAACGTGATTACTTTGACGTTCCGGTCATTTCCCTTCCGCCAAACCTATCAATGTCATTCCAGCGCGTGACGCTGGAATCCAGTGAAAAAGAAGGAGCAGAATGGATCCCAGTGTCAGCTACTTGGATGACAGATGGTTATGCAAGAGGCCTGATTATTCACAGCATATTGCAATATATGCCCAAGATAGAAAAAGAAAGGAGAAAAAATTGGGTCAGAAAATACCTTGATAACATAAACACCAGCGAAGATAAGGATGAAATTTATAGTAAAATATTAGCCTTTAATGAAAGATATGGCTATTTGTTTGACTTGGAAGGCAAATCAGAGATTACACTGAGTGGAACAATTGATGGCGAACCAGTATTAGTACGACTAGATAGGCTATGCATAACGCAAGATAAAGCAATCATAATTGACTACAAATCACACCGTAACGTTTCTGTTTCCTTATTAAATGAAATAAAAAAGCAAATGTTGACCTATAAAACCTTAGTACAAGAAATATATCCAAACAAGCAGGTAGAGTTCATGGTCATTTGGGTGGAAGATTTAACCTTGCAATCTGACTTTTGATGAAACTTGATTGCAAGAAATAGCTACCCGCCGCGGTATCTCTAGATCCCGCTAACACGTAGCGGGATGACGAGTTACTTAACTGTCATACCTTATACATAGATCCCGCTAACAAGCAGCGGGATGACATCATCCTTTTTTTGGATTCCAGTGTCAGCTACTTGCATGACACCCATTTGTTCCTATAGTTGTCTTTTCTCGTCTACCTTATTTTGCCACTCTGCTGAACAGATACAGATAAAGAAACTTACATTTCAATTATTTTACAATTTCTGTATAATCTTAAAAACTCAATTAGTATATTATGAAGATAATAATAGGTAGTGCTAGTGAAGGATTAGGGGAATCAGTAGTTAACCGGCTAGATGTTCAACCATCCTCTGCTTGGATATCAAAGTTTACCGATGGCGAGGTAAATGTAGAAGTAGCAAATGATCTGTATAATCAAGAAGTATACATAGTACAATCTCTTTCTCCCCCTGTGAATGATAACCTTATGGAGCTTCTGCTTATAATTGATGCAGTAAATAGGTCAGGAGCAAAAAGAATAACGGCAATTATTCCTTATTATGGATATAGCAGACAAGATAGAATTATCAAAAACAATAATATGCAATCTGCTTTAAGTGCTAAATTAGTTGCAAATCTTATTCAAACTGCAGGTGCAAGTAGTGTTGCAGTTATTGATTTGCACTCAAGTCAAATTGAAGGATTCTTTGATGTACCGGTAACTAATTTGAACTGTTTTGAAGCATTTGTTGACTCTATACACACGGAAAATTTGGCAATTGTTGCACCTGATGTTGGAGCAATTGGCAGAGCACGTGCTTTTGCAAAGACTTTAGAGAAAAAGTATAAGATAGAGTTAAGTAATAAGATTATTGTAGTAGATAAATATAGAGAGAAAGCAGGCACATCTCAAGTAATGAACATAATAGGAGAAGTTGCAAACAAAAATTGTGTCATTGTTGACGATATAGTTGACTCTGGTGGAACGTTGTGTAATGCAGCTCTTACTCTAAAAAATTGCGGAGCAAAATCCGTAATTTCATGCATCACACATGGTGTGCTTTCAGGAAGTGCAGTTGAGAAAATCTCTTCCTCTTCTTTAGATAAATTAGTGATTACGGATACCATACTTCACAAACTTGAAAAAACTGGTAAAATAGAAGTTGTTTCGGTTGTAAATATTTTAACTCACTTCATCCAAGGAGGTAGAAATGCCAGCTAAGTCAACAGAAGACGTTATTACTTCACTAATAGAATTTGCAAATAAGAGAAAAATCACAATTACCAAAGAAGAAATGCTTAAAATTGCACAGCTTGTAAGGATTAAGTTATCAAATGACGAGATTGATCACTACTCCAAAGAACTGACAATGCTGGATTGGATACATGATACTTTATTGCAAGTTAATACTGAAGGTGTTTCTCCTATGCGTTATGGCAGTATAGACAAGGACATTCATGTACGCGATGATGTTATAAATTCTCAAAATATTAAAGAAGAGATATTGTCCAATACAAAACCTGAGCATGGGTATTTTGTAGTGCCAAAGGTTATAAACGATTAAGGTAAAACAAGCTTATATCAAACCTATAATAGATCGTATCTGTTCAGCAGAGTGGCAAAATAAGGTAGACGAGAAAAGACAACTATAGGAACAAATGGGTGTCATTCCAGTGCTTGACACTGGCTTTTGCACAGTTCCATCAAAAACGTTGTAGAGGCTTTCGTGTTTACCAACTTAGTGCCCAATCTGGATCCCAGACTGGAATGACAAGAAAGGGAGCACTGGAATTTTTGTTTCAGCATTAGCCATGCATCTGAACAGACAATGGCGTCAACTTAAGGACATTTTAGACTTCTTTGTTGAAATAAAACAGCAACAAAAGTGCTATTTATTGCAGCTTTTAGGTAATTTAATGGTAAAAATTTTAGAGAGAAATTTTATACATTATCACCGATATTTTTCCTTAAGTTGACGCCATTGTCTGAACAGATACAATAAATCTACTTTCAAAAATAAGACCAATCCGGTAAAGAAGCATTTGTAGGAGTGGAAACCATTTTTTGATTTTTCTTTACTAAGTCTACTAAATATAGTTTAGAGTTGCTTGGTGATTCTGTTCTTGTAAAAATGATTTCTCTACCACTTGGTAGCCATGCCGGGGATTCAATTTTATGCCCCTCTGAAAGCAGACGTTCTTCTTTGCCATCTGGCTTCATAACTCCTATGTAAAATTTTCCTGACTGAATCTTTGTAAAAGCTATCAGATCTCCTTTTGGCGACCAAACAGGCGTAGCATATCTTCCACTTCCAAAACTAATTCTTTTAGGTTTTTTACTTTTGTTAGTAAAATCGATAACGTACAGTTGCTGACTCCCACTTATATCAGAACTAAAAGCCATATACTTTTGATCTGGAGAAAAAGAGGGAGAAGTGCTTATAGCTGAACCTTTAGTAATTTTTTTTGTCCGTTTACTACTTAAATCTAAAGATAATATATTCGTTTCACCACCCAATGAGTGGGAAATTAAAAGAGATTTACCATCAGGAGAAAATCTTGGTGCAGAAACAACTCCTTCAAATGCGCTGATTATTGATTCAGTGTTATCTTTTAAATTTTTTAATATTATATAACTTTTACCATTTGCGTACGAGATATAAACAATACCCTTTCCATTTGGTGAGAATCTCGGTGTTGACACAAATCTATCGCCATTTGTTAAGTATTTTATATTACTTCCATCTTGATTCATCACAGCAATTTTACGCACAGATTTGTAGTTGCTATCTTTTTCTTCAGCGATATACGTGATTTTTGTGTTGAAGTGCCCTTTCTCACCAATCAATCTATCATGTATCACATCCGAAACGAGGTGACCAATTTTTCTCCAGTCTTTTGCTGGAAAAACAACTGACTGAGTAAGTAATTCTCTTTTTGTAAAAGTGTCAAACAAACGAAATGATAGCTCTAAGGCACTACCAGATATTTCACTTAAACTTACTGTGACTACAGTATCGCTTTTCCAAGATTCAACTTCCGCACCACGTTTTACATTAAATAAGCCACAATTAGATAAGTTTGTTCCTATTACCTTTGCAATATTTTCGCTTAATTCGCTTTCCAGCGCTGTTTTACATGTACATTTAGATACAACAAGACTGATGTTACCAACACTGCTTTTTTTTATATCAACATATAAAGCAGCTTTTGTAAAATAAGGAATAAATAACGAAATAAATAACACCAGCTGAACGAATAACTTCATTCATTTCATACCTGTTCTATCTGGACTTCAATTATAGGTCTTTTTAGTAAATATTCCTTTAAGATACTAAATATTGAACTTTCAATCTTATTTCTTATTTTTTTTGTCGGCTGTAAACTAAACGCTGACTCAACCTTCTCTATGATCCTTTGCACAATGACTGCATCTTCTTGCGCTTCGAAAACACCTGGTGCAAATACTTTTGGCTTAGCAAGCAATTTATTTTTCTTGTTTACAACCGCTGTCACTACAATAGCTCCAGCATCTCTCATTTTCTTACGCATTTTTATAACACTGCACTCCGGATGACGTAGCAACATACCATCAATACCAAAGTAGTCAACATCGATTGAATTAACTTTTTCTCCATTCTCCAAATTAACGATATCACCTGGTGCAATCATTATTGCTTTTGCCACACCGCACTCTTTAGCAAATTTTACATGTGCATGCGTGTGAATATATTCGCCGTGAACTGGAATAGACATCTTCGGTTTTATTAAAGAATACATTTCCTTTAGCTCTGCTCTTGTTGGATGTCCAGAAGCGTGAACATGCTCTATTTTTTCAGTAACAACTTCCACTCCCATCTCAATAAAGGCATTGAGCATGTTGTGCGCACGAGTTTCATTTCCAGGAATAATTTTTGACGAAAAGATCATGGTATCACCTTGCTGCATTTTAAATGCTTGATGACTCTTAGCAGCAAGTCTTGCGGTAGCTGCCAGTGGCTCACCTTGACAACCTGTGCAAAGCAGTACCAGTTTTTCCCTTGGCAAATCTGCCGCATCTTTTGCTTCAAGAAACTGAGCAGAATCGGTTAAATAACCACTATCTTGCGCAACTTTTACTATTCTCCATAAAGACCTACCAAGTAAAACCACTTTTCTATTTAGTGCTTTTGCAGCTTGGCTTATCGTTTCAATTCGTGCCACATTTGAAGCAAATAGCGATACAGCAACTAATTTTTTAGACCGCTTTATTATGTTATAAATATTATTATAAATTTCACCTTCTGACTCAGGGTGATGCTTGCTTAATATATTGGTTGAATCGCAAATTGCTGCAAGCAGATTACCTTTATCGCCAATTTCTTTTAAACGCTCCATATTGGAAGTTAATCCAACAACAGGTTTTGGATCAAATTTCCAGTCTCCAGTATGAAGTGCACTACCCATTTCAGTGCTAATTAATATTGAATTTGCCTCAGGAATTGAATGAGTTACATTTATAAACTCAACGGTAAAAGGACCCAAATTTATGCTGCCATTTATGTCTACCTCTTTCACAGGCACCACACCTTCCAATCGAAACTCCTTTAGTTTCTCCTTGAGAAAATTAACCGTAAACTTTGTTGTATATATGGGGCACTGCAATTCTTCCCACAAGTGGGGCACTGCACCGCAGTGGTCTTCATGTGCATGTGTAATTATTATTCCAAGCAAATCTTTTTTTCTTTGAGCAATAAAATCCACATCAGCAATGAGTAGCTCAACACCTGGCATAGTTTCATCTGCAAAACCGATACCAAGGTCGATCATAATCCACTTGCCTTGGTAATGATATAGGCTAACGTTCATCCCGATTCTTCCTACTCCCCCAAGCGGAAGAAATAAAAACTCATTTTTGTTTATATTCATTAAATTTAAATTATTAAAACCTGAGAATAGCAAAACTTCGACCTTAAATAAAGAAATTTATTGCTTTTACATAGTTTTAAGGAACTAAGAAGTTTCTGTTGGCTAATTATTGTTAAGTTTTCCATTAATAAGGTCAAAGAATTGCAGGATTAAATGAAAACCCATAAACAGTTACCCCTTCATGTCATTTAGCAGATTTCTTATTTTTTTTTTACTTTACTAAAAAACCCTTCAGATTGCTGTTGTACACTTGCATTTTCCTCTTCTTCAAGCGCTTTTAATAGCTCAATTTGCTTTTTAGTTAAATTTTTTGGATTTAAAGTCTCAACTATTACCTGTACATACAAATCACCACGAGCATATGAGTTCATATATGGCATACCCTTCTCCTTACAACGTAACTTGGTACCAGTTTGAGTGCTCTCTGGAACTTTTACTTTTATTTTAGCTCCATCAATTGATTGTACATCGATTTCACCACCAAGCACTGCTAATGTCATCCTTATAGGCACTTTACAGTGTAAATCTGCTTTATTTCGAGTAAAGATTTTATGGGAAACTATTTTCACGTATACGTATAAATCTCCACTTTTTCCACCTCTTGCTCCAGCTTCTCCTTTACCACTTACCCTTACCTTAGCTCCTTCTTCTATGCCTTTTGGAATTGAAACGGATATATTTACTTCATCTCTTCTACGTCCACTTCCACCACATTTCTTACATTTGTTTTGTATTATTTCTCCTTCCCCATAGCATGTAGTACATGTTCTTTCGATGGTAAAAAAGCCTTGTTGAGTTCTAATCCTACCGCTTCCCTGGCATGTGTGGCACTGAACTGGTTTAATTGCTCCTTCGCCACCTGTGCCTTGGCATGCATCACATTTTACATTTGTCACATAATGTATAGGCGCTTGTATTCCTTGAAATGCATCTTCCAAAGTAATTTCAAGATCATAACGTAGGTCTGCTCCAGATACTCCTGTTGTGCTCCTTTTTGCTCTTGATCTACTTGCACCACCACCGAATCCTCCACCAAAGAAGTCATTGAATATGTCGCTAAAATCTCCTGCAGAGCTGAAGCCTTGAAACCCACCAGAAGCACCTTCGTGGCCATAACGATCATAGCCTGCCCTTTTCTCAGAGTCAGACAGAACTTCATATGCAGCTGTTACTTCTTTAAATTTTTCCTCTGCTTCTTTATTGCCAGGATTTCTATCAGGATGATATTTTAACGCTAATTTTTTATATGCTTTTTTTATCTCATCAATACTGGCATTTCTACCTACTTCCAGCAGATCATAGTAGTCTTTTTTGCTCATATATAATAGTTTAGTGTTTAACCTTTAAAGATAGGTATTACATATATTAATTTCAAGTGTGACTTCTGTTTCCTATAAAATGTGGTGCACCCTGAGCGACTTGAACGCCCGACCTTTTGATCCGTAGTCAAATGCTCTAATCCAACTGAGCTAAGGGTGCTTTCACAAAGTTAACTTTAGCAGGTTTTGTAGCTTGATTCAATTAATTTGGCTAAAAATAAAACTGTTAATTTTTATCACGTGTGAAACCTGCAAAAAATTGCATTTGCTTTCTTAAGAATCATTTTATGGTCAAGCCCACACCTATACGAACATTTGCTTTTGTTAAGTACAACAAATGGTCAGCGCGTGACGCATAACTGTACGAACATTTGTTTGCGAAGAAATGTTATAGTCAGTTTTGCCTAAAACACAAAGGTAGTGCCCAGACACTAGAATCCAGGAATTTTGATTGTAAATAAGTATAACTGAGTTGGTAAGCATAGAAAGCAGCTGTCTTATGCTAAAAAAACGTCTTTGATGAGATTGCGTGGAAATCTGTGAGCAGTTACAAATAATTTACCATTTCCTCTGGTTTCACTATCCTTTCAAACTCCTCCTCAGTGAGCAGTTGAAGTTTTACTGCTGCTTCTTTTAGAGTGATATTTTCTTTATAAGCAAGCTTTGCTATTTTTGCTGCATTGTCGTACCCTATATGCGTATTTAATATAGTGACCAACATCAACGACTGGTTCAGTAAATCTTTTATCCTCTCTTCATTTGCCTTAATACCAACTACACATTTTTCTGTAAAATTTAAACTTGCGTCAGCTAAAAGTCTTATAGACTGCAAAACATTGTAAATTATCACTGGCTTAAACACATTCAATTCAAAATGACCGTTTGAACCACTAATGGTCACAGCAACATGATTTCCCATAACTTGAGTGCACACCATAGTTACTGCTTCACACTGAGTTGGATTCACTTTACCTGGCATAATTGAAGAACCAGGCTCATTTTCTGGTAACATTATTTCCCCAATTCCGCATCTTGGACCAGAACCAAGCAACCTTATATCATTTGCAATTTTCATTAAACTGACTGCTACTGTATTGAGTGTTCCACTGAGCTCAACTAAAGCATCATTTGCTGCTAGCGCTTCAAATTTATTGCCTGCTGAAGTAAATGGAAGGTTAGTGATTTTTGCAACTTCTCTAGCAAAATCTTCAGCAAAACCCTTTTTAGTATTGAGTCCCGTGCCAACTGCAGTGCCACCTTGTGCAAGCTCACATATATCACTTAAAGTTGATTTTACTCTCTCTATCCCCTTTTTAATCTGGGCTGCATAGCCAGAAAACTCCTGTCCCAGTGTTAGGGGCGTTGCATCTTGTAAGTGAGTACGTCCTACTTTTATTATATCTTTAAATTCCTGAACCTTATTATCCAGCACCTTATGCAATTTTTCAAGATTTGGAATAAGCAAGCAGTTTATTTGCTCTGCTGCTGCTATATGCATTGCTGTTGGAAAGGTGTCATTTGACGACTGACCATAATTCACATGATCATTTGGATGTATCGGAGATTTACTACCCAAATTACCACCTAAAATCTCTATTGCACGATTGCTGATTACTTCATTCATATTCATATTAGTCTGCGTTCCGGATCCGGTTTGCCAAACAACAAGCGGAAATTCATTATTAAATTTGCCATCTATTACTTCCCTCGCGGCTGTGCAAATTGCGTCCCCTACCCTATCATCTATAACACCATGTTTCATATTAACACGCGCTGCTGCAAGTTTTACTATTGCTAATGCTTTAATCAGAGGCTCTGGCATTTTTTCTGTGCCAATCTTAAAATTTTCTAAAGAACGCTGAGTCTGCGCTCCCCAGTAATGTTCACTTGGTACTTTTACTTCCCCTAAGCTATCTGATTCTATTCTTACCATACTTTTTCCTTTGCATTAGAATTCTGTTATTCTACTACTTACTACATTTCTTGGTTAATTAAATCATATTGGATTTCAGTGTCAAGTGTACGAACATTGCAATATGGTACAATGTTATGACGATGTCATGCAAGTAGCTGACACTGGAATGGCTTTGTTGCATAGCAACCGAAAAAATCTGGTGGCTACTGACAAAATTCATTATAAAATAGTCATTTAACTGTTCTTGAGCGCACGTACTCTTGAACTCGCTATATCCCATCTGTACCCTTCACAGGCAATTACGCAATAAAGCTGGCTGGATAGAAAATTTGCATATGCTAAAACTAACAGAGCTTATAGCATATGCTTGATAATTTAAATTAAACCGGCTGCTGCTTGTTTTGAATCATGTTCAGAAATAGATGCATCAGAGAACTGGCCGCTAACCTTTCCAATACCATAACCTAACAACGCACCCGCTACTGCAGCTGCAATAAATACTGCAACAGCAGCAATAGCTGGAGTTAAAGCAGCAGCCCCTGTAAGGTATGCTATGCTTAAGCCTAACAACAAGCCAATGGAAGCAGTTATGATAGGCAGCTTACTTTCTTGTGTACTGTGTGGAGTATTAACGTTTTTACTTAAATCGCTCGGTGGTACATTATTATTCTTAGTGTTACCTTTTTTTAAAATTGGCATTATGTTGCTTTGCACTGAAGTATGATTACTATTGGATATAGATTGATTAGCACTTGAAGAAGCTGTACTACGTTCACGATCAGCTAATTGACCAGTAACGACTTTTTTATGTTTATCCCAATAAGTAGAAAATTCATCTGTCAAGTAATCTGGTTTTTGTATACTAGAATTTTGTATTAATGTTCCTCGAATTAGGGCTTCTGCTACATTTTTATCCTGCTTTTCAATAGCAAAACGTAGAGGAGTTTTTCCATCGTTATCCTGTAAATCCAGATTAGCTCCCTTTTCTATTAGAAGCTCTGCTACCTCCTTATTTCCCATTTTAGTAGCCCAATATAATAATGTAGATCCATCTTTAAACTGGTGACTTACATCAAAATCAGCTTTTTCCCACTTTTCATACTCATCTTTGTCTTCTTCCTTTAATTTTTCTTTTATTTTTTCAATTACGTTACTCTCATTTAAACTATTGTCAGCATTTATTGCACTTAATATTTCTGACCACTGGTTAAATTCCATAATTTACACCTCAAATTATTTATTTTATTATACTATAACTAGAAAAACAGGCAGCACATAACCAATGACTGATTTCTATATACATTATGTAAATATACTAGCTGACATTTTAGTAACTGTCAATTACTTTATATGATGTTAACAAGCCACATAATAATTTATAGAAAATACTGGATTCTGTAGCATCACAAAAGTTTTAGAGGTTGTCCGGAAACTAGTAAAAGGCTATAATATCTGAAATTTTAGTACGGGGTAAAGATGAGAAAAAAGTATCCAACAGATCTAAGCGAAAGGGAATGGGCAAGAATAGAAAAACACTTCAGAGTATCATACAAGAAAGGAGGAAGGCCGCCAAAGTATAGCAAAAGAGAAATATTAGAAGCAATTTTCTATGTATTGCGTACAGGGTGTCAATGGCGGTATTTACCAAATGATTTTCCGCTATGGAAGACTGTGTATGAGCAGTTCAGGCAATGGAAGAAGCAGGGAATTTTTGAGAAAATGAATTATGAAATTACAAAATATAGTAGAAGAAAAATAGGAAGGAATGAGCAGCCGAGTGCTTGTATAGTAGATAGTCAATCTGTAAAGACTACAGAAAAAGGGGGATCAAAGGCTATGATGGAAGTAAAAAAGTAAAGGGTAGAAAAAGGCATATAATTACAGACACTCAGGGTTTTATACTAGGTTGTTACGTAGGCGCTGCTAACGAAAATGATAGAGATGGTATTAAAATAGCATTAAACAATATGAGAACAAAATATACTAAAGTTAAAAAAATGTGGGCTGACATGGGATACCAAGGAAGAAATTTAAAGAATCACATAAAGGAAGAATATGACATAGATATTGAAATTGTTAAAAGGCCTCCATGTAGATTTTGGGTGCACAAAGATACGCCACCTGAGCTACTACCAACAAGAGAACAAGGGTTTAAAGTACAGCCAAGAAGATGGGTTGTAGAAAGGACTTTTGCTTGGGTTAATAGGAATAGAAGGCTATCGAAGGAGTATGATTTACTCACAACATCCACTGAGAATTTCATATACCTAGCTATGAGTAGGGTTATGTTAAAGAGGGAATATGACTGAATTTACTAGTTTCCGGACAACCTCTAATTATTTACTTTTCCAAAAAGCACAAAAAAGTACCTACCTTTGTGAGAATAATTTAAACAAAAGCGGCGTTGTGAAAATGAAAACATAAAATTGTTGCAACAAAGCTAGGTAAATTGGTTCATATCTAAATGTGGCAAAAGTAGGCTAATGTGGCTGGTTTTACGATATAGTAGAATTATTATAAAGAAAAGTTCGCACAGAACAAGCGGAGTGCAAATCACCTTCAAAAACAAACGTTCGTACAAATATATTCTAGTTATATGATAAAATAAATGAAATTCACATCTTAAAAGGATCATATACATCGATTTCCTTAGGATTACTCTTTTTCAATTTTTCACTTAATAATCTCAAAATGGGCTGTAAATCATCATTAATTGATAAGCACAGCACTTCTTTATTAAGATAATTAGCTAGGTGATTCTTCTTTTCCAGAATTTCTGCTTCCCTCAATAAGTCGCATTTGTTCAGTACTACAATCTCTTCTTTTTCAACAAGATCACTATTGTAAAGTTCCAATTCATTATGGATACAATTATAAGCTGCTATCACATCATCGTGAGTTGCATCAATTAAATGAAGTAAAATTTGACACCTTTCTATGTGCTTTAAAAATTTATGCCCGAGCCCAACTCCAAGGTGAGCATCGGTGATTATTCCAGGAATATCTGCTATTATAACTTCGCTATCATCCACTTTTGTCACACCTAAGTGGGGTCTTACGGTGGTAAATGGATAATCGCCTACTTTTGTATCGGAATTTGAGCAGCGAGTCAAAAATTTTGATTTACCTGCGTTTGGCATGCCAATAATTCCAACATCTGATAAAACTTTTAGTTTTAATAATACATGTTTTTCTTCGCCAGGCTGACCGTAAGTAAAATGTCTTGGTGCCTTATTAGTAGAAGATTTAAAATTAGTATTTCCAAGTCCACCTTTTCCACCCTGTGCTACTTGAAATTCCATAACAGGCTTGTCAAGGTCTACTATTATCTCTTCACTTTCTTCATCAATTATTTGTGCACCGACTGGAACTTTAAGTATAACGTCTTTCCCTGCTGTGCCAGATCTATCCCTGCCTGCACCATTTTTTCCACTATCTGCTTTAATGTGTCTTCTATAACGAAAATGAAGCAAAGTGTTGAGATTAGCGTCGCTGATGAAAACTATGTTTCCACCCTTTCCTCCATTACCACCATTTGGACCACCAAATTCAACGAACTTTTCTCGACGAAAACTTGCACAGCCATCACCACCGTCACCGGCTTTTAAACACAATTTTACTTCGTCTATAAAACCCATGCTAACCCACGATAATATTTAGCATCCTTTCCTAACGTGCTTTCTATTCTCATTAGCTCGTTATACTTCGCGAGTCTATCAGAACGCGATAGCGATCCGGTTTTTATTTGTCCGCAATTTGATGCAACTGCTATATGAGATATTGTTGTGTCTTCTGTTTCACCTGAGCGATGAGAAATAACAGCTTTATAGCCATTTGATTTTGCCATTTCAATAGCAGCAAAAGTTTCTGTTAACGTCCCTATTTGATTTGGCTTGATCAGTACAGCATTTGCCATTTTTTCCTCTATTCCTTTGCATATCAGTTCACAATTTGTAACAAACAAATCATCCCCAACCAATTGAATTTTACTCCCCAATTTTGCAGTAAGTAATTTCCAACCTTCATAGTCATCTTCACTCATTGCATCTTCTATAGAAACTATTGGATATTTTTCCACAAGGTTACAATAGTATTCAGCCAATTCTTCCGAAGTAAGATCTCTGTGTTCAAATTTGTAAATTCCATCTTCATAAAAAGTAGATGAAGCAACATCAAGGCCCAGTGCAAAATCACTTTGCGCTGAATAACCTGCTGATTCTATAGCGTATATGATCAAGTCAAGTGCTTCTTCAGTACTTTCAATATTTGGTGCAAAACCACCTTCATCTCCTACGTTTGTGCTATAACCTTTTTTCTTAAGAATGCTACGTAAGTTGTGGAACACCTCCGCAGACATTCTGATTGCTTCACTGAAAGTCTCAGCCCCGACCGGAAGAATCATGAATTCTTGAAAATCGAGCTTATTGTCTGCATGTACTCCGCCATTAATTATGTTAATGAGTGGAACCGGCATAACACTCGTCTGCTCTCCCCCCAAATATCTGTAGAGCGGCACTTTAAAACTGTTTGCTGCTGCTTTTGCAACCGCAAGAGACACACCCAAAGTTGCATTTGCTCCAAGTTTTGATTTGTTTTTTGTTCCATCTAGTTCAATTAATGCTTTATCAATTGCATTTTGGTCCGCTGCATTCATTCCAATGATTTCATCTGCTATTATCCCATTTACAGCTTGAACAGCTTTCAGCACTCCTTTACCACAATACCTTTTCTCATCTTGGTCTCTGAGTTCCAAGGCTTCTAATTTACCGGTTGAAGCTCCAGAAGGTACAGATGCTCTACCTATTACTCCATCACAGAGTTCAATTTCCACCTCAACAGTGGGATAACCTCTGCTATCTAAAATTTCTCTTGCAAATACGTTATTGATTATCTTATTCATCGCATTAAACCTTAACTTCTGCAATAAGTGCTGCAGTTTCTTTTGCCAATTTAGCTATATTACTACCAGCACCAATAAATAATACTATATCACCTGGACTTGTCGAATCACTAATAAAATGTGAAATGAGCAAAGCATCATTCATAATTTTTGTGTTATTAAATCCATTACTGATTAAAGCTTTTTGTATATCATCAATTCCACAACCAGGAATAGGCTTGTCTTCTGGGGGATGAACAGGAGTGAGGATGACATAATCAAACATCATGAAAATTCGTATGAATTCATCAAAAAAATTACGAATGCGAGCAAAACGAAGTGGTTCGATAATTCCTATTACTTTTCCTTTAGTAATCGAACGTGCAGCCGTTAAAGTTGCATATATTTCATTTGGATGATGGGCATAATCCTCAATTAACTTAACACCTTTAATATTGGCAATCAAAGAGAATCTTCTTGCTACTCCTTTGAATTCCAAAAGGCCTTTTTTAATCTCTGCATCGCTAATCCCGAGCTTTATCGCAACTGATATTGCAGCTAAGGCGTTGCTTACTTTATGCATTCCTATTGTGTTTGATAGTACTACGTTTTTTATTCTGTGGTTATTGTCAATCAACACATCAAATTCCATGCTGTTATTATGTTGTTCGATGTTGCTGGCTCTTATGCTACCATTCTCAAACCCAAACGTTATAGAATTACCCGCATCATAATCGATGTCTACAGAATCAGGTAAAACTGCAGAACCTGCATTATTCACGAATTGGGAAAATGCATTTTTGATATTATCAAATGTGCCGTAATAATCTATGTGGTCATTGTTGATACTTGTTATGACAGCAATCTTTGCAGGGATTTTTAGCATAGTTCCATCAGACTCATCAGCCTCGATCAGAAAAGTGTCACTCCCTCCAAGTTTGAAGTTGCTCTTATAGGAATTTAATATCCCTCCTACAGTTACAGTCGCATCAATGCCAGAATGATCAAAAATGGAAGCAATCATTGCTGTTGTCGTTGTCTTTCCGCTTGAACCTGAAACCGCTATTACACACCTATCTTTCATAATTTCAGTAAGTATGTCTGATCTATGCAAAACGGTTTTATTGTTATTTTTTGCCGCAATTAACTCCACATTATCAGATTTTATTGCAGAAGAATGTACGACTATTTGAGCTTGGCTTATATTATTAGCATTGTGACCAATAAAAACCTCTATGCCCAGCTTTTGTAACCTATTTATATTGTCGTTTGATTGTGCATCACTGCCTTGAACTTTGCAATTGGAATTGTGAAGAATTTCAGCAATGGCACTCATTCCGATTCCACCTATACCAATAATATGTATTATTCCTTCTTGAGTTTTGTTAATATTTAGCAGTAGATGTTTACTCATTACTAAATTTATTATAGTATAATTTAAAATCCTCATAGTATCGAACCCTCTTACCGAATACAATGATAAAAAACCTAGCCTTCCTATGTCTAATATTCGTTTTGATGAGTAGTTGCAGTTTTAGCAACAGGTTTAATTGCACTGCAGGTCATTACAAAATTGGCAGCAGCTACACAATAAATGGTATAACTTATTATCCAAAAAACTGTAAACACTACGAAGAGATAGGGACAGCGTCGTGGTATGGAATAGAAGATCATGGCACGCTTACAGCAAATGGTGAAGTGTTTAACCGTCACTTGATCTCTGCAGCGCATAAGACTTTGCCCCTACCCTGCTTTGTTCTTGTCACTAATTTAGAAAATGGAAGAAAGCTTGTTACAAGGGTTAACGATAGAGGACCATTTATTAAAGGCAGAATAATAGACTTATCAGAAAAAGCAGCTCAAGTCTTAGGATTTCATAAAGTAGGGCTTGCAAAGGTAAAAGTCCAATACCTAAGAAAGATGTCAGAACAATTGATACAAAATACTCCTCATTACAGAAAGCAATATGAAAAAGAAATGCAGAAACGTCACCCAAAACAAGACAGTGCAGAAAGTAAGGGATATGTTGCATTTTTTAAAAGTGCTCAGGCTGCTAAATCAGCTGCATCAAAGCTTCGCAATCAAGGAATAAAAAATGTTAGATTGCTTTTTAAGAACGATCAATATTGCGTGAAAGTGAGTTATAGGTAGTGGTGAGTGCAGAATTTGAAAGATTTGGTTCATGTCAGAAACGCTGGCTAATTATACTGCTTTAATAGATTTAATAATGAGTGGAAAACTGCAGCCAGAGGAAGCAAGGGAAAAATCTTGTAAAGATTTAGAAGAACTTATTTGCACAGAATATAAAGATAGTAAGATACACAAAAACAAACGAGCCTTCTTCTTAATTTAACGCATATGCTTTCAACTACAATTTTTATATTCCTTCATTAGCATGATATAATTTTGTGCCGACTGCGCGATATGTTTAATTTCTTCATTCGACATTTTTTTGAAGAATTTTGCTGGCCTGCCAGCCCATATTTCTCCACTTTTTATCACTTTTCCATGTGTCACCAGTGAGCCAGCAGCTACCATAGCTTCAGGCTCCACAACTGCATGGTCCATCACGGTAGAGCCCATACCAATAAACGCTTTATCATGCACCGTGCATGCGTGCAACATACAAAAATGTCCCACTGTTACCATGCTGCCAATAATTGTGTCACCACCTGGGTTTCTATCCACATGAATTACCGTTCCATCTTGAATATTTGTTCCATCACCTATTTTTATTGATCCAACGTCCCCTCTGATTACACAATTAAACCAGATGCTCGCATTTCTTCCTATTTCAACCTTACCTATGATATGCGAACCACCTGCGATGAAAGCACTTTCGTCTATTTTTGGTTCATAATCTTTGTATTTTAAAATGTGATACATATTAAGCCCAAAGTCTTATGCATATGTTAATCAAAATAAGGTAGGCAGTAAATACATACTTAGGTTTCAAGCTATTTGGGTGACAGATGTTCTTGACTTACGTGCTTTGTACTGCTAAAATTTTTATTTTCAGCCCTATCTATAATGTCAGTAGCGGTATTAAGTATATTTCAAATAATATTGGTTGTTGTGTTAGTAATTTTAGTGCTCTTGCAGCCACCTGGAAGTAGTTCGTTAAGTGGTTTTAGTAATGCACAACAGGGGGTCAATTCGATGATTCCGGTGAAATCTTCTGAAAACCCGCTCAGCAGAATAACGGCTATTGTTGCTGGATTGTTTATTATAAACACATTGCTATTGTCAGGATTATGTTCAAAAGACGTACATAAAAAATCGATCGCAGAAAAAATTATATTAGAAAAAAAGCAAGAAAGTGAACCTACTTCTGTTCCATTTGAAAATTAATGAAGGAAGCTAAATTTATCTTTGTCACAGGTGGAGTTGTGTCATCGCTTGGTAAAGGCTTAGTTGCTTCAAGCGTTGGTGCGCTTCTTCAAGCTCACGGTTTTAAGATCCGTATCAGAAAACTTGACCCGTATCTCAACATTGATCCTGGGACAATGAACCCAACTCAGCACGGAGAGGTATTTGTTACCGAGGATGGTGCTGAAACTGATTTGGATCTTGGGCATTATGAGCGTTTTACTGGAATTAAAGCAACAAAAGATGACAATATAACAACTGGTAAGATATATCATGAGTTATTGAAGAAAGAGAGGCGTGGTGATTATCTGGGCAAAACTGTGCAAGTCATTCCTCATGTGACAGATTTGATCAAATCGTTCATTTTTAATGGTACGGAAGGTTTAGATTTTGTAATATGTGAAATAGGCGGAACTGTAGGTGACATTGAAAGCCAACCATTTTTGGAGGCTATACGCCAAGTTAACTACACATTAGGAAAACAAAGAGTTATCCTGATTCACTTAACTTTAATACCATATCTTACCGCAGCGCAAGAATTAAAGACAAAACCAACGCAGCATTCAGTTCGAGAGTTAAATTCCGCGGGGTTACAACCAGATATTATATTATGCCGCAGTGAGAAAGAAATTTTCGATAATCAAAGAGAGAAAATAGCTAAGCTTTGCAATGTTTCTTTGTCCAATGTGATACCTGCTCCTGATGTGAGTCATATATATGAGTTACCGGTGTTATATAGCCAATGTGGGCTTGATACGCAAATTTTAGAGCACTTTCATTTAAGTAAGCCAAAACCAAGCTTGATTGAATGGGATCAAATAGTGCACTCTATAAGGCACCCAACACAGGAAGTTACTGTGTCTATAGTAGGGAAATATACCGAATTCCCTGATGCGTACAAATCACTGGTTGAAGCATTAAATCATGGTGCGATTAGTAATAAAGTCAAAATAAGGATAAATTGGGTTAACTCAAGAGAAAAGGAAGAAAAGCCTATAAATGAAAAACTTATAGGAGAGAAATTACAGAATTCTCATGCAATCCTTGTCCCAGGGGGGTTTGGTGATGACGGAGTAGAGGGTAAAATATTAGCAATAAATTATGCCCGTACAAATAATATCCCATTTTTCGGAATTTGCCTTGGTATGCAGCTTGCAATTATTGAGTTTGCTCGTAATGTTGTTAAGCTTGAAGATGCACACTCTGAAGAATTTCATAACTGTAAACATCCAATCGTTAAGTTAGCTGGCGATCAAGATGACGATCTTGGTGGAACCATGAGACTTGGGGCATACAAATGTAATATAAATGCAAACTCTAAAATGATGGATGCATATAGTAACACTACTATTTCAGAAAGGCATAGGCATAGATACATAATCAATTCAGATTATAAAGATGATTTGGAAAAAAATGGGCTTCTATGCAGTGGCATATCAGAAGATGGAACGTGCATAGAGGCAGTGGAGTTAGAGAGTCATCCGTGGTTTATTGGTGTGCAGTTTCATCCAGAGTTTCAATCAAAGCCGTTTTCTCCTCATCCTCTTTTTATATCGTTTATTAAGGCAGCAGTTAAAAAAATTTAAAAAAAGAAGATTAGCAAAGGAAAGTGTTCAAGTATCAATATATGGAGCTTGCCATAGAGCAAGCCAAACTCGCTCAAAAAAATGATGAGGTTCCCATAGGTGCTATAATAGTAAGTAGAAGCAATGTTGTTTCTTCTGCACACAATATATCCAGCGATCCAACTGCACATGCAGAGATGTTAGCGATCAGACAAGCATTTTCAACTTCCACGCTTTGTGATACTGATATGTACGTAACATTAGAACCATGTCCGATGTGTGCTCAAGCTATTTCCTTTGCCAGAGTTAAACGATTGTACTTTGGAGCTTATAATCCAAAAGGTGGAGGTATTGAAAATGGTGCTAAGATATTTCAATTTTGCAGCCATATACCTGAAGTTTATGGTGGAATATTAGAAACAGAATGCTCTTTTTTGTTAAAGGATTTTTTTGAGAAACTAAGAACCTAATTAGGTCTAACAATTTCAATTAGATTTCTCTGTCATTCCAGCGCGTGACGTACAACAGAGGGTGTCATCCCAGTACTCCTTTTTTTGTCATCCAAGTAGCTGACACTGGAATCCAGGAAAAAGAATGGTGTCATGCAAGTAGCTTTCCATCCAAAAGGGTGTCATCCCAGTGCTTGACACTGGGATCCAGGAAACTTAATTGCAAGTAATGCATTGGGTTTGGTGAGTATGGGTTTTGCGTTATAGAATGAAGCACTTTTTGTGAATTTGTAAAGAAAACTGGATCCCAGTGTCAAGCTACTCGGATGAAAGCAGTCCTACGTCATACTGCCGCGAACCTTCATACCGCGATTCATTCGCGGTATCTCGGCAATAGATCCCGCTAACACGTAGCGGGATGACGATTGTCGTTTAGCCATAAATATTAAGAAATTTACCAAACGAAAAAAAAGGCAAAAGAAGCCCCGTGGTTGGCTAATTACTTACATTATACTTTCAAGTATGGCGTTTTTTTATTCTAAACACTTAATAACCGCGATTTAGCTGCTTTTAAGCCGCAACTAATCTAAATTATAAACGTTAAGAAATTTACTAAACAGAAAAAAAGGCAAAAGAAACCCTAGGGTAGCTAGTTATTCACTATCCATTTTTTAAGTTGGCGTTTTTTAATGTTTTAAATGCTTTATAAGCGTATTTCAGCTTGTGTAGGTAAAAACCCAGAAATTTGATAAAGACATAGAGTGCACATAGTGCAAAAAATTAAACATGAGACGCCAGATACGTGAGTTTTTTTGTCATTTAATCTGTACAGAGAAGATAAATAAATAGCTTCAGTTTCATGATAAGGAGGCTGGCGGAGTTTGTCAAGGAATTTTTATGGCCTAGCGTCACGCGCTACCGGCGGTTAACATCCTACATTCATTCTACTACAACGCAAGAAATCCGTACAGTTGTGATGGTATGACGTGAAGAGATCTGAGCAGATTTTCAATCAGAAAAAACAGCCAAAGATCTCTCTGAGATGTCAGTTTCTTTTATATCTGCAATTTTACCGTCCTGATCAAATGAAATTTGCAGAGACTTACTGCTATACTTCCTTTTTCCTAAGAAGTTAGCTTGTTTAATTTTATATGAGACATAGTACCAAACGTTACCATCAAACTTTGATACTAATGTTGGTGATCCTAAAGTGTGAACCACTTTTTCTTTATCGTCACCTACTTTTATCTTGTTCCACAATTCAAAATTAATGCCAGGAGCTCCGTGATTGTGAATAGTGTGAGTGCAGCTCACTGTAAATAATAAAATAAAAATTAATACTCGCATTTCTGTTGATAAATTACTTGAAGCTATAATACACTAATAAATTACCTGCCGTCAAATTTCAAAAAGTTAAATTGACTGATTCTAAATATCACTTAATATAATATTTACTTTAGAAAATAATAGGTGTCTTATGTCATTGTTAAAAGCAGATCCAATATACAAACCTTTTAATTACCCTTGGGCTTATGATGCGTGGCTACAGCAACAAAGGATACATTGGATACCTGAAGAAGTTCCGCTCGCTGATGACGTGAAGGATTGGAAAACTAAACTTTCAAGTGTAGAAAAAAATCTACTAACCCAGATCTTTAGATTTTTTACTCAGGCAGACATTGAAGTAAATAACTGCTACATGAGGCATTATTCAAATATATTTAAGCCAACAGAAATATGCATGATGCTTGCAAGCTTTTCCAATATGGAAACTATACACATTGCAGCTTATTCTTATCTTTTAGACACAATTGGCATGCCAGAAAGCGAGTATCAAGCATTCTTAAAGTATGATGCTATGAGAAAGAAGTATGAGTACATGCTAGAATTTGAGGAAAGCAAAAAACATGATAAAAAACATGTAGCTAAAACCCTAGCAGTGTTTGGTGCATTTACCGAGGGGTTGCAGTTATTCGCATCGTTTGCAATTTTGCTCAATTTCCAACGCTTTGGAAAAATGAAAGGAATGGGGCAGATAATCGCCTGGTCAGCCCGTGATGAAACTTTGCACACCAATTCAATTATCATGTTGTTTAATACATTTATTAAAGAGAATAATGAAATTTGGGACGACGAGTTTAAAGAGGAATTATATTCTGCATGTCGCACTATTGTTGAGCTTGAGGATGAGTTTATAAAGCTTGCTTTTGATTTTGGAGACGTTGAAGGACTATCCGCAGAAGAAGTGCGCAATTACATACGCTACGTAGCAAACAGACGGTTAATGCAATTAGGTCTTGAGTCCATATATGATGTCAATGATAATCCTATTCCATGGCTTGATGAAATACTAAATGGCGTGGAACATACGAATTTCTTTGAAAATAGAGTAACAGAGTATAGCCGCGCAGCAACTCAAGGCACATGGGAGGAAGCTTTTACTGAAAACGACACAAATAATAAATGAGTGCTAATTTCACTCTTCTTTGTCATTACAGCACTCCTTTCTTGTCATTCCAGCGCGTGACGCTGGAATCTAGAAAAAAAGAAGAACCTGTACCGCTAATTTGATGATAGGCAAGCAGTCCGTTATAGTAATTGAATCATAAGGTAAAAATCCTACTGTGTTTTCTTAAATTCTCATTGACATGATATAGTCTAACTATACACTGTGATGAATTTTTATGGTTTGTACTAGGAGAATGTTCAAAGCAATATTAGAAGAAGTTAACAGTAGTCCAGGTCTGAGTAAGGAAAATTTAATTGATAGAATTAAAGATAAGCTGCAGCAGGCAAATCAACTTATATATGATGAGTGGAAAAAAAGCGAATTTGATATAAATCACCTATTTATACAGGATTTTGTATTAAGTAAATTAGCTAAAGATGAGGAAGAATTACTAAAATTCTTCCTGAAGCAAGGAGAAACTCTTTTGTGCGTTGCTGCTAGACATGGATGTATAAAAGTAGTAAAAAATCTTCTAGAAAATGGAGCGAAGATCGATGTAAAAGTTAAGTATGGTACAGCTCCTTTACATGGGGCTGCCGCATACGGGCATACGCAAGTAGTAGAACTCTTGTTAAAAGAAGGAGCAAAGGTTAATCTACAAGGTAAAGATAGAAAAACTCCTCTGCATTATGCTGCCGAACATGGGCATATAAAGACAGCAAAACTTCTACTAAAAAATGGAGCTAATATCGATCTGAAAGATAAAAATGGATATACCCCTTTGGGTCATGCTTTGCATAGTAAATATTCAAAAACAGCAAAACTTCTACTAGAATATGGTGCAGATCCATCATTTATTCATAGACCTAAAGTTACAAAAGCAGGAGCCGCTGGGGTTGTTATATCTGCCGTTGTAGTTCCACTAGTACTTGCCTATCCCACTGCATTACCTCCACTAGCAATAGTTGGAATTACTGTAGCATCTGCACTGATCGTTGGTGGTATTGCCTATGGAGTTGCATATAAGGTATCAGAACATTCGTTAAATAGCGAATTAAGTGAGGTTAGCTGCAGTAATATAGGTGAACAGACCACAGCTGCTAATTTACCACAGTAACCGCACCGTGGCAGTGTTTGTACTTCTTTCCGGAGTTGCAAGGGCATTTGTCGTTTCTTGAGACTTTGGGAAGTCTGCTATTTCTAGCAGAATGTAACCTATTGCCTATCTCTTGGTTGTCTGCCAACTTAAAGTGCGCTAGGCGGTGAATGGTGAGTTCCTTCCATTTTTCAAGCATTGACTCAAACATCAAGAAAGCTTCGCGTTTAAATTCATTCAGTGGATCTTTCTGCCCCATGGCACGTAAGCTTATGCTTTGTCTTAGGCTCTCTAGAACTGAAAGGTGTTCCCTCCATAAATGATCAAGTGTCATTATCATCATTTGCTTCACGATCGTATTCCACAAATCTGTAGTGTGCTGACTGTTGAAATATTTTTCTTTCTCAGTAAAAAATTCTTGTATCTTATCATTTATATAATTCAAAACTTCTTGTTTGTTTAAAAACTTTGCTAAATCTTCTTTATCAAGCATTATTCCATACCTCGTATGGAATTCTTTGACTATATCTTCAATATAATCCTCATAATAGCCACTTTGGATTATACCTTCTACTACGCTCTCATTTACTTCGCTATACACTTCAAACAAATCATTAATTTCGTCACCTAAGATATTGTTTCTCTGCTTAAAAATAACTTTACGTTGGTTATTGATTACGTCATCAAACTTAAGCAAAGATTTTCGCACATCATAGTTTCTAGCTTCAACTTTCTTTTGCGCTTTCTCGAGTGCCTTATTGATCCATGGATGATGAATAGCTTCGTTATTCTTTAACCCTACTTTTTGTAAAAAGCTTCTCATTCTATCAGAACCAAATATTCTCATTAGGTCATCTTCAAGTGATAAAAAGAACTTAGAAAGTCCAGGATCACCCTGACGGCCAGAACGGCCACGTAATTGATCATCTATTCTCCTGCTTTCATGTCTTTCGGTTCCAACCACACATAAACCACCAGCTTTTATAGCAATTTCCTTATCTTTTTTTACTCTTTCGACTATTTCTTGGTATTTTTTTTCTCTTTCATCAGCATTTTTTATCTTCTTTAGCTCCACCTTTGCGATCATTTCAGCATTTCCACCAAGCTGAATATCAGTTCCACGCCCTGCCATGTTAGTTGCTATGGTGACACTGCCTGGCACTCCAGCTTGTGCTATTATGTACGCCTCTTGTTCATGATAACGAGCATTCAATACTGAGTGCTTAAGAGAATGGCTTTGCAAAAGCGCAGAAAGCTTCTCAGAGTTTTCAATGCTTACCGTGCCAACAAGGACCGGTTGAAGGCGTTTGTGGCATTCTTCTATAAATTTTAGTACAGCATTAAATTTTTCCTTTTCTGTACCGTAAATTTCATCATCAATATCAACTCTTTTTACAGGTACATTGGTTGGAATTTTTACTACATTTAATCTGTATATATCACGAAACTCTTCTGCCTCTGTTGCTGCTGTTCCCGTCATTCCGGAAAGTTTATTGTACATACGAAAGTAATTCTGAAATGTGACCGATGCTAAAGTTTGGTTTTCATGCTGAATTTCAAGATTCTCCTTCGCTTCAAGTGCCTGATGAAGACCATCGGAATATCTCCTGCCCTCCATCATACGCCCAGTAAATTCATCAATAATCACTACCTTGCCATCCTTTACTATATAATCTTTATCAGCAGTAAACAGCTTATATGCACGTAATGCTTGGTCTATATAATGAGTCATTATCATGCTGTCAGTATCATAGAGCGAGGAATTTTCAGGAATGAGATTGTATGACCTTAGTAGTTCCTCCACTCGTGAAATACCATCTTCAGTCAAGAATACCGTTCTACCTTTTTCATCTACTTCATAATCGGAGTCAACTAATTTGGTTACTATTTTATTGATATGCTTATATATCTGATTGTTTTCCTCAACCGGGCCAGAAATAATAAGCGGAGTGCGAGCTTCATCAATGAGTATTGAGTCCACTTCATCAACTATTCCGTAGTGAAAGCCTCTCTGAACCATGTCTTCTTGAGAAAATTTCATATTGTCTCGCAGGTAATCAAAGGCAAGCTCGTTATTTGTGGAATACACGATATCTGCACTGTAAGCCTCTTTCCTCTCTTCGTCTGTCAAGTTATTCGTAATAAACGCAACAGAAACCCCAAGAGAATTATATAATTTGCTCATCCACTCTGTGTCCCGTTTTGCAAGATAGTCGTTAACAGTTACGACATGTACGCCTTTCCCTTCTAAGGAATTTAGATATGCTGCTAAAGTTGCAACGAGTGTCTTTCCCTCTCCTGTTTTCATTTCTGATATCATGCCATTGTGGAGCACCATTCCACCAATCAGTTGAACATCAAAGTGCCTCATGTTAAGAAACCTTCGAGAGGCTTCACGCACAACTGCAAATGCAGGTACGAGAAGATCATTTAACGTTTTCCCATTTTTCAATTCTCGTTTGAATTCTTCAGTTTTACCAGCAAGCTCCTCATCAGATAAGCTCTGCATTTCTGTTTCTAATGCATTTATTTGCTGAACAATTTTCCTAAAGGATTTTATTATCTTCTTATTTGTTGACCCAAATATCTTTCTTATAAAAAAGAATGACAACGTAAAAATGAAAAATATAAGAATGGCTGTCAAAATTAGCGGAGAATCTAGCATAAACTTAAGTAAAGTCTTATTTAATATGAGATTATATTACTAAATGCAGCCTGCGGCAATGATATATTAGATTTGGGAAATCTTTGGAAAGTCTTTTTTAAATCAAGAATTAAGAGTTTGCTAAGCAATTCCTACCCTCGAAGGCCTTCTATCAAAATATTGAAGATACCGTTGTATTATTTGAGGTATTTGGTAATCTTTAATTCTAGACTAAATAAATTTATTGCAGCCTGTATGGGGTAACTAGTTATGCACGGTAATATCTATCAGTTAAAGGTATTGATGCTGTTTTTGCATCGCGGAGTACTTTATCAGCATTCTTTTCGCTTAGGTAGAGAAATAGAAGAAGCCAGAAAGTTTGATGACTTAGTGTTTGAATATACCCAGGGTAGTAAGAAAGCATACCGCTTTTTGCAGGCTAAACATACACAAGATGAAGATAATAGAAAAATTGAAGTAAGGGACTTACTTACAAAAGATAAAAATAGAGATGAATTTAGGTTAGCAAAGTATTTCATCTCTTATCTAAAGATTAAAAATAATCAAGATTTTGCAGATGGTAACCTGAAAGATTTTATTATCTGTACTAATATCGATTTTGATCTGGATCAAAGTACAGCACAAAACACAGTGAGGAAATTGAAGGTAAAAACTTCAGGACCAAACGAGGAAATAGAAATTTTAGTTGAAGTAATCGACACTAGTGATGTCTTTTTTAAAGACGGCGGCACTAGATATAAGTTCTTTTGTACTCACGATAACATGATTTCAATAATGCAACCGACATTTAAGGGTGCTGTGGAAGAGACGATAAAAGAATTAAAAGAGGAGATAGAAAAACTTCAAAGTAAACCAGATCAGGACTCAAAAAGAAAATTGGAAAGAAATCAAAGGTGGCAAGGCAAATTTAAACAAATAATAAAGAATGGGTTAGAAGAGAGTATAAAAGAATTTTTTGACAAATTAGTATTTGCAGTAAATCAGCCTAATGAAATAAAACTAGCGGATATTATCAAAAGTGAGCTAGGTGAGCAATTTAATGATATTGACAGAAAGAATGTTTACGCCCGATTTCAAGAAGAAATGCTAGATTGGCTGAAAGAAAAAGGGAGACGTTTTCTTAGAACCTGTTCATAATCTTTTGAGGAACAAAGCAGTGAAAGCAAGAACTACCATTTGCAAGCTGGTGTTGAGTTTACGCTCGCAATTTTTCCATAACCGTCTACATTTTTCCAACCAAGCAAAAGAACGCTCTACAACCCATCTTTTTGGCAATACAGCAAAGGTATGTAATTCACTGCGTTTTATTACCTCAACAGTTGCACCAATAGTTGCTTTTATTTGTGTTGCAAAATTCTCTCCCGTATAGCCTGCATCAACCAGTACATTTTTAACTCCCGAGAGGTTTTCTTTTGCATTTTCTACCATTAGACTTCTTTCAAAATTGTTAGAGGGAGTGTAAGATGAAGTATTTGAAAGCATGAAATATAAGGAAATAGAAAAGTTAGAAGGAGAAAAGTTTCGACGTTTAACAGGGGTAAAAAAAGCAACATTTGAGCGAATGGTAGAAATTCTAGAAGTGGAGGATAAAAGAAAAAAAGCTAGAAGTGGAAGAAAAAGTAAACTTTGCATAGAAGACAGGCTACTTATGGCACTGGAATATATAAGAGAATATCGTACATATTTTCATATTGGGCAAAGCTATGGCATGAGTGAAAGTAACAGTTTTAAAATAATAAGATAGGTAGAAGACATATTAATAAAACATCCAGATTTTGCATTACCAGGAAAAAAAGAGCTATTAAAGAGTGATGTAGAATATGAAGTTTTAGTAATAGACGGAACTGAAACGCCAGTAGAGAGACCAAAAAAAAGCAAAAGCCCTTCTACTCTGGAAAGAAAAAAAGGCATACTATAAAAACACAAATAGTAACAGAGAAGAAGAGTAAAAAAGTCATATGCACATCTTTCTCGAATGGTAGAAAACACGATTTTCGGATGTTTAGAGAATCAAAGGTAGCAATATTACCGGACACCAAAATCTTAGCTGATGCCGGCTACAGGGGAATGCAGAAGATACACAAAAATGTTGTATTACCGCACAGGAAAATGAAAAAGAATCCGTTAAGCAAAGAACAAAAAAAAGAGAACAGGGCACTTATGAGCCAAAGGGCAATTGTTGAAAACGTAATTGGCTTATTGAAAAGGTTTAAAATCATCTCGGACAGGTATAGAAACCGACGAAAACGTTTTGGTTTAAGGTTTAATTTGATTGCTGCAATTCACAATTTTGAGCTCCATACATGAATTTTGAAAGAAGTCTATTCTCACAGCACTGCTACGGTCAGTTATCTCTGCTGTTGTTACATAAATTGCATGTGGCAAACCTTGCGTATCTACTGCAATATGGCGTTTTATTCCTGAAATCTTTTTGCCTGCATCGTAGCCTTTTTCTTCAGCAGTATCTGCATTTTTTACACTCTGTGCATCAATTATGCAGAAGCTGGTTTTTTCTTTCCGACCATTGTTTTGTCGGACTACGCCAACTATTTTTTTTTAACACCAGCTCCAGAACACTTTCTTTATTTGCATCTGGTTTTTCACTCCACTTCTTAAAATAGTCGTAACAATTGCGCCATTTTGGAAACTCTTTTGGTAGCATTCTCCACTGACAAACGCTTTTCAGAACGTATAACACTCCACAAAATACATCATACAAATCAAGTTTTCTTGGTTTTGTTTTTTTTCTACAGGACTCTAGATCTGGTAATATAATCTCAAATCTTTCCCGACTTATATTACTTGGGTATAAACTCCTCATATATCCTAACTTATATACATTATCTCTTAGTTTATTCCTTTCTTGAGATCATGTACAGGTTCTTAGGAGGCTTTCGATTTGAGGTAAGAAACCCAGTAGGATCGTTTACTGGAAGAAAGACAGAGCTAAAAAAGTTGCATGAGTCAATACAAGAAAGCCAAGGTGTAGCCACAGTAATATCGCATCTAGCTTCTATCAGTGGTTTGGGAGGAATCGGTAAGACTGAGTTAGTCAGAAAATATATTGAAAAGCACAGTAAAGATTATGACAACAATATTATATGGATAAATGCTGCAACCTATGAAACTATAGTGCAGTCTTTTTTCAGATTAGCTAAAGGTCTTTTAGGCATTCCTACAGAAGATAGGGATGTTGAATCTATTGTAAGAGATATATATGCTTTTTTTGCCAAGAGAAAAAGTCTCTTTGTTTTCGATAATGCAGAAAAATATAGAAGTGAAGGTCAAGATGCTGGTATTAGTCAATTTTTACCGTCCCACTTTTTATCATCTGATGATAATAAACCTAGTGTTTTGATTACCTCGCGTAATCAAAAATGGGGAGATATAGAAGTATTAACATTGGGTATATTTAAAGAGTCCATAGACTTCATTAGAAAAGCATTGGATATAAAGGATGGATCACAAGAAAATGAAATAAAGAATTTAGCAGAGACATTACAGCATTTTCCTTTAGCCCTGCAGCAGGCAGTTGCATACATAAAAGAAAGGGATATAGCATTAAAGAATGTAGGCTTGAGGTTTGAAATCAGTGATTATTTAAAAAGGTATAAAGAGGAAGCAGAAAAATTGCTTGATTTCAAGTTTCCTGAAGACAGCAATGATAGTTACACCGAGACAACTTTTATAACCTGGAGAATTACTATTAATAAAATCAAAGACAACGCAGAGTATGGCCAGCAAGCCAAAGAAATTTTAGATATTATCGCCTATATTGCCTCTGACAATATTCCTGTAGAAATGTTTTTAGGATTAGAACGCAATAGAGAAAAGTTAGGTGATGCTATCCAACTACTTAAGCAATATTCAATGATCAACTCAGGAGAAGAGCAAAGTTCAGTCAACGTTCACAGGTTAGTACAGCAAGTAACAAGAATAGAGTTAGAAAAACAAGGCAAAAACAAGGTTGTGAAAAAGACTTTTGAATTACTGAAAGAAAGTTTTCCTCATGACAGTGATAAATTAGAAGATCACGCTAAGAAACGACAATTATTGCCTCATTTAGAAGCATTTCTGTCACATATAGATAATTGGCTAGCAAAAAATCCTCCAGAAAAACAAGCAATAGAAAAGGATTATCTTGTGAATTTGTTAACGTGGATGAATGATGGATATTATTACTTGGGTAATCCTAGAAGACAAAAGAAGTCGCTCAAACAGGCTTTATCTATCTTTAAGAAATATTATGGTTCTGATCACTTTACAGTTGCTATAGCACTGGCAAACCTAAGTATCGCCTATGGGAATCTAGGTAATCATAAGAAACAAAGGGAGTTACTTAAACAGGCTTTACCTATTCTTGAGAAACATTATGGTTCTGATCATTTCCAAGTTGCTATTACACTAACAAACCTAAGCAACGCCTATGGGAATCTGGGTAATCCTCAGAAACAAAAGGAGTTGCTTGAACAGGTTTTACCTATTCTTGAGAGACACTATGGCTCTGATCATTTCCAAGTTGCCATTGCACTGACAAACCTTGGTATTGTTTATGGGGATTTAGGTAACCATGAGAAAAAAAAGGAGTTGCTTGAACAGGCTTTAGCAATCCAAGAGAAACATTATGGGCCTGATCATCCCCAGGTTGCTAGCACATTAGTAGGTCTCGGTACCGTTTACAGGGGCTTAGGTAATCCCCGGAAAGCAAAAGAGTTGCTTGAACGAGCTTTAGCAATTCAAGAGAAACATTATAGCTCTGATCATTTTCAAGCTGCCATTACATTGATGAACCTCAGTATCGTTTATGGTACCTCCGGTGATCCTCAGAAACAAAAGGAGTTGCTTGAACAGGTTTTACCTATTCTTGAGAGACACTATGGCTCTGATCATTTCCAAGTTGCCATTGCACTGACAAATCTAGGTGATGCCTATGGAGATTTAGGTAATTCTCAGAAAGCAAAAGAGTTGCTCGAACGGGCTTTAGCAATTCAAGAGAAACATTATGGATCTGATCATTTCGAAGTTGCTAGAACGCTAGTGAGCCTCGGTACCGTTTACAGGGGCTTAGGTAATCCATGGAAAGCAAAAGAGTTGCTTGAACAAGCTTTGGCAATTCAAGAGAAACATTATGATTCCAGTCATTTCCAGGTTGCTATTACACTGACAAACCTAAGTAATGTTCATGGGGATTTAGGCAATCTTCAGAAAGCAAAAGAGTTGCTCGAACGAGCTTTGGCAATTCAAGAGAAACATTATGGGCATGATCATTTTACAGTTGCTATAATACTAAAAAACCTAGGCGGAACTTATGGAGATTTAGGTGATCCTCAGAAAGCAAAAGAGTTATTTGAACAGGCTCTACCTATTTTTAAGAAGCATTATGGCTCTGGTCATATTCAAGTTGCTAAGCTACTGGCAAACCTAAGTATCACCTATGGGGATTTAGGTAACCCTCGGAAAGCAAAGGAGTTGCTTGAGCAGGCTTCATTTATTCTTGAGAAGCATCATGTCCATGATTACTTCTAAAGTTGTTGAACTATGGGAAATTCTAGGCAATGCTCTTGGGGCTTCAGGTAATCCTCAGAAGGCAAAAAAGTTGCTTGAACAGGTTTTACCTATTTTCGAGAAACACTATGGCCCTGATCATTTCAAAGTTGCTAGAGTATTAGTGAGTCTCGGTAATGCTTACAGGGATTTAGGTAATCCTCAGAAAGCTAAAGAGCTGCTTAAACGGGCTCTAGCGATTCAAAAGAAACATTATGGGCCTGATCATTTCGAATTTGCCAGAACACTAGCAAATCTAGGTAACGTTTACAGGGATTTAGGTAATCCTCAGAAAGCTAAAGAGTTGTTTGAACGGGTTTCACCTATTTTTGAGAAACATTATGGCTCTGGTCATATTCAAGTTGCTAAGCTACTGGTAAGCCTCGGCATCTCTCATGGGGACTTAGGTGACCACGAGAAACAAAAGGAGCTGTTTGAACAGGCCTTGCCTATTCTTGAAAAACATTATGGCCCTGATCACCCGGAAGTTGCTACACTACTGATAAACCTAAGCGACGCCTATAGTGCTCTAGGTAACCATAAGAAACAAAAGGAGTTGTTTGCACGGGCTTCATCCATCTTTAGGAAACATCGCTACTCAAATCATCCGGAAGTTGCTAAACTGCTGGCAGAGCTAGATGATATTTAGGCTTTTAGCAACACTAGATTAACAATAACTCATTTGAGCTACACTTCCAAAACTAATCTGCTTGGATCTTCTATATAATTTTTTATTTTAACGAGGAAAGTTACTGCTCCTTTGCCATCAACTATTCTGTGATCGTAAGAGAGAGCAATGTACATCATAGGTCTGATTTCTACTGCATTACCAACAGCAACTGGCCTGTTTTGTATTGAATGCATTCCAAGTATTCCAGATTGCGGAGGGTTTATTATGGGAGTAGAAAGGAGCGAACCGTATACTCCGCCGTTTGAGATGGTAAATGTTGCACCTTCCATTTCTGATACTTGTAATTTACCCTCGCGAGCTTTTTTGCCAAGAGCAACTAAAGTCAACTCAATTTCTGCAAATGACATCTGATCAGCACTTCGAATAACTGGCACAACAAGGCCTTTGTCAGTGCCAACAGCAACACCTATGTCATAGTAATGTTTATATATGATTTCATCGCCTGAGATTTCAGCGTTAATTTCAGGAATTTCTTTCAGTGCTTGCACCACTGCCTTTATAAAAAACGACATAAAACCAAGTTTTATTCCATATTTTTTTTCAAAGGCGTCCTTATATTTTGCTCTTAGATCCATGACATTTTTCATGTCGATTTCATTGAACGTGGTCAGTATTGCGGCAGTATTTTGCGACGCTTTCAAACGAGCGGCAATTACTTGCCTTATTTTACTCATTTTCACCCGTTCCTCTCTTTGCTCTCCACTTACTACACTTTTTGGCAATTCGTATTGTTTTATTGCAGGTTGTTCTGCTTTGTTCATATGACCTATTACATCTGCTTTTGTTACTCTGCCTCCCATGCCAGTTCCTTTGACGCTTTCTGCACTGATTGCATTTTCTTCCATAATTTTACGAGCTGATGGAGCATCTTTTTTAGCAGCACTTTCGCTTGTATCTTCTTTTCTTGCTTCCTCTTTTACTTCTCCCACGGAAAGCTTCGCTAATAATTGATCAGGACTTATCACATCATCTTCCTTTACAAGAAATTCAGTTATTTGCCCCGAAGTTTCTGCAGTTAATTCGAGTGCTGTTTTATCAGTCTCAATTTCAAAAATCAGATCATCTACTTTTACTGCCTCGCCAATATTTTTCTTTATTTTTACTATACCTTCCGTAACTGACTCACCACCAAGAGTTTTTGGTGCTCTGATTTCTATAATTTTGCTCATAAAACAACTTCCGTATAAAACTTTCTATAGATTTATACATGAAAAGAGACATGTAATAAACTAATAAATTCATTGAGGCTCTTATCATTTAGAAGTGGACCACAACTCCCAAATGTCATTCCAGCGCAGCCATAAAAATTCCTTGACAAACTCCGCCAGCCCCCTTATCATAAAACTGAAGGTATTCAGTTACCTTCATCTGTGCAGATTAAACAGCAAGAAAACAACGTAGTTGGCGTCTTATTTTTAATTTTTTGCACTATGTGCACCTTATGTCTTCACAACATTTCTGGGTTTTTACCTATATAAGCTGAAACGCGCTTATAAGTCGTTTAAGACAGTATAGTACGCCGATTTTGCAGGATTAGAGAGTGACAACTAGCTAACACGGGGTTTCTTTTGCCTTTTTTTCTGCTTAGTAAATTTCTTAAACATTTAAACTAAGGTGAGTTGCACTTAAAAGCAGCTAAATTGCAGTGTTTAAGACTTAAAAAACGCCAATACTGAAAATAGACAATGACTAGGGCTTCTTTTGCCTTTTTTTTCGTTTGGTAAATTTCTTAAATGTTTATCGACAACCGTCATCCCGCTGCTTGTTAGCGGGATCTATTGCCGAGATACCGCGAATGAATCGCGGTATGACGGTTCGCGGCGGTATGACGTAGGACTGCTGTCATTCCAGCGCGTGACGCTGGAATCTAGAAAAAAGAAAATGGATCCCAGTGTCTGGGCACTGGGATGACATCGTTTACTATGTGATATCGTGCCATATTACAATGTTCGTGCAGTTGTGTGTCAACTACTTTTGTGGCACCGCTTGTTATTCAATCTTTATGCTAGTTTTACTAAAAATTATAGTATTTTAGGTATAATTGCAATATCTAAATTTAAGGTATAGGGATGAACCCTACAATCAAGAGAATTTTCAATATTTTTCTTATAGTATTATTTATTTCTTTCTCTCATGTTGGAAGTGCTGCTAACGCTAATGACGATACAACTGCTCAAGTAATATGTAATATCATTGGCTACGTTTGGGGAATAGGTGGACCGCTTATGACCGTAGTGATAATAGGTGCAGCTTTGCTTGCGATATTTGGTAGAATGCCATGGCCAGCTCTTTTTGCACTCGGTGTATTTTGTGCTGTATTTTTCGGTGCTAAAACTATTGTGACAAAAGTAATGGGTGGTATAGGTGGAAATACTTCTTTGATGGACCAATGTGGAGTGGACAAAAAGAAATAGATCCTTTTGTCAATAAGTTGCTTTCTTTATCGTATTGGAAATTAAAACTTATTTTTTTCTAAAACAGACCTGATGCACCGCTTCAACTATATCTTCCACTTGTGGTAATGCTTTTTTTTCTAGATTCGTAGCATAAGGTAAGGGGATGTCCTCGCCAGTTACGCGTATAACTGGAGCATCAAGGTAGTCAAATCCTTGTTCCATGACAACGGCTGACAGCTCTGCTCCTATTCCTGCAAATGGCCATCCTTCTTCTACACTAACTAACCTATTAGTCTTCTGAATAGAGTTAATAACAGTTTGAGTGTCAAGTGGTCTTAAGGTTCTGAGGTCAATAACTTCAGCTTCTATGCCCTCATCAGAAAGTAAATCTGCTGCATTTAAGGCATCCATTAATTTTAATGAAAAAGCAGTGATAGTTACATCCTTTCCTTCCCGTATAACAGCAGCTTTGCCTATCTCAAGTAGATAATCTTTGTTTGATAGCTCAGAGTCAGAAACTTCATGCTCATGTCCATAAGCTATTTCGTTTTCTAGAAATATTACCGGATTAGGGTCACGAATTGCAGCTTTAAGCAGACCTCTGCAATCGGAGGCAAAATAGGGTGCTATTACTTTTAACCCCGGTATATGCGAATACCAAGATGCAAAGCATTGAGAGTGTTGTGCAGCAACTCTTGCTGCAGCGCCATTTGGTCCACGAAATACTACAGGGCATCCAAGTTGTCCGCCTGACATATAATTTGTTTTTGCTGCGGAATTCACAATTTGGTCAATAGCCTGCATAGAAAAATTAAAAGTCATAAACTCAACGATTGGCTTTAACCCAGCAAATGCTGCTCCAACAGCAAGACCAGCAAATCCATGTTCGGTAATAGGTGTATCAATTACCCTACTTTCTCCAAACTCTTTCAGTAATCCTTTCGTTACTTTATAAGCACCATCATACTCTGCAACTTCTTCACCCATGATAAGCACATCAGGGTCGTTTTGCATTTCTTCTCTAATTGCTGTGCATAAAGCTTCTCTTACACTTAAGGTTGCCATTTATAAACTTTTGTAGACTTTAACTAAAGTAACTATATCAGAATTACTAGGAAGCGACAAATTAAGTTTTACAAACACCATGTTGTACTGAACTTTGGGTAGCTACTTATTTCAATTCAGTGGTAGCTGCCTTTTTCAACTTTTCCGCTGTAGCATCTCTTCTCTTTATGACGGTGTCATGCAAGTAGCTGACACTGGAATCCAGGATACTGAGTTGGTGAGTATAAAAGTGTTGTGTTATGCTGGCTCTACGTCATACCACCGCGGTATCTCTAGATCCCGCTAACAAGCAGCGGGATGACGGTTGTTGTTTCGCTATAAATATTAACTTAAAGGGAATTTATATCTTAAAACCGCAAAAAAAGGTGTGTGTATTTGTGAGAAAAAATCTCCATGAAATTTAATGTGGTGGGACTAGTGCGATTCGAACGCACGACCTTCGGATTAGGAGTCCAACGCTCTATCCTGCTGAGCTATAGTCCCATGTTTCCTACCATTTATGTAAAGTTATAGCAAAAAATCCTTCTCTTTTCTAGATTTCTTGCATAACCAATTTATGACGACAAAAAACATTTCTGTACTTCTTGAGTATAATGCTATTATATTTAATAACATGGTTTAAGTAAGATTAATGCTAGTTAACAACATTGGTTATTTCTATAACAATCAAAACGACTTTGCTTTAAACAATATAAACATTAAAGTAAAGAAAGGAAATGTTGCATGTTTATTGGGGCATTCTGGCTGTGGCAAGTCAACAATTTTGAAATTAATTGCGGGGATAGAAAATCCAAAATCTGGAACTATTTTTATAAATGATAGGTTAGTTGCAAGCAATAAGGCATCAGTCGCTATAGAGCATAGAAATATCGGATTGATTTTTCAGCATTCTGCATTATTTCCTCATAAAACAGTAGTAGAAAATATAACCTTTGCTATCCGCAGCTCTTCCAAGAGAGAAAAGCACCTAATTGCATTGGAAATTTTGAAGTTACTCAATATAGAAAAATACGAAAATATGTACCCTAACGCCTTATCTGGAGGACAGCAACAATTAGTTGCAATAGCAAGAGTGATGGCACAAAACCCTGATGTTGTGTTGTTAGATGAACCATTTTCTAATTTAGATATACTGCTCAAGTGCCGAATAAGACAACATATATTGTCCCTTTTTAGAAGTAAAAATATCCCTGTGCTAATGGTAACTCATGACCCGCAAGAAGCATTGAAAGTTGCAGATTTTATCTACGTAATGAAAAATGGTAAAATTATTCAATCAGGAGTTTCTAGCGATATATACCATAAGCCTAAAGATGATACGCTAGCAAAGTTTTTTAGTGAGCTCTCTTCTACTCTACAGTTAAGCGAAAAGTTTCCACTTATTCGCTGCAAGAAAATAATCTAGTCTGGAATTGTTATAAGATA
This sequence comes from Wolbachia endosymbiont (group A) of Longitarsus flavicornis, assembly GCF_963931955.1. NCBI lineage: Bacteria > Pseudomonadati > Pseudomonadota > Alphaproteobacteria > Rickettsiales > Anaplasmataceae > Wolbachia > Wolbachia endosymbiont (group A) of Longitarsus flavicornis. The sequence continues at coordinate 1,357,822 of NZ_OZ008337.1, read as the reverse complement.
TAGCTCACATAGATAAAGTTTACTCTTTTGTCATCCTATGCACAACTGTACGAACATTGTGGAACTAGTTGAGGGAGTTTCTTAGAAGCCATACATCCTCCTTGGGATACCTCTTTTTCTCAGTTCATTTGCAGCTCTTTCTTGCCCATATGCTGGAAATTCTGTTGCTATCTGCTCTTTCTATATCGTCGGAAACTCTGTTTGCTAATAGCGGTTTTTTCTTACTTATTTCATGTAATGCTTCTTCTCCTTCATTTTCATATAACTCCTTAAAGCGATAAAATGTATCTCTTGAGTATCCCATCACTTTGCATGCTTGAGACACATTTCCTAGTTGTTTTGCTAGTTCTCTAGCTTTGGTTTTAATATTTTTGTCTGTATTGTACTCATATCTAACACTCCTTTATTTTTAACTTACTTTTTTAAAGTGTCAGGTCAAGTCTTGTTTAATACATGTTATAAATTTGTGCTATCTACGGCAACTTCAATATCTTTCATATTATTTTCTGCAATCATTGATCTTAATATTAAGTTTTTTTTGAAGCTTGCGAATAGCTGCAAATCTTTTCCTATTTGTTGCAAATATCCTTTTATAAATCCGACTGTTTGTCTTAAACCAATTCTAAAGAGATTGACGATTATATGCACCAAAATTACAACTTTATCACTGTAAATATAGCTGCCGCCTTGCATTTTTGGACTATTTTCATACCAATTTTCAATTGCTTCGTTAATGAAGTGAAAAATATTTCCCCTTTTTTCAAGGAATTTGTTATATTCGTTTTGGTTACTGACTTTCATTTTCTGTGGCATATTTTTTCTTTAAGCAGTTAAATGGCTATTTTATAATGAATTTTGTCAGTAACTGCTAGTTTTCCTGAACGCTATGCAACAAAGCCCACTGGGATCCAGCAGATCAAGCGGCTATACTTTCCGCTCATCACCAGTTATGCCTTGTTCTTCTTTCACTTCATCCATTTCAGTACTAGGCTTTAACATCATATATGTAACACCACCAACTGCTAGTGCTGCTGCTGCAGTGCCTAATAATGCGGTTGCACTACCGGCGTAAATACCTTTTTGGGTTGCTGATGTAGATTCTTTCAGAAGCTTTTTTATTCTATCATCTATAGCTAAGTCTTTTGGAGTCTTGCCATCTTTATTCTTTAATAAAAAATTTGCACCCTTATCTAATAGAGCCTTTACTAAATTTACATTGCCATCCTTAACAGCTATATGCAAAGGAGTATCTCCCAATTTATTCACTGCATTAACCTTTGCACCCTTGTCTAATAGAGCATTTATTACATCTATCTCGCCAATAGCCACATGCAAAGGAGTATTTTTATGATTTTGACTCACTGCATTAAGGAGAGTAGACCAGTGGAACTTCCCCACCAGTCTCTCGCAAAACTGTACGTAAACCTCTCGATTTATACAGCTTCCATTATTCAGCCTTTTGGCCTAACCCTAGTGTCCAGTGATAGAAAATATCCGGAGACCTCTTTCTCACCTTTCCTAGAAATTGTCTTGCTAGTCTTCCGTGACTCCTGAGTCTCTTATATTTCCTTTTCACCCACTTTTCTAGATGCCGCTCTATATTCTTTAGAGATTTGTATACTTCAGTTCTGTAAAATTTGCCATAGTACTGATACCAGCCTCTGACTATTGGATTTACTTTTCCTGATATCTCCTCTAATGTTATATGCGTATTTCGTAGCATTTTCCATGACCTTATGGTTGTAGTAATCTTTTTCTTGGCCTTGTTGCTAATTGCTGGAAGAAATGAAACAAAATACTTCCCTATTTTATTTCTTGCTAACCTGGGTCTGAATGTGTAACCCAGAAAATTAAAACTTTGTTTAGGAAATTCACCACTCCTATTGTCATCCTTACAGTACACTATCTGTGTCTTTTCAGGATGCAATTTCAACTTATACTCAGCCAATCTTTCTTCGATCATTACTTTCACAAACTCTGCCTGTTTCTCTGTTCTGCAGTGCACTATCGCATCATCCACATACCTCTCAAATGGTACTGTCGGGTAGTTCTTTTTCATCCATATATCAAACACATGATGCATGAATATATTAGAGATGATTGGGCTAACTGAACCTCCTTGCGGAACTCCTTTATCCCTAACTACCTTACTGCCATCTGCTTGCTGAATGGGGGCTTTCATCCACCTCTCAACATACAGTATGACCCATTTGCAGTCTGTGTGCTTTTTGATAGCTTGCAATGCCAAGCCGTGGTCCAAATTGTCGAAAAATCCAGATATATCAAGATCTATCGTCCAATCGTACCTCCAGCATCTTTTACGAGCTGTATCTACCGCATCCAGTGCAGACTTATTTGGTCTATAACCATATGAATCCTCATGAAATTTTGGTTCTACCAGCGGCTCTAGATACATAGCAGCAGCCGTTTGCCCTATCCTGTCGAATACTGAAGGAACACATAAAATTCTTTGCCCTCCTGTATCTTTTGGTATCGCAACAGCTTTTACCGGCTCTGGAAAATAACTTCCGGATGACATCCTATTCCATAGTTTGTACAGATTATCTTTTAGATTTTCTTCAAACTTTGTTATCGAAACCTCATCCACACCAGCCGCACCTTTATTTTTCGATACTTGTTTATAAGCCCTACAAATAAGTTGCTTTGGTATATCAAAAGACTTTGTTTTATTCATTAACTCCTCCCTTTCGGTTGATACATAATTAAAACTGAATAACTCAGCTCCTTCGCTCCATTTCCATTACAGAAACTTCTTCACTACTACGAGCTGATCCGCCCCTGTTTTTCGCATCGGTACTCTCATCCTTAGAGTTTAGCTCCTTGGATTTCTCCCTTATCATCGAAACGACAGGTTCCCGTAGTTCCACACAATAGCCTGAAATAGATTCATGCCACCTTTATGCCGGACGCCATCTATCCAGTAAACAAGCTCCCGATAGATTTATCCCAGGTTACAAACGACCCCCTGGTTTTGACGTCATTTAAAAGGTTTCGACACTTCATCAGTGGTTCACTTTCGTTCATCTCTCTATTCCTTACATGACATATAATTATGCCTTTTCCATAACGCTCACTACCTTGGCTCTTTACCAAAGCAGCTTATGGTTGTTTGAAGCCTGCTCTTGTAAACCGGCTCCGAGGGACCTACCCTCATCTACTGTGCAGCTTTTGCACTTAGTTTGCTCTTACTTGAACATTCTTTGTGTCTCTACGGCACACCATCTGCCCCTTTTTTTATTAGAGCTTTGATTATCTTGATACGGCCTGTGTGAGCAGCTAAATGTAATAACGTGTGTTTATCTTCTTCGTTACCTTGACAAAGAATAGATTGAAATAAGAAGTCCACATGAAAATTGGCTGCTTGCCACTCCTCATAGTCACTTTGGCGTGATTTAAACTGCCCTTTTATTCTTTCAATTATGTTATTTCCATTTAAATCTGTCTGTTCCGCAACTTCAGTGAATACAGTTGAATACTCCCTAAAACTGATTGTCATAACTTTACCCTACTTTGAATAATATTTTGATCATTACATATTGTAACAAAAAAAAATCAACTCATTTCTTCCAGAGGTTCTATATTAAAGATGGAAAGTCCAGAAGCGATCTAAGGCTTGCACGAGTTGCAGCGGTAAGGTTTAAGTTGTCTTCTTATATTTTTAATTGTGTAATCTCCTGTGTTTGTAAATGTTTTTTCTATGCCCCACTGCAGTAATAAGTACTCTGCGCTCTGAATGATTTATGCTGTAAATATATACGGTAGTTGCTAACCCTTATCCTATATTGCCCTCTAAAGCTATGACATAAAGGCTTTCCTAGATTAAAAGGATCAACTGTAAGGCGTTCTTTATGGCCTCCTGAACCATTAATTTAATCTTTGCCGGAAGAGCTGGAATTTCTTTTTCAATAACATTTTTTAAGAATTTTATAGTGTAAGTTTTATTTCCAGATGTTTTCATCATCCTCTACTTCTTCTTCACCTTCAGAGAGGCGATCGTCAGCTATTTTGGATAGCTCTACATCTTCTTCGAACTCTTCTTCCACTAAATCTACTAAAACTTCAGGAATAGTTTTATTTTGAGTCTCTGCCATTTCTGTAAGATACTGAGCCAATTTACTGTCAAAACTTACATTAACATTGAGCTTTTTTTGACTGTGAGCCATATATTAACCAGAAAATACTACTATAAACTATAACATTTTTACTTAATTTTGTCAACTTCTCTATTCGTTGAAAAAACAATCTTGCATAAAAAAATCAACTCATCTCTTCCAAAGGCTCTATATTGAAGATAGAAAGTCCAGAAGCGATGACGTGCGCTAAGGCTTGTACGAGAAACATTCTTGCAGCGGTGAGGTTTAAGTTGTCTTCCAGTATGAACCGCATGTTTAAATCACTCTTGCCATACCCCCATAAAACGTGAAACGCTTCTGCAACTTCAAGTAAGTAGAAAGTAATTCTGTGTGGCTCATAAAGCCTTGCTGCAGTTTCTATCACATTTGGCCACTTTGCTAAGGTTTTTATGAGGAAGAGCTCCCCATCGGTCTTTAAAAGTGAAGAATCTGCTGTTGGGAGCTCTTTTGGAGCATTACGCATTAATGAGTGAGCACGAGCATGCGCATATTGCACGTAAAAAATAGGGTTGTCTTTTGACTGTTCTTTAACTTTAGCAAAATCAAAGTCCAAGACCATATCATTCTTGCGTGTTAACATTATAAAACGAGTTATGTCCCTGCCAACTTCTTCCACTACATCTCTTGCTGTGAGGAAGTTTCCTGATCTTTTGGACATCTTAACAGGTTTGCCGTTCTCGAAAAAATTCACAATATTATGCAGTTTTACCTCTATTTTTGCTTGATCATCACTGAGCGCAGAGACGACTGCTTTGAGTCTTTTGACATAACCGCCGTGGTCACTACCAACCTCTAAGATCATATTGTTAAAACCACGTGATATCTTATCAAAATGGTAAGCAATATCCGAGGCAAAATAAGTCCAACTGCCGTCCTCTTTTTTCAGTGCGCGGTCAACGTCATCACCAAATTTTGTAGAGCGAAATAACATTTCTTTTCTGGAAGTCCAATTTTCGCTTTCTTTGCCTTTTGGTTTCTCCAAGTACCCTTCATACACTAGACCCTTGTCAGACAATATCTTTATACTCTCTTCAATTTTGCCACTTTTTTGTAGCTCATACTCTGAAGTAAAAACATCATGATTTACTCCAAGCAAGTTCATGTCTTCCTTTATAAGTTCTAAGATAGAACTTAAAGTATAGTCTCTAATTATCTGATTATCTTGCTTTTTTAGAAGCTCCTTGTCATATTTTTTGGCCAGCTCCTCCCCTATCGGTTTTAAATATTCACCTGGGTATAAACCTTTTTCTATACTGATTTTTTCTCCCAGAGCTTCTTTGTACCGCAGATATACTGACTTTATTAGTGTATCTATCTGCGCTCCAGCATCGTTAATATAGTATTCCTTAGTAACTTTATAACCAACTTTTTTTAGTAAGTTTGCCAGAACGTCACCAAATACTGCCCCTCTTGCATGACCAATATGCAGTGGACCAGTTGGATTTGCAGATACAAATTCAACATTGATGGCCTGATTGTTCCCTATATCTAGGGTGCCAAACTCTGTTTTTAGCTCATTTATTTGTTTTAAAATCCCATGCCATACTTTTATTTTTAAGTGTATGTTGATGAAACCAGGGCCCGCTATTTCCACTTTTGCAACTTCATCAAAAAGTTCAAATTCTTTGGCTAAAACCTCTGCAATTTCAATGGGATTCTTCTTTTCATGCTTTGCAAGCACCATGGCAACGTTTGTGTAAATGTCTCCATGTGCTCTGTTACTTGGGGGTTCTACGATAAAGTTTGTTGTATCTGTATTTATAATACCCCTTTGCTTCAACTCGTTTAATTTACTCAAAATTAAGGAAGAAGCCCTTTTGAAAATGTTCATCAACTAGAAAAACTATGAAAACCTCCAACAATATAGCGAATAAGTGGGGCTAGTTGAAGGTTTATCTTAACTATTTTATCTTCCTGGATCAGAGTTTATATTAAGTCGTTGCTGTAACCATGGTAAGAGAAAGCCATACCTTCGCTGTAACCATCATTACCAGCATCAGGTTCTTTAACATCATCAGGTTCTTTAACATCATCAGGCTCTTTAACATCATCAGGTTCTTTAACACCATCAGGTTCTTTAACATCATCAGGCTCTTTCTCTTTCTTTAGTTCATTCTTAATATTTTCTTTCAGTTCATTCTTAGTCTTATCATCAATCTCACACTTAAGACCTTTCTTCAGTTCATTCTTAATACTTTCTTTCAGTTTATTCATAGTCTTATCATCAATCTCACACTTAAGACCTTTCTCCAGTTCATTCTTAATATTTTCTTTCAGTTCATTCTTAGTCTTATCACCAATCTCAAACTTAAGACTTTTCTCCAGTTCATTCTTAATATTTTCTTTCAGTTCATTCTTAGTCTTATCATCAATCTCAAACTTAAGACCTTTCTCCAGTTCATCCTTAATATTTTCTTTCAGTTCATTCTTAGTCTTATCATCAATCTCAAACTTAAAACATTTTTTCAGTTCATTCATAGTCTTATCATCAATCTTACACTTAAGATCTTTACCACATTTATCATAAATCAACTTACTCTTATTGACTTTACAATCATCCAACTTTGTGAACAAATTAATTTTCAACATATCACTGACATAGCACGTATCAAGTGGCAATATACGTACATGATTTGCATTTTTTTGATTCGGACAAGAAAAAGTATTCGTTGGCATAAAATATCTCCATTAGTAAATAAAATTATTAAAAAATTAACCATAAGATGGAAGTGTGTACTAACAATGTACACACTGTATTACTTTTATATAATATGAACAGTGCCTTCTAGCACTGACATATTGTGGGTAGAAAAAAAGGCTTCAGCACTTTTTGCATCTAATATAGAAGAGTTTATTGCTTCTACACATTCATCACATTCAGAATTGTTTTCACAACTGCCCACAAGTTTACCATCTATAACCTGAAGGTTGTTTTTAGCATTCTGAATAGTTTTTGCACATTCTTTAAACTTGTAGCCTGTTGGCTCTTTGGTCTCAATATCAAGAATATCATCAGTTATTGGGTTGACCGTTATTGCAAGCTTTGAAAAATCAACGATTGTTTTAGATTCAGGTTCAGGCTTAACTTGTGGACAAGGGGGACAAGCAGGACAAGCAGGAACAGGGGGGCAAGCAGGAGCAGGGGGACAAACAGTATCAGGACAAGCAGGACAAGGTGGTATATTTAAATCGAATTCGGGAAGCTGTATATTTAATTCGAGTCCATCATGCCGCGAGTCAAAGCGGTTATGGCAACGTGGGTCAAAGTTATGATGGTACCGTGGGTCAGTTATGCAAGCTGTGCGCACAGGAGTACATGAATCCATACGTGGATACGAAGAAAAATTGTAAGTCATAAAAATCCTTTAAAAAGCAACTATTAGATTATTATAGGATAAAAAAGTTAATGATTTAATAATTTTAAGGCTAAAATTAGCATACACACAGTCCTTAACTTACAGTACATTTCAAAATACGACTTTAATGTAGCAGATATTAGAGTTAAAAGTTTTACTATGGTAGAATAATGACAAGATCCCAAGAAGAAGCTGTCAGTAGTCAAATTAGTCGTGTTGCTGAAATAAATTGTAATATATGGTTACTGTGAATAACAATTGCTTATCTTCTCAAGCAAAACATGAAACACATGGGTTGAATAACACCCATGTGCTCTTGGAAGCACGTATAGCTAGACGTGCGTTTATGAGTTGTTTAAAAACAATCTTCTAATAAAGAAACCCAAATTCATCACAAGGATTATGACATGTGTCATAATAGTTATGATATGAGTTAAAATGATTGTGGCACGAATTAGTAGCACAAGGTGCTTGTGCAGGTGCACAAGCTTGTGCACAGTTCGATACTGGTGTTGGTGAAACTGATGCTGGCGAATTAAAAGCCGTACATGGTAGCTTTGGTAAATGACTATAATTATAAACCATAATGATCCTTTAAAAAATACTATGAGATTATTATAAATTAAAATGATTAAAAATTTAATAATTTTAATTATAAATCTAGCATATCAACTAACGGTATGATTTAAATTTTCTTTCAATTCCACTGTATCTTCGCCAGTTTTGCATACAGCCCGTCTTTACTTATTAGAGAGTTGTGAGTTCCTATTGGCAACCGTAGCTCAGTTGGCAGAGCGTCAGTTTGTAGTGCTGAATGTCGCCAGTTCGATCCTGGTTACTCACCCTATTTTTCTGCAAAAATGCCATCTGGGCTGAAAAGCCCAGAAAGCATTCAATCTTATATAAAACTAGTATCAACAGAAACAGGACTATCCTCATTATCATAATAGTAAGGATTTGTTTCCGTACTATCGAAAACAGTTTTTAATAGTACTTCCTTATCACTGTCCCATGCAACTTTCTTCATAATTTTAGCAAAATCTTCACACTTTTTGTCAACTCCACAGTCCTTTATTTTGCCATTAGCCTTTAGATAAGGCTTTAATGAACCATACAATATCTGAGTGTTATTGCCCTCTTTATCTATCATTTGTCCTAATGTGTTAACAAGTATCAATGGTGCAATTTGTTTTGCTTTTGCAACAATTGTTCGATCAGACTCTCTAATGAGATCAGGACATGATTCTCTAACAAAAAAGCTTTTGTTGTATTCTTTATTATTATGATAACCGGCAGGGTAACAGAAACTCTTAATTTCATCGTCTTGACAGGCTATCTCTTGTGGATTATCCATACATTTTTTACATGACATATTACTAAAATAGTGTGCTGAATCAAAAAGCTCTGTAAAGGCAAATTTAAAATTTACTACACCGTAATAACCCTCTATTCCCTTTTCTATATGTGTCGCAATTTTAGGATTACTATACATCTCAGGATACAATTCCTTTAGTAAATCAGATGTATTAAAACCTTGATGACCTATCTTATTATAAGTTGTATACCAAGAAGCATGCGCTCCACAATTTTCAGCTCGGGAACAATCTAAGGTTATTTCTTGAGATGTAATGACACTTGCTTTTCCAGTTTCATCTCCTTTTTCACCAGTATCAGGTTTGTTTGTACCAGTTTCATCTCCTTTTTCACCAGTATCAGGTTTGTTTGTACCAGTTTCATCTCCTTTTTCACCAGTATCAGGTTTGCCTGTACCAGTTTCATCTCCTTTTTCACCAGTATCAGGTTTGCCTGTACCAATTCCTTTCTCTTTTTTGCATTCTTCAGCTTCTTTTTTATACCACTCAACCTCTGCCTTTGCCATTCCAATTTTACACTTTACAACTTCTTCTTTGGCTTTCTCAACTTTCTTTTCACACTGTACAAGTGCTTCTTTTATCCTTTCAGCCTCCTCTTTTGCTTTCTCAACCTCTATTTTTACCTGTTTAGCTTCTGCTTTCACTTTTTCAATCTCATCTTGAGCTTGTTTTGCTACTTTCTCAGCTGCTTCTTTAGCTTCAGCATCCTCTTCTGCACGTTCTCTTGCCTGTTCAGCGTCTTTTTTTATCCTCTCAGCATTTTCTTCGCATTTTGTAAACTGCTCTTTTGCTTCTTTAGCTTCACCCTGTGCTTGTTTTGCTACTTTCTCAGCTGCTTCTTTAGCTTCAGCATCCTCTTCTGCACGTTCTCTTGCCTTTGCAGCATCCTCTTTTGCACGTTTTATTGTCTTTTCAGCATCACCTTCTGCCTTCTTAGCCTTGTCTTCGCACTTTCCAAGTGCTTCTCTGGCAAGTTCAGCATCCCTTTTCCCTTTTTCGATCTGATCTCTTAGATCCGTAACCTGATCCTCAGTTGTAACCTCATCATCAGTTACTACCTGATCTTCAGTTGTGATTTGATCCTTGATCGTCTCATCTACACCTTCGTCACTATGAGAAAATTTGTTAGTATATGAATAGCGATTATTGATTTTATCACTATAGTTATGTTTTAACATAGAGACCTCCTATACAGTCAAAATTGGAATTACATTAAGATAGAACAAGCTATGAATATAACGTGAATGAAAGAAACCACAGATCACGAAATTTCCGGATAACTATGGAACCATTATAAAATAATAAAATTAAAAAATTAATAATTTTAATATTAAATCTAGCATACTCGTTAAATCAACAACGATATAGCTTAAATTCTCTTTTAATTTACATAATATTTCATGCCTATTGTATCTTCGCTAATTTTGCATATAGCCCGTCTTTACTTATTAGAGAGTCATGAGTTCCTACTTCTTCTACCTCTCCATGATTAATTACTATAATCTTGTCAGTCTTGAGTGCGGTTGATAGCCTGTGTGTAATTACGATTGTTGTTCTGTTTTGCATTAACTCGCTCAATGCTTTTTGCACGAGGTTCTCACTTTTATAATCAAGGGCAGAGGTTGCTTCATCCAGTATTAAAACCTGAGGGTTTTTGAGTATGGCTCTTGCTATTATAATACGTTGTTTTTGTCCTTCAGAAAGTTTTAATCCTCTTTTTCCTACAAATGTATCAAATTTATCAGGCAGCTTATCAATAAATTCCATCGCATAAGCACTGATAGCTGCTTGCTTCACTTCCTCATATTCAGCACCCGGTTTGCCATATAGTATATTTTCCATTATTGAGCAAGAAAATATCATGTGATCTTGTGGCACTAAGCCAAACAACGATCTGAGGTCATTTAGCGCAATTGACTTAATATTGTGCCCATCGATAGTAATGCTGCCTTTGTTTGGATCATGAAAACGGAGCAGAAGTTTTAAAATGGTGCTTTTACCACTGCCAGATGGTCCAACAATTGATACTGCTTGACCTGCCTCTATAGAAAATGATACGTTATCTAATGCTGGCTTATCAGCATAAAAAAATGTTACGCCATTAAACGAAATTCCTTTTTGAACACTACAAATTTTTATAGGATCATCGGCATCTGCTATAGAGCTTTTCATATTTTTAAATTCAAATAAACGCTCTACTATTCCAAGACCTCGTTGTAAATCACTGATATTATCGCTCAAATTATTTATAGCTCCTGCTGCGAGCGCTGAATAAAACACAAATGAGGAGAGTTTTCCAATAGTTATATTATTGCTTAAGACTTCTTTAATACCAAAAAAGAGCAAAACAACTAGTGAACCTATCACACACATGATAACGAGAGTTACTAGAATAGCACGCAAGAGTACTAATTTTACGTATGATTTTGATACTGAGTTTAAATACTCTTTAAAACGGGTTTTTTCATTTTCTTCGAGTACAAACGACTTGATAGTCACTATAGATCTAAAATTTTCCTCACTAAATGACGCAAGCTCACTTAATTTATCCTGGGCAAAGCGTGCATAGCTACGCACTTTTTTTCCAAGTGAGGTCATGATAATGAGTAGTATAGGTATTATTGCGGCTGCATACGCAGTTAGTTGTATATTTGTATATAATAACATGGCAACACTACCAATCAGAATCACAAAATTTCGTAATATGGTTAGTAAGCTGCTGTTTATTATTGATTGCAGCACAGATGTATCAGTAATCAATGCTGAAATAACATCTTGTACGCCTGTGTTCTCAAAGAAACTTGGTTGCAAGTCAGTGATACTGCTATATAAGTCATATCTGATTCTTGCGATAACTTTCTCGCTGCCAATGCCAATGAAATATAACCGAGTAAATGCAGTGAGAGAAATGGCTAAAACTATAAGTATTGCAACTAATAGTTTGGTAGTAAAATCGTGCTCTGTGCCAGAATCAATTATATTGCTTAAGCCTCTGCCAAAGAGGAGGATCGTTAAGGCTGAAAATAAAACTGCAATAAAAGCTATGATGAAATAAGATAGATTAGGCTTTATATAGTAAAATAACTGCCTAATATTAGATCGCATCTTATTTTAAAGTTTCTAAAGTTAAGTATATAGATTTTAGTTTCAGGGGAAAGGTGTAGTATGAAGCAATTTAGGTTCTGCAGCTGTTGTGATTTTAGTCCACCAAGAAAGGGTAGTAGCTCGCAGAAACGAAAAAACTTACTTGACAAACTCCGCCAGCGCCCTTATCATGATGTGTAGTACAATGATACAAATTAAGAATTCCCCCATCCTACTCTGGTTCTTCGATCTGAAATCCTACTTCTACCTGATCACGACCAATGTTAATTTGTCCTATTAATGCTTTAATAATGCCGCGCTTAGTTTGCCAATCTAGCTGTTCCAGGTTCGATTTTACACTAGAATAAAAATTCTTTATACTATTTATAATAAGACTTATTCCTTTTTCTACTGCCTTCTGATCAACTACCTTTTTTTTCTCTTCTTCTATCCCTTGTAAGCGTTCCTTCATTTTTTTCATTGTCTGTTTAAATTCTTCCTCGCTTATATATCCTTTCTCTCCTACATTTTCTTGACTATAATAATCTTCCATTAATTTTTCGATACCTTCTTTTATTTGATTTTCTCTTCTTGCAAACTTTTTCTCTGATGATTCATCATTTTTATTTTCTAATACTCTACGTTGGTATTCCTTTTTTATCATCTCTGGGTTTTTTAGTACATCTTTCACCTTTCCCCATACAGCTATTTCTAACATATCTGCTCGGACTAATTTATTGTTACATTTTTCCTCATCATCAGTAATACGTACTATACTACTACAGCGATAATAGCTATACGTTTTTTCCCCATCCCTATGATGCACACCACTATACGTACTTTTGCAGTTTTGACATATAGTTAGACCTTGTAGTAGATTTATCTCTTCCCTTCTCTGCATTCTTGCTCTTTTTCTATTTTCATCCAGTTGCTTTTGTACCTTGTTAAATAATCCTTCATCAACTATCTTTGGTACTGGTATATAAATCCAACTTTCTTCATCTGTACGATAAACAGAAACATTTTTTACCTTTTGTTTACTTTTTTTTCTTGATATTCTTTCAACCCTTTTTAACTTACCAAACGCTGCTTGTCCCTTATACGCTGGGTTTCTTAACATCTTCCAAATTATTATTGGACGCCAAACCTTCTTTCCAGTTCTTGTTCTTATTGACCTATCTCTTAGTCTTCGTATCACTTCCCTTATGCTTATTCTTTCTTGTCCTATCCACATGAATATTTGCCTTACTATTTTTGCTTCTTCTTCATTAATTTCAATTTGTGTCTTTTCTCTATCTACATGCTTTATACGCTTATAACCAATAGGCACAATATTAATTACACTTACACAACCTTTCCTTGCTCTATGGAGCTTTCCTCTACGACTATGTTCCATAATAATTGTACTTTCACGTTCTGATAATAATCCTTTCATTCCTAGCAATAATTTAGAATCTGGATTATTTTCAACCTTATAATCTAAGAACCTGTACATGATCTCAAGAAAGGAATAAACTAAGAGATAATGTATATAAGTTAGGATATATGAGGAGTTTATACCCAAGTAATATAAGTCGGGAAAGATTTGAGATTATATTACCAGATCTAGAGTCCTGTAGAAAAAAAACAAAACCAAGAAAACTTGATTTGTATGATGTATTTTGTGGAGTGTTATACGTTCTGAAAAGCGTTTGTCAGTGGAGAATGCTACCAAAAGAGTTTCCAAAATGGCGCAATTGTTACGACTATTTTAAGAAGTGGAGTGAAAAACCAGATGCAAATAAAGAAAGTGTTCTGGAGCTGGTGTTAAAAAAAAATAGTTGGCGTAGTCCGACAAAACAATGGTCGGAAAGAAAAAACCAGCTTCTGCATAATTGATGCACAGAGTGTAAAAAATGCAGATACTGCTGAAGAAAAAGGCTACGATGCAGGCAAAAAGATTTCAGGAATAAAACGCCATATTGCAGTAGATACGCAAGGTTTGCCACATGCAATTTATGTAACAACAGCAGAGATAACTGACCGTAGCAGTGCTGTGAGAATGGTAGAAAATGCAAAAGAAAACCTCTCGGGAGTTAAAAATGTACTGGTTGATGCAGGCTATACGGGAGAGAATTTTGCAACACAAATAAAAGCAACTATTGGTGCAACTGTTGAGGTAATAAAACGCAGTGAATTACATACCTTTGCTGTATTGCCAAAAAGATGGGTTGTAGAGCGTTCTTTTGCTTGGTTGGAAAAATGTAGACGGTTATGGAAAAATTGCGAGCGTAAACTCAACACCAGCTTGCAAATGGTAGTTCTTGCTTTCACTGCTTTGTTCCTCAAAAGATTATGAACAGGTTCTAACTATTTAGCTGATAACCTAGGAATTAGGAATATAATGCTACCTATAATAGATATCAATTTTTAAGAGATTAATGTCTGTTTGTAAAAATATTCTTGCATAGCTGTTGAAAAACCAATAGCCCATCTGGTATGGTTTTGTTGCATAGCTATTTCTGGTTGTTTCTCCATTCTACTATATATCTATCTATTGTAGCATTCAACGTAAACTAGCAACTGAATATTGTATATATCCATATATAGAAAAGTATGGTTAGGAGCAATGCAACAAAGCCTACAGAACAAGTATTTGAATAAGAGATCTATTAAAAATAGCTGTAAAGAATTTACCTACAGAAGTTTTATTTGCAGTTAAGATCTTCAGCTCCAGGGGTGAATTTTCCTATACCACAAGCAAAGGGGCCTGTTGTAACGTCAAGCCACTTATCCTCTCTTGAACCTTTAGACATTCCTTTTACTAACTGTTTTACCTGTAAAAGTTCCTGTATCATACGTTCTAATTTATCTCTTCCCATATTGTGAAAAATTTCAGGCAGTCTATGCCGTTGTTTATATACTCCTGCACTTCCTGTATGAGTAAATGGATGCCCTGCAATAGCAGATCGTTTAATTGCATCGATAAGATATATCTTAAGACTTTTATCGCTAATGTTTTTAACTTTCAATTGTGCTGTTATATCTTCTAGTAGCCCTGTTTCTTGATTTCTTAGGTAAGTACGTACAGTGCGATCAGCTAACCCATTTGCCTTAACAACCGCCCCATAAAATAAAGCATTTTGTCTTGGAATCTCCCCCATTGACCTAAAGATCTCTGGCTTAGCTGTATCTTCCACTGGCCAAAAAGCATAGGAACATCTGACACCATTAACAAGAGCAGAGGTACCACGGATGGCATCTCGTGCTTGTTCAGCAGTTAATATAGGCTTCTCACTCTTTGGCTTTCTCATATGATGTGCAGTAATTACTGAAGCTCCAGTGCTATTTGCTAAATCAGATAATAAACACATTAAATAATCTCCTACAGCAGGATCAGCATTTATGTCTGCATGGATAAACGATGAAAGAGGATCAAATACAACTAACTTCAAATCTTTAATTTCCTCAAGCTGTTTCATTACAGATTCGAATTCAGGAGAGACTTCAACAATTTTACCACGAACATTTCTCAGTATTGTAAGTGACCCTCTTACGTTTGGTAGTGGCACGATAAATAATCTATCTTTATATTTTAATCTTTCACATTTAGGGTCAAGTCGTTCTAAGCGGCGGTGTACTTCACCTGCATCATCTTCTGCTGAAAAAATCACTACTGATCCATGTTCAGTAACAAGTGAACCAAAGCCACACATCTGATCCTTATCACTTGCAACCTTAAGCGCTAGGTCAAGAAGAAGCATACCTTTGCCTGTATCTCCCATTGCTGCTATTATTGAAGTAACACCTAAAGGAAATAAACCCTCAACAAGAAACTTTTGTTCTGGTACTGGGCCTATAAAGCGCTCTGCAGTCCAGTCTAAAATATTTAGTGGTGGTTTGATAATTACTTTTTTTGCATTATTCTTGATAAAGTCAGAGACGTTTGTATTTTCTTGTAAATAATCAGCAGCATCCCAGCCTTCCGGTTTACCCTCTGGAATTTTAACCATATAAAGTGATGCAATACCTAAGCTGATGAGTTTTGTAATAACATTTTCAGCATACTTCTGACCTGCTTCATCATTATCTGGCCAAATAGTAATATGCTTGCCCTTAAGTTGTGACCAATCAGTTTTTTTAACATCTGAGTTTGCCCCACACATTGTTGTTGTTGCTGTAATACCTTGTTTTATTAATGCTTCTGCACATTTTTCCCCTTCAACTAGAATAACTTTATCGGACTTTAAGATACCTGGAATGTTGTACAAAGGTCTGATTTCTGGTGCAGTAAAAGTAGATTTTTTCACATCAAAAGGACGATATTCTTTTCCTTCGGGAAGATCATAACGGTTGACTATGACAATAACTTGATTGTTTTCATCATAGTAGTTCCAACTGCATGTTAAAAATTGTTCTAGATTTTCATATTTCCTAGTATGTTTTTTTCCAAGCCATTCACCTATAGAAGCCATTACTTCAGGAAACTCTGTTCTGACACTTCTTCCATGTACTGCTGCCCAAAGATCGATGATATCACCACCTTCATCTTTTTCGAAATCCTTCCAAAGTCCGGCTTTACTACCAGTTAATTCTACTACCATACTTTTGCCTCTATTACCTTGTACATCACCCACATAAAACTTATCACCACGAAAAGTTCCCTTTGGTAATAGGTATGAAAGACAAGACCTGATATTTAGTAGAAGTTGATCTTTTAACTGTTTTTTCTCCTCTAATGGCTTATAATGTCCATTCTTTAGTGGAGTTGCAGTATTAAAATCACAATAGATATCCATAAAATCTCCAACATATTTAAAGTTTAGAAATTTGGTTAAGCTGTAGCTATCCAGCGTCCGTTTATCATGTTTATGAATTTTGTTGGTATTGGTTTGCCGTTTTTAAGTTCGTACATCAATTGCAGAGTATTCCTTTGCTTTTCTGGCTTAAATATTATTACTCCAGATGTATATAAACTTCTTAAAACATTAGCACCACTCAATGCTTGAAATGGATTCTTTTTTAACGTGGTTGTTGACACTTTTTTGGTGTAATGTGTAACTATTACTCCAGCCATAGGATTAGTTATAGATCGTAGTTCATCAATGCCATTTTGCAGAAAAGAGATCATACTTCTATAATCAAAAAGAGAGTCTATCACTACAAGATCAACTGTTTTTACATCGAGATTTTCCGACATAATTTCTTTTATTTTTTCCACATTCAAAGTTAACTGTACTTTTTTAGTAATAACTAAGTTTTCTGTTCCTGTATCAAGGATTTTCTTGCTGATTCTTAGCTTCTGTAAGCGCTCTCTTATGTAATCATATTCCATTTCATTCTGTAGATAGAATATCTTAAGTGGCTTTGCAGGCTTCATACCAAGAAATGATACTCCTGCAGCTAAATGTACCAACATGGAAAGTAGAAAATTACTTTTTCCTATTTTGGGAGTTCCACCTATAACCAAAAGACCGCCTGGAGTTAAAATTCTTGGGCCTATTATATCTTTTGGCATTGGTGATTTATCATTCAAGTAATGCCTTGCTGAAAACGATGTAATTTTATGTTCTGTTGTGTTTTCTTTAGTATTTAACCACTTCTTAGCGGAATTTATATCACCTTTAACTAAAGTCCAAAGATCAATAATATCACCACTGATTCCTTTAGTAAAATTACGCCAATTTCCAGCTTCTTTACCCACTATTTTAACTGTAATCGTATCCCCATCACAATTGCCAACATAAGTCCTCTCTCGATAAAAATTACCGTTTGGAATTAGGTAAGGTACACACTCCTTAATATTATCAATCAATAATCCTTTTATTTCCTTTCTCTGCATAAAACCCCCATACATACTTTTCATACGTTTAGAGCTGAGATTAGCTAGCTCACAAACAGTTTCAAAAGACTCTGAATCAAACCATTTAATTGCTTCTTTCTTTAGCTCTACTGCTGCATCTTTGATAGCTCTCTCAATTACAGCAATCCAGAGCTTCTCTTCGTCGTACTTCAAAATGGCAACCAATCAACTTCAGATTGTTCTGGAGTAATAACAGTGGCAATCTTGTTTTTTTCTCCATATCGATCAGCTTCAATACCAACTTTTGCAGTAAACTCTACCCCGTTAAAATCAGCTATAGAGTTGACTTTTCTAGCAATAACTGCTTTTTCTGAAGTGTCATTTGAATGAATGTTCCGTGCTGACTCTAAAATACTTCTAAGCATAGAACGTCCAGATTCTCCCCAAGTATCTTCTCCTTCAACGCTTGCTTTGCCACTTTTTATCCCAATTACTTGATAAATCTTACGTTTTGCATATGGCCCTTCAATGACGGTAAATTCTGCATTTAAATAGATACTACCGGTAGTGGGACTTTTGGTGAACCAGCATTCATAACCTCCTGGTTTAATAGCCATTTTGACTTTTGCAGTTGTACCTTTAGGTATTAAATTACTTTGCGACTTTGCCGTGTTAAAATCAGTTAAATCCTGTAACATAAATACTCCCATAATAAAGTTGAAATCAGTTATTCCATTGGTCAACGAACTGCCAGCGACCATCTATCTTATCGACAGTCTTGCGCAGAACACGTTTTCCATTGCGTAACTCAAAAACTATTTGACATGCGGTTTTTTCATCGTCATTTTCTTCATCCTTTCGGAACATCACCATTTCTGTAGTATAGAACCCTCTTAAAGATCCAGCACCACTTAAACCTTGAAATGGATCTTCTTCTAGCATCTTTTTGGACAATTTTTTTGTGTGATGAGTCAAAATTATCCCAGCGTCTGGATTAATAACATTTCTCAGTCTTTCAAGCGTTTTTTGCAGGAAGAATAGCATAGCGCTGTTATCGTTCTCATTACCTGAATTAAAGATATTTCGTAGAGGATCTATGGCGATAATATCTGGCTTGAAACTTTTTTCCTCTAGAGAGTTTTTTATTTCATCTATCTCTTCACTACTAAACGATAGTTGTACTCTTGGCGTGATCATGAAGTTGTTTGCACCAATATCCAAAAGCTCTTTATCAAGTTTTAACTCCTGTAGACGCTCTTTTAAATATCCATCATCAATTTCAGTCTGCAGACAGAGAACTTTCATAGGCTGATTAGGAATCATACCCAGAAATGAAACACCAGCAGTCATGTGCATGAGCCATGAAATTAGAAAATCGCTTTTACCAATTTTAGGTGGCCCGCCAAATACCAACAAACCCCTTGGAGTTAATATCCTTGGGTAGATGATGTCTTCTGGGATTGGTGCTTTGTCACTTAAATACTCTTTTACACTGAAAAAAGGGACTTTTTGACCAATAGTGAAAATGTTTTGTAGCATAATTATTCTCCATTAAGCAGCAGTAGAAAAGGCTTTAGCTTTAATTTTCGTAAGTAATTTTCCCAGATGCGGCTCTTCAACCATATCCAGGCATCCACTTCGATCTTTAGCCGGATATCCCCAAGGATTAATCGTCTGACAGACAAATGAACGTACCTCTGTGCCATCATCTTTCTTGAGGCCAACCATGCTGATTACTTCATCAACAATGCCGGGAATTTCACTGGCAGTTTTAGCCCCTTCACATTGAGGTAGCCAGGTCGGACGATTGAAGTCATCTAAATATTGACCTAAAGTACCAACGGTAATGATATCTTTATTTGGAATGTGCTGAAACTGATTGAGCCATCCCATCATCTCTTGCGCAAGTATTCCGTAAGCAGCTCTCATGTCTTGCTTTCCACTTCTCTCAGAAAAAGCTTCCGGTTGCATTTTTGCCCATAAGAGACAAAGACGTGATGCTACAGTGATGCTATCAATAAAAATACATCGATATTTAGAAAACTCTTCATTGTATTTACTTGATACGTGCTCATAGTGTTTTTGGCTATACGCTTGATCAGATTTTAGTGCAGGGTTCGGACCACCAATTAGGCAGGCAATATCCCGAGCTTGATTCCAAGTACGAATACTGATTGAATCTCCTTGCCAATCTTGAACAGCAAGCAGACCTGCTTCAAAGTCAAGACAAAGTGTTGGTTCACTTATAGTCTTTAAGAGACTGGTTTTACCAATACCGTAAGGACCAAAAATTACTACTTTTATGCCTGTAGTTGTTTTCAGTCTTTCATTATTGTTTAAAATTTTAAAAGTCATTTATTCACCTCAATGTTATATGTTATATATTCAGGAAAGGTAAAATTTATGTTCAATTTTTCTTTTTGCCCTTGTAGTAGATGGAAGAGAGTTTTATACGTATTTTTCTTAACATAGTATTTAAAGTAGTTCTTGATATGTTGTTCATCTTAGCAACTTCATATAAGTTAAAGTACTTGAGTTGCTCGCATATCTTTTGCATCTTTCTTGGTAGTGTTGAAATCATGTAATCTACATCAGTACGTTTCGCTACTTCATTTTCAAAAGCTTCTGTTTTCTCAATATTGATGTAGTTATTAATATTGCGTTTTATACATAGTTGTTTCTCTAATAAGTTGTTGGCACGACGTTCAGTTAATCTTGCTACAAAAGTGTTAAAGCTACCTTTACTTTCATCATATCTATCAAGATAAGTCCAAATTTCACAGAAAAGTTCTTGCTCAAGATCTTCATGAGTTTCATGAGTAAAGCATTCAAAAAGTTTTAATCTCCTAGCTTGATAGCGTATATTTTGAACAACTATAGCAGTTTTTAGTTTCATAATCTTTCCCTAAAACAATTAATGCTTTAAGGATGAGAACCTATAGGTGCACTTTGTAGGACAGGGGCAAAAATAAATAATACAGATGCAATTTTTAAACTACTGATATTCAATTACTTTTCTTCAAGAATAATACACATCCAAATTTAAATAATACTGCAACAAAAAATTAGGCAAAAATTCATTTTTTTTGGACAAAAATTTTCCAAATCCTGAATATATATTATATAAGCCTTTCGAACTCATCACAGGTGTCAATTCTCACACAATCAGGAAGAGCAGCAATAGCAGCAAGTATAAAAGAGCAACCGATACATCTTGCTTGGGGCAGTGGTGATGGAAACTCTGGAAGTAGCCATAAAGTGGAGAAGATTTTTACCACTGATGGCAAACTAACCCTAGATCATCACCCCATCAAAGATGTGAAGGTTACTACAGGACAGATAATTTATCAGCCAAGTATAGACTATACAATTGATAGCAATACTAGTGTAATTAAACTGGTGGAAAACAGCTCTATCACGGCAAATAATGCAGTCACTATAGAGTATACTCAAAATACACCACCAGAGCCGATAACGTCTGAAAAACTGCTCAATGAACTTGGTAGACGTACCGCTCAAGAAGTTCTCTTCTGCACAGGTGATGAAAACGGAGAGCTTTTGACTCCATCTGGAA
The DNA here is from genome assembly GCF_963931955.1 of Wolbachia endosymbiont (group A) of Longitarsus flavicornis. Classification (NCBI taxonomy): domain Bacteria; kingdom Pseudomonadati; phylum Pseudomonadota; class Alphaproteobacteria; order Rickettsiales; family Anaplasmataceae; genus Wolbachia; species Wolbachia endosymbiont (group A) of Longitarsus flavicornis. The sequence continues at coordinate 1,336,499 of NZ_OZ008337.1, read as the reverse complement.
GGTTTAAATCTTCCGCTGTACCAACCAATAACCTTTTTCTCAAGTTTACTTTCGATTTCACGGACGCAGCAAATCAAGTTATCAGGGAACTCGGGGTTATGGTTGGTACAAAAGTGAAAAAAGAATTGCTTCCAGGGCAGAGATATTTTGAACCACAAGATATAGAAGACCCGGGAATTTTATTAGTTTTAGAACACACGGTACCACTTATTAGAACTGTTGCCACAAGAGAGACCTTTGCCTTTGTCGTTACATTTTAGCAAAAGGGGAAAAAGATGACGTTAAATAGCTATTACAATCGCTCTGACAAAGAATACGAAAAAAGCTTGTTCCTTGCAGGAAGAGGTTTGCAATCAGCAGAATTAAATGAGATTCAAGATTATGCTCTTTTGAGGCTCAAAGGCATAGGAGATGCGATATTCCGCGATGGTGATATTATAACGGGAAGCCATAAATTGCCTTGCGTGATTCTCGCGTTCTTGTTTGTGCCGTGAGATTGTATATTGCTTATTCCTTGGCTTTATCAAAACAACAGTTTTCTCTTAGTACTTTTTGTCTAGGAAATAGAGCTCCAGCCTTAATTGAGAATGCGTCCGCTAGTCTTTTTATGTCTTTAGTTGGAATACCTTGTACCCCTTGTTCATATTTTAGCAGCGTGTAATATTTTATGCCTGTTTTATCTGCTAAAGCTTTCAGGGTATATCCTCGCTTTAACCTCCAGCTTCTTACTTTTTGTGCTATTTTGTATCTTGTAGCGTTAATATGCTTTATACGGCTATTATTAATGTTACTAGCGGTCACTCTTTTTCACACAAACAAACATCTGTTTTAAGATTTTATCTCTCAGCAGTAAGATCTGCCTGTTGAAAACTAGTATATTCAATGCTCACGCTATGACAAGCATTATAGAATCTTTAATTGAAAATTATGCTAAAATTTATATTGCTATGGTCTTCAATTTATGTCTCTTTTTTGGTAGTTTTTGTATTTCAGCTTTTTAGTTTCTTTTCTAGCCAGTCTATCCGCCTCCTCGTTTGCCAGTGTACATTACTTTTTTTTGTATTCATACTTACTCAGATATAACTTCAATTGTAAAATTTTCCACTAAAAATTATTGAATACTATTTTTGAGTTATTTATAATAAGGGTGTGGGAGGTTAATCTCACGGTGTTAGGTAAATCGTATTTGAGTTTTTACGCTCGTATTTTTATTAGGCTCCCACACCAAAAAGCGTATCTTTGATGTCTCCTACAGCTTCAAACTCATCGCATCCATTTGCTAGCCTTTTAAGATGCTTTATAGAAGGGTTAATAAAAGATGCACAAAATTAGACGTCTAAGGTGCGTAGTAGCATTCTAGGGCCATCTATGGGAAACATTTTTTTCATCAACACATTCAAAACTTAAAAAATAAACTAAAAATAAAAAAGTTGAATATTTCTTCAGAATTGTGTATAATTATTAATGCTTTTTAAGGTTCTTTCTTATGACTTTTTCTAAGTTCCTCGACCCTAAATACGATTTGCCCTTTAAACGGGTGTTTGGCACTGAGAAAAACAAGAATATTCTTATCCACTTTTTGAATGACATCTTAGGGTTTACTGGTGTTAACACAATTCAAGATGTTAAGTTTCTTAGCACTATTATGGATCCTGAGATTGCTTCTGATAAACAGAGTATTGTTGATGTTCTCTGTAAGGATTCTTTCGGGAATAGATATATTGCAGAGATGCAGCTCGCTCGTGACAAGGGCTTTGAAAAACGTGCCCAACTTTATGCTTCTAAAGCTTACTCAAGACAATCTGGCAATTACATTGATTTTAAGAAAGTATTCTTTATTGCTATTTCCAACAGTACGCTATTTCCTACAGAGGTTGAGTATATTTCCACTCACAATATACGTGATATAAAAACCAACGGACATTATTTAAAAGATTTTCAATTTGTCTTTATTGAGTTGCCTAAATTTACAAAGAACAAAGTAGAGCAACTAGAGAGTACAGTAGAAAGGTGGTGTTTTTTTTTCCGGTATGCAGAAGATACTACAGATGCAGACCTAAAAGATATTGCAGAAAAATCACCAATAATAAAGCTAGCATATGATGAATTAGACAAGTTTAGTTGGGAAGAAGAGGATCTAGCAGCATACGAAGAAAGAGTATTGAGTGTACAGAAAGAAGCTGCTATTTGGGAACAACGCCTTGATGATGCCAGAGATGAAGGTAAACAAGAAGGTAGACAAGAAGGCATCCAAATCGGACATGAAAAAGGCAGAAAAGCAGAGAAAATTGAGGTCGCAAAGAATCTACTAAAAGCAGGTGTTTCTATTGATATTATAGCTCAAACTACTGGTCTTACAGTTAACGAAGTCAAAGACTTAAGCTAATTCTATCTTTGGGTGTGATGAACATCTTTGTACTAGATGAAAACCCAGCAATTGCGGCGCAAATGTTATGTGATAAGCATATAGTAAAAATGCCATTAGAAACTGCTCAATTACTGAGTAATGTTTTTTCAACAGCATTGAAAGTGCCAAATCCTTTTGTTAGTGTCATAGATCAGGATATAGAAATTCCATATAAACTGACTCACAACAATCATCCTTGTTCTTTGTGGGCTAGGCAATCAAAAGGGAACTTTTATTGGTTGATAGAGTACGGAAGAGAATTATGTAAAGAGTACACTTGGCGATGCAAAAGGAAGCATAAATCAGAGGAAGTAATAAATTGGTGTGATAGTAATAAGGATTTACTCATTTTTCGATCAACTGATATGCAAGCTTTTATACAAGCACTGCCAGATCAGTATAAATGCAGCAGTGCTGTGGAAGCTTATAGGAGATATTATCTCAAGGAAAAGATGAGATTTGCTAAGTGGGAAAATGGCAGAGAAGCACCAGATTGGATAATAGGAAATCCTGCTACACAATACCACAGCTAATGCAGCTCATAAATAGAGAAGCCATCCAAATCGGACATGAAAAAGGCAGAGAAGAGGGCGAAAAACAGGCTAAAATAGCAGTGGCTAAAAACCTACTTAAAGCTGGTGTATCTATCGACTTGATAGCTGAATCTACTGGCCTTCCTCAAGCTGAAATTGCACAACTCAAGGAAGAAATATCACAGTGATTTTTGTAGCTGCTTGTCTACTATTGGATCATTTAAATAAGTTTGAGGTTCATTGCCTGCTTTTTCTGGTAACTGACTCTTTGACCAACTAGCGCTAGTAAGAGAAACAGCAGCAAGTATGCAATTAATTATTCCTTTAGCCAACTCTAATAAAGATTGTTTTGGCTTGCGTGTTTGCTTTGCTTCTTCAATTTCACGTTTTGAACCTATGAAAGGAATAAACTTGGTTGCTTGTACCACTTCTTCTACATTCTTGCTATCTTTCAAGTTACCAAGATATTCTCTAGCTGTCATACCCACTTCTTCTTTATCTATAAGATCCTGGAATTTTTTGCTACTTAAGTTCATATCAGCATTAATAAGTAACGGTACACTACCTTCTACATCAATTTTAGTTCCAAAATCATATAACTGTACTCTGGACACTTCTTGACCATTCATCTTAATAAGGCCAAATTCCTTATCTTGCTCTGCGAGAAGTTGACGCTCTGTTTTAATTTCTTTTGCTAGAATTTGTTTATCTTCACTGGATAATTGGCTGTTGGCTTTATCAACATTAAAGTGTTCAACAAGAAAGCCTTTTTCTCCCACTTCATAGCCAGCAAACTTTACCTCTCTTTCTATAACTTGCATGAGCTGATCAACACTTTTTAACCCAGAAACAAATGCTACATTGCTATCAAAATAAGCATAGTTGTCACCAGTTCTATAAATAGCAACAACATGATTACTTGTTACTAAATGAATAGCAAAATTACCCTTAACTCCAGCTATATAATTTGATAAATCACCAAGTGTTTTGTAGCCATTAGTATGAATTGAGCTTGAAGGTAGGCTATTCATAGAAGAATCTAATTGTTTCTCAAAGCTATCAAGTAATTTACTAAAAGCAAAAACTTCTCTTTCTTCCCTTTTAAATACCTGCTTACCTTGTGCTATACGCTCATAAATTTCAGCCGAAGTTTCTAAATTACTTAAAAATGATTTGTCATTCTGCGATAATAAAGCTTGAGATAAGCTACGTGTCATTGCTACACATTTACCATCAATCTCAACCCCACGTTTTTCAAATGAAGGTAAATAAAGCCCTTGTCTTGCTGGTTCAATGGATGATACAAATTTTGATAAGTGTGAAGACACTTCTCGTTGCTTCTTGTTATGGTGTACTGACTGTATTTGTTTTGGGGATAAATCTCTTGAGCTACAAGAGCTTCCTGCTACTGTGTCTAAAATTTTATCATCTTGCCTGTTCTTACTTTGGTTAGTGATACCCTTCCGGGTTTTTTTCTTAACTTTAGAATCACTTTGTTGTAAACTATCTAAGTTTTGTTTTTGCTCCGTTCTACCAGATGAGTTACTCGGTTTAAGACCTGCATTGGTTGCTTTGTCTCCTTCACTAATACTCTGCTCATCTAAGAAAGTAGAGGGAGCTTTTCTCACTTTTTCGCATAATATATTAAGTATCTTATTTTGTGGGTTGTTTTTGATAAGGTTATCTAAATAACCTGTTTTGTTTCCTACTTTATCAAAACAAAGATCATGCAATCTTTCAAAGGTAGAGCAAATCTTAGTTCCTGCTCCATCTAATATCTTAGATAAACCTTTCAACGTAAAAAGCTCTTCCTCGGCTAAGAAGTGATTTAAATAATTTTCTTTATTAAAACACAATTTATGAAAATTTCTTAAAATAGAAGCAGCATTATTTCCTGCCATGGATAATATGTTGGATAAATTGCTCGGTGTAAAACCTGCATTATGGAAATCAGCCAAAAGCGGTGTTTTGTTTTCTGTTTCATCAAAACAAATATCATGAAAACCTTTTAAAGCAGAACAAATGTTAGCTCCTGCTCCATGTAGTATCTTAGATAAATTTTTCGGCGTAAAACCCTCTTTCTCGTTTAAGAAATGACTTAAATACTCCTTTGTTTCTCCTATAAAACAAAAATTATGAAATTCTTCTAAACTATCCGCTGCTGCACTCAATATATTGCATAAATCGCACAGCCTAAAACCTGCATTATGGAAATCATCTAGAAGTTTTGTTCTTTCTCTTTTTTCATTAAAACAAACACTATGCAATCTTTTTAAAATAGAAGCAGCACGAACTCCTGCTCCACATAACATACAGGATAAGTTACGTGGCCTAAAACCTGCATTATAGAAATCATCTAAAAGTTCTGTTTTTTTTCCTTCGTCGTTAAAACAAACACTATGCAATTTTTCAAAAGCGTCTTTAGCGTTAGCTCCTGCTTTACTTAATATACCAGATAAATTATGCAGTGTAAAAACTTCTTTCTCCCCATCTTTTTTCTTAATAAAGCGCTTTAAATGCTGTGTTTTACTTCCTTGCTCATCACAAAAAGTATTATATAGTTCTTTAAAAGCTTCCACAGCATTAGCTCCTGCTCCATGCAAGATACTGGATATATTAGATAGATTTATTCCTTCTTTTTCTAGAGTTTTTAAATATTGTGTTTTATTTCCTTGCTTATCAAACCACAGATCATATAAGCCTTTAAAAACTTTAGGAGCTTTAGTTCCCGCTTTACTCAAAACACTGGATATATTGGCCGGACTTATTCCTTCTTTTTCTAGAGTTTTTAAATATTGTGTTTTATTTCCTTCTTCATCAAACCAAAGATCATATAAGTCTCTAAAAGCTTTTGCGGCATTAGCTCCCGTTCCACTTAAAATGCTGGATATATTAAGTAGATCTACCCCTTCTTTTTTTAGAGTTTTTAAATATTGCATTTTATTTCCTTGCTTATCAAACCAAAGACCATACAAGCCTTTAAAGGCTTTTACAGCTTTAGTTCCTGTTCCACCTAAAATACTGGACATGTTAGATAGATTTATTCCTTCTTTTTCCAGAGTTTTTAAATATTGTGTTTTATTTCCTTGCTCATCAAACCAAAGATCATATAAGTCTCTAAAAGCTTTTGCAGCATTAGCTCCTGCTCCATGTAAGATACTGGACATATTAGATAGATTTATTCCTTCTTTTTCTAGAGTTTTTAAATATTGTATTTCTTTATCAAACCAAAAATCGTATAAATCTTTAAAAGCTTTTTCAGCATTAGCTCCTGCCCCGCCTAAAATACTGGATACATTGGATAGATTTATTCCTTCTTTTTCCAGAATTTTTAAATATTGTGTTTTATTTCCTTCTTTGTCAAACCACAGATCATATAAGCCTTTAAAAGCTTTTTCAGCATTAGCTCCTGCCCCGCCTAAAATACTGGACACATTGGATAGATTTATTCCTTCTTTTTCCAGAGTTTTTAAATATTGTGTTTTATTTCCTTCTTCGTCAAACCACAGATCATATAAGCCTTTAAAAGCTTTTTCAGCATTAGCTCCTGCTCCATTCAAAATACCGGACATATTAGATAGATTTATTCCTTCTTTTCCTAGAGCTTTTAAATATCGTGTTTTATTTCCTTCTCCATCAAACCACAGATTATATAAGTCTTTAAAAGCTTTAGGAGCTTTAGCCCTTGCCCCACTTAAAATGCTGGACATATTAGATAGATTTATTCCTTCTCTTTCTAGGGTTTTTAAACATTGTGTTTTATTTCCTTCCCCATCAAACCACAGATCATATAAGTCTTTAAAAACTTTCGCAGCATTAGCTTTTGTTCCATGCAAGATACTGGACACGTTGGATAGATTTATTCCTTTTTTTTTCAGAGTTTTTAAATATTGTGTTTTATTTCCTTCTCCATCAAACCACAGATCATATAAGTCTTTAAAAGCTTTTTCAGCATTAGCTCCTGCTCCGCTTAAAATACTGGACATATTAGATAGATTTATTCTTTCTTTTTCTAGAGTTTTTAAATATTGTGTTTTATTTCCTTGCTTATCGAACCACAGATTATATAAGTCTTTAAAAGCTTTTTCAGCATTAGCTCTTGCTTCACTCAAAATACTGGACATATTAGATAGATTTATTCCTTTATTTTTTAGAACTTCTAGATACTTTATTCCTTCCCCTTTAATTAAAAAACCCAAGAACTGATCAAATGCAGGTATACCTTCTTTACCAACTACACTTTTAGCAAATTTAATTTCCTTATCAATGCCTTTATTTTGAATCTCCTGATAACTAGATCTATTATTTTTGATATCTTCTAAAAGCTTTTCCATTATTCCTTTTGTAATAGGGCCAAATTCATTAGATTCTGACCAACGTAACGCTATTTCATGTAATTCTTCATAATTATATGGAACATTAGACTTATCTATCTCATTTCTAATAACACTATTCAATTCTTCTCTATTAGGTTGGTTAATCGCAAGTATTAGTTTATCTAAAAATTTCTCTTTTATTTCTTTTTCATTTTCATCAGAGAATCTCCCTTCCTCTTTTTCTTTCTGCAAAGAAGGTGGAAGATTTAATAGACTTAAAAGCTTCTCTCTTGTTATTTCTTCTTGCGAAAATCGATAAAGACCATTTTCATTTATACACGAACAATTTCTTAAAATTTTATACTTTTTCTTTTGAATATCTATACTATCAAGTTTTAAAGGATAAAAATCTTTAGATTGCCCTTTTTTTAATCCCTTTTCTTCTGTAAGGTCTAGATCTGCATTAGTATAGATAATAAAATATTCTATATCTTCTCTTAATTTCTCAATAAAAAGCTTATCAATAGAAAATGTATTATCCTGTTGTTTAGAGGGAAATAACTGACTATAACCAACATTACTATTTGTATTATGAGCCTTTACGTAAGTAAATCTATCTTTATAATTGATAGTAATGCCATTAGATATATCACGGCTTTTTCCTTCAAAATTTATGAAAAACATATTTTTATGCAAGAACATGTCATGCAAGAAGAGCATCAATAAATTGAATTCATATATAATTCCAGACACATAATTCTTAAGTTTTTTATCATTTTCTGGAGCTGTTAAATCACGTAATATTTTTTCTTGTAATGCTATATAATCATCTTCAGTTGTACTATTTTTTTCCATTTCACTTTTAATAATACTATTCAGCTCTTCTCTACTGGGCTGATTAACTGCAAATACTAATTTATCTAAAAATGCTTCTTTTATTTCTTTCTGAGAAAGTTTTCTTTCTTTTATTACTTTCTGCATAACAGATGAAAACTCTAATCGCTTTAAAAGTTCTTCTCTTGTTTTATCTTGCGAAAATTGATAAAAACCACACCCCTGCGCATTATCATTTGTAAACAAAAAGTCTTTCAAAATGTCATATTTCTCCATATCTATGCTACTAAATTTAAAAGGGTAAAAATTTTTAAATCTTCCTTTTTTTAATTCCTTTTCTTCTGTAAAATCCAGGCATGAATCAGTATAGATGATAAGATATTCTATATTATTTAATAAACTATCTGATTTAGATATTAGATGTTTAACAAAACTATCAAAGTAATTATTAATAGAAAAACTTCGTTTTTCTTTAGTAAATAATCTAGCATAACTAATACCATTATCTATATAATATTTGTCTACATTTTCAATTTGTATATGAATAGACTTCTTTTTATAACGAAGAACAATATTATTAAATTCATCAATTTCAGAATCTCCAAACGCTAATGATAATGAAGGATATTTATGTTTATATATAGACTCTCTAAGTGAGCAAAGCACCGACAAGTCTAATTGATACATAAGTCTAATCAGCTTATGAGGAATGCATCGATTAGTTTGATAAGCATTATGTAATTCATCCTGTCTAGGTTCATCTTGTAAATCACTAGGAAATTCTGAATCTTCATTACTAGTGACATTGACATCCATGCGCGCCCATTTCGGTGCATTATTACCTTTGTCTGTAACAGAACGCCCACGTTTTCTACTCGTTTTACGATTTTTCTTACCTGGACTCCTTGAAGAACCACTTTGTTTATGTGAGGAATTTTCAATATCTCGTAATGGTATAGAAATGTAAGATTGAGAAATATTGTTTGAATTTAAACCTATCACATTACCGTAAGCTTCCTCTCTAGAAACTTTTATGCTTCTCTTTATATCTTTTTCAATATTGCTAAGAAGTGGTACAAAATGGTTCCTGTAATTCACTATATAAATAATATTATTACCTGCACCTACCTTACCTTTAGTAACATATAATCCATCTATCTCTTCATCTCTCAATTCTATAGTCCTAATTTTTACGCCATACTTTTCACATATCATTTTTCCTTCAACTTCAGGTCTTCCCCATATAGCGTTTTCCAACTTTAGAATTTTTATTTCTGAACCAGAACTTGCATTTTTAATGTCTTCTGCAGTAAATTCAATACGCGGAATATATTCACAAAGTTCTTCAATTTCTACTTTTAAAGCATTATCCAACCATGAGCCTTCTTTTGATTGATCAACTTGTTGTGCATATTGCTTACAACTTTCCCGCAAAGACTTTACACTAAATCCTTTACTACCTGTAATCAGACCTTTATCTTTTAGCTCATTCAACCCTTGAGCTACGGAATCAAAGAAACAATCCCCTTCACCTACAGCAGCTCCTATTTTAAAGCCCTCAGGCAATTTCTTTCTTAGTATTTCTAAAAGTTGATTAAGCTCCTTTTTCTCTTCATCCTTTGCATTTTTTATCTGACTAAAAATGGAAATAGGTTCTCTAGTAACAGACCTTTTTAGAGCGGCATCATTAGGTGATTTATCAGGTATGTCATTTACTTTTGCTTTAAACATATAAAACTCATCATATTAAACTTTTAGCAAGTTACTTAAAAAAAATCATCAAGGCAAGTTTTTTTTTATGACTAATAAAAGATTGGTATATATATTTATATTTTTTATTATTAAATTAGTAATATGATTTTACCTTTGCATAATTAACAAGCAAGCGTGAGAACAATTTTCTTTGGAATCTTATGGTCTACCACGTGTACCATACGAACTTTTTAATATAGTGATTTTGCTATACGCTAAAACTAGCCATATTAGACCATTTCATCCATATCTACATACGAACTGTTTTACCCAATTTTGTTGCAAAGATTTCAAGCTTCTATTTTTATAACCTTATTTTACGCAGCTTGTTCTCACAAATATACGACCTTTTTTGCAATCTTAGGAAGAGTCAATAATTCAATTCTTTATAACACTAGCTAGCATGGTACTTTTACTAAAGTATTTTTTGAAAAAGTTAGTTGACTTATAAATAATTCTCTACTAATACTGGCATGTGTTTGTTTATTCTGCTGAAGTTGCTCCGCAGGTTACTGTATAATCTTCAGCAGTTTTTCCACTCCTTTAAAGCATAATCCATCATGCTCTTATAGTAGTAATATCAAATATAGGTCTTAACTATATTCATCTATAGTAAAATTGGCTAAAACTTCCAGTAATAAACAACTTTTAACCTCTCTATATACTCCATTATTACTCACCATAAAAACTTAACAAAAGCTTAACTACATAAGTAGTAAAAAGATTATGTTGAAATTAGCTTGACTAATATTATATATTGTACATAATATATCTAGGCTAGTAAGAGGTGTGATATGATTGTTAATGAATGTATTACTGGGCAAGATAAAAAAGCATATGAGCAAAAGCTAGGAGAAGATTTAAGCACTGACAAAATATTAGATGCAGAGTATCAATTGATAAAAAAACATCTTTTTTCATCGCTTAATTCTCGTCTTTTAATGGATAGTAAACTTTCGTTTGAGGGTATAGTATGTACATGGATTGCTAGTACACCTAATTTAACAGGAAGTCAAAAGGAGTTAAATAGAGAATTACTAAATATTCTTAAAAGTTTAGATCCATGTCATTATGATCAAAAAGAAGATAGACATTGTGAGTACTATATTGAAAAACTTAAAAATTTCCTACAAATCAATAAGAATAATCAAGACCTTAAAACTGTTCTTAACCTTAAAAGAGGAGAATCTGGATTAACAGTATTGCACCTAGTGTCTTCTGTAGGTAAGGTAACTGAAGAATATAATGAAGCTGTAGATTTACTCTTAGAGGCAGGTGCTAATCCTAATATACAGAATGATAAAGGAAGGACTCCCCTGCATTATACTGATGTTCTTGCTAGTGCAGCTTCTCTTTTAAAAGGAAAGGCCAATCCTAATATACAAGATCACAGAGGAGAAACACCCTTACATCATGCCGCTAGTATTGGTCATGCTGACTATGTTAATTTACTTATAGAGAAAAAAGCTAATTCTAACATACAGGATAAAAAAGGAGCAACCCCACTGCAGATCGCAATTGATAATCATTACTACTATATTGAGGAATGCTTTTTCACTGACAAACAAAAAAATTTGAGTGAAGAATTGTATTTTATACTTAATGAATGTTTTTATGCATATCAGGATTGTATTTGGAGTAAAGATGAAGATCGTCCAGGTTATTTCGCTAACTTCGTTCACTCCACTAAAAGTTTAAAAGAGTTTCTAGATAAACACAAGAGTAGTGAAGATCTGAAAATGATTCTCAGTATTCGAGACAGAGATGGTAGGTCAAAAATACTTAATTATGCTCGGGACATTGATAAGGAAGTAGTAGATTTATTTCTATCAGTAGACGCAGGTAGTTTTTGCAAGAAAGAAGATTCTCTCTTGGATTGTCGTGGATCTTTTTATAATGTGGGAGAAAAGTATTGTGTAAAATCGACTTTATGGAATACACCAAATCAGGTAAAGCTGAACAAATTTTTAAATAAGATATCTGAGGCTCGAGATATGTATAAACTAGAAGAGGTCGTAAATAAAGCTATAAGTTCCGGAGTAAGGATTGGTTTTTCTGAGCGTTCTTCTCAAGGTAAAAAAGCATATAATTTTGTAGATCACGTAATAGAAAAAATCAGTAAATTAGAGAAAAATCCTAAAGTTGCCAGCAGCATAATATGTAAGTTGGTATCAAGGGGAGCAGTGTTTAACAATAAAATTGGTATTGGTGTAGTTGATGCACTGGAGTCAGAATTTTATGATCATAAAGCTAATGTGGTAAAAGCTCATGAAAATTATATTAGCAATGCTCATAAATTTATTGAATTGGCGAAAAGTACCATCAATGGTGAGTTATATGATGTAAGAATAGATAACTCTACTCTCTACTTAGAATATTCTGGAGACAGCATAATAGATGTTGCAAAGATTACAGATAGAGCAGGAAATTTAGGATTAACTCAGGGAAGCATAAAATATGAAAGAGATATAATAAGGATTGGTAAAAGTGAAGTAGAAATTCAAACCGAAGGTGGAATAAGGTATTACACAGATCTTACAGAAGGCAGCAATATAGTATTAACTTTCTATACTAGTTTGGGAAATGTAGACGTTAGGCTATATCCTGACATACAGAATAAAAGCAAAATTATAGTAGAAGTGAGTAATAGAGAAGAAATATTAGAAAAATTCAAAGATCGCGAAGAAGAGTTAGGCAATGATTGCGAGCTTGGTAACTACTGGGTCTACGATGCTATTAAACAGGGATATTTTGAAAGATCTGGTGGATTAATGCGTCCTGAAGTAATAAGCGAGTCTAACAACAAATGGACAGAACGTGAAGAATTAAGAAGGACTTCTGATCCTAGGAGAGAAGTTTCTAGGTAGATTAATTTGCCATAAAGATTAAAGATTATTATTTAAATATAAACTACTATAATTTATAGATTTTGGATCATTTTCTACCATTGTTGCATCCAGTATGCTAAAATCTTCATTATTTATATTGATATTTTTCGCATAATTGATTCTGTAACATTGACTTACTTTTCTATATCAATTTCAGCATCTTTTTGTGTGGCCCTTTGTAGTAGCTCCTTTTGCAATAACCTTTTTTAATTTTCTGGCACATACTTTTTTCGATGTTTTTTCATATTGTTGTTTTTATAAACGTTACGACGCTGAGCCGTAAAATTTCTCCCTTTGCTCACTCCACAGCATCGGTATTTCTCTCAAATCAACTAATTTCAAACCCCTTGGCTGCCTCCCATTTACTATGTCTTCTTTAATCTTTGGTGCTAAATAGTTCAACCTCAAAATTTGCTGTATACGTCTTGTACCTATATTAATTTTAACGCTCAGTTCCTTCACACTTGCATATTTTCCTGCCTCCAGTTGACGTTTCCACAGATGAGCCCTTACCACTGCTTTCAGTAGTGCATTGTTTGTTTTGCCTTCTGGCTCAATTACTGTGCATTTCTTTCCTTTCTTTTTTATTGGTATAAATTCCACCTTATCCTCTAAACTCACCTCTATTCCATCTTCTTTTATCATTACTCCTTTTATTAACTTTTTCACTACTTCTTTCTGTTTTCCAAAGCTTAAATTTTTCCACTCTTCCGCTTTTTTTCCCCATTTTTCATATAGCTGTTCAGCTTTCTTCATCACTTCTTTTTCTACTTCTCCTGCTACTACAGTTCTGTTTATTGATTCACAACCTTTTCCCCTTAAGTGATTATTACATATGTAATATCGATACCTTTTATTCTCTTTTTTCGCATACGTTAATGTCATATTTACATCGCAGCTCTTGCACTTGATTATTCCCCTAAGTAGCGCTTCCTCATATTTTGCTTTTCTATATGGTTGATTCTTTATCAATTCCTGCGCTTTTTGCCATTTTTCTTCCTCTATTATCGCCTCATGTTTTCCTTCATACTCTTTCTCATAATGCCGTATTTTTCCCATATATATTGGATTTGTTATTATTCTTCTCACCGTGGCTTTTTTAAAGATATCAGACCTTGTTCTGTAACCTTGACTATTTAGCTCCCTTGCCAACTCTGCCATTGACTTCAGCTCCAAATATCTTTCAAATATATAACTTACCACTTTTGCTTCTTTCTCATTTATTATTAATTCTTTATCCTTTACATCATATCCAAGCGGCAAAGTTCCCCCCATCCACAATCCCTGCTCCTTTGATGTTGCTATTTTATTTTTTACTCTCTCTACTATCATTTCTCTTTCTAGTTGTGCTGCTCCTGATAACACTGTTTGTACAAACTTTCCCATTGGCGTATTATTGTCAAATATTTGTGTTACTGCTATAAAATTTACTCTATGCCTTCTAAAAAATGACGTTACTTCGATGCTGTCTTTTGTTTCTCTCGAGAGCCTATCCAGCGTATATACTACTACACAATCTACTTCTCCTTTTTTTACATCTTCAAATAATTCCTTTATCGCTGGTCTTTCTAAATTCTTTCCTGAATAGCCTCCATCATCGTACCTTTTTGCCAATGCTACCCAACCTTCTTTGCTCTTTATATATTTCTCACATGCTACTCGCTGCGCATCTAAACTGTTAAACTTCTGCTCTAACCCGTCTTCATTTGACTTCCTAGTATATATCGCACATCTTACCTCTTTCAGCATTCTTTCTCCTTATCTCTCATTCCAAATAGAAGCGGCCCATTGTAACTCATTCCCATTATTTTTCCGGCTACTGCTGACAATGACGTAAAAAATTCTTCTCTGTAGATTAAACCCTTATCTGTTACCATTACCGCATGCATCTCTTCTCCTCTCTCTAATATTAGCTCTGTTCCTGCTACTGGAAGTTTGTCACTACTTATTCTTTTTCCCTTCTCTAGTCGATCTGCTAGATACTCTAGTCTTTTTGCTCCTTTTCTTGACATTTTTCCATACGCTTCCTCCTGCATTCTATACGCTAATCTAGGTATCAGATATTTCTTTGAGTATCTAGGTGCTTCTTCCACAAATACCTTCTTCCATATTTTTCTCAGCTCATTCAAAGGTTTTTTCTCTAAATTCATTACTTTCTTTTCTATTTCTTTCTCCATATTTTTAGCCCTTCATAAATAGCTTCTCAATTCTGTCTGTTTCTTTCTTCAACACCTTGGTTACTTCTTTGCTATTTTTCGCATAATCCATTGCTTTCATTCCAAATTTATCTGCTTGTTCTATTTCTCCTCCAGCTTTCACTAGCTCCTCCACTATTTCTCTTTCTCCTACCATGCACGCAAGGTGTAGAGGTATGCATTTATTTCCATATTCCTCAGCATTTACTTCTGCTCCTGATTTTATCAATTCTCTCACGATTTCTAGACGTTTCTCCGTTACTGCTAGGTGCAGTGCTGTATATCCTCCTACGTCTGCTGCATTTACATTCACTCCTTTTTCAACTAATAAACTCACTGTTTTTGCGTCTATTGCATAATGCAGAGCTGTTCTTCCATTCTCGTCTCTTGCATAAATATTTTTATATGAGTTCTCTGATAATTCTTTTGCTGATTTATTAAATTTGCCAAGCTTTAACATAATCCACCTCACCTTTTCTTTAAAATCAAGTCCCCTTTTTAAGCCTTTCTTCCTACTACATTTTCTACCTCATCTATCATTTCATTCACTTGGCTGATTATCTTGCTTGCTAAATTTTGACATTCTTTCTTTATTAGCGATTTGTCTCTCTTCCTTATTTCTTCTATCTCTATTATTTTTAACTCTGGTAAATAACTCCCATTCAACATGTCTGCTATTTCTCCCACTAGCCTCTCTATTCCATAGCACGTCAGTTCTCTACTTTTTGTTACTCCACCTTTTTCTCTCAGAAATTTACTCGCCTTTTCACTCTCTTTGCTATCACATAGACAATGCTTTTCACTTTCCCAGATGTAATACATTGGTGTTGCACCATATTTATTCAGTTGATTAACCTCAGCTCCTGCTTTTACTAGCTCTTTTATTATTTCAACTCCTCCTTTTTGCATGCAGAGTGGAGTGGCGTACATCCACTGACATATTGAGTGGCATTTACTTCTGCTCCTTCCCTTAGCAGCACTTTTACATTTTCTAAGCTTTTCGCAAATACTGCACAGTGTAGTGGTGTATAACCATTTTTATCTCTTGCATTTAGGAGAGTAGACCAGTGGAACTTCCCCACCAGTCTCTCGCAAAACTGTACGTAAACCTCTCGATTTATACAGCTTCCATTATTCAGCCTTTTGGCCTAACCCTAGTGTCCAGTGATAGAAAATATCCGGAGACCTCTTTCTCACCTTTCCTAGAAATTGTCTTGCTAGTCTTCCGTGACTCCTGAGTCTCTTATATTTCCTTTTCACCCACTTTTCTAGATGCCGCTCTATATTCTTTAGAGATTTGTATACTTCAGTTCTGTAAAATTTGCCATAGTACTGATACCAGCCTCTGACTATTGGATTTACTTTTCCTGATATCTCCTCTAATGTTATATGCGTATTTCGTAGCATTTTCCATGACCTTATGGTTGTAGTAATCTTTTTCTTGGCCTTGTTGCTAATTGCTGGAAGAAATGAAACAAAATACTTCCCTATTTTATTTCTTGCTAACCTGGGTCTGAATGTGTAACCCAGAAAATTAAAACTTTGTTTAGGAAATTCACCACTCCTATTGTCATCCTTACAGTACACTATCTGTGTCTTTTCAGGATGCAATTTCAACTTATACTCAGCCAATCTTTCTTCGATCATTACTTTCACAAACTCTGCCTGTTTCTCTGTTCTGCAGTGCACTATCGCATCATCCACATACCTCTCAAATGGTACTGTCGGGTAGTTCTTTTTCATCCATATATCAAACACATGATGCATGAATATATTAGAGATGATTGGGCTAACTGAACCTCCTTGCGGAACTCCTTTATCCCTAACTACCTTACTGCCATCTGCTTGCTGAATGGGGGCTTTCATCCACCTCTCAACATACAGTATGACCCATTTGCAGTCTGTGTGCTTTTTGATAGCTTGCAATGCCAAGCCGTGGTCCAAATTGTCGAAAAATCCAGATATATCAAGATCTATCGTCCAATCGTACCTCCAGCATCTTTTACGAGCTGTATCTACCGCATCCAGTGCAGACTTATTTGGTCTATAACCATATGAATCCTCATGAAATTTTGGTTCTACCAGCGGCTCTAGATACATAGCAGCAGCCGTTTGCCCTATCCTGTCGAATACTGAAGGAACACATAAAATTCTTTGCCCTCCTGTATCTTTTGGTATCGCAACAGCTTTTACCGGCTCTGGAAAATAACTTCCGGATGACATCCTATTCCATAGTTTGTACAGATTATCTTTTAGATTTTCTTCAAACTTTGTTATCGAAACCTCATCCACACCAGCCGCACCTTTATTTTTCGATACTTGTTTATAAGCCCTACAAATAAGTTGCTTTGGTATATCAAAAGACTTTGTTTTATTCATTAACTCCTCCCTTTCGGTTGATACATAATTAAAACTGAATAACTCAGCTCCTTCGCTCCATTTCCATTACAGAAACTTCTTCACTACTACGAGCTGATCCGCCCCTGTTTTTCGCATCGGTACTCTCATCCTTAGAGTTTAGCTCCTTGGATTTCTCCCTTATCATCGAAACGACAGGTTCCCGTAGTTCCACACAATAGCCTGAAATAGATTCATGCCACCTTTATGCCGGACGCCATCTATCCAGTAAACAAGCTCCCGATAGATTTATCCCAGGTTACAAACGACCCCCTGGTTTTGACGTCATTTAAAAGGTTTCGACACTTCATCAGTGGTTCACTTTCGTTCATCTCTCTATTCCTTACATGACATATAATTATGCCTTTTCCATAACGCTCACTACCTTGGCTCTTTACCAAAGCAGCTTATGGTTGTTTGAAGCCTGCTCTTGTAAACCGGCTCCGAGGGACCTACCCTCATCTACTGTGCAGCTTTTGCACTTAGTTTGCTCTTACTTGAACATTCTTTGTGTCTCTACGGCACACCATCTGCTCCTTTTTTTATTAATAATCTCACTGTTTTGTAATCAGAGATTTCTACTGCTTGGTGTAATATCGTCTCTCCTTCTTCATTTCTTTTATTAATATCGTTACTTGATACTTCTTTAAAAAACTTACTAAAAGATTCTTTGCTAAACTTCATACTTACCTCACAAAATTAGCTTTTCTAGCGTTAGATAAATTTCTTATATTTACCTGCTGCTATTCAAGTCATGTCTGTTTTAGCATAAGAAAGCAAGTCTTTTTCTTTTTATTTCATACACTTTTACCTATTATTAATATAGTATATGAGTATCTAAATATAAGTACTTAACTTATTAGAGATATTATTCGACTATCTTTCCAACTTCTGTGCAAATGTCGATGTTCATGCCACTTCAGTACTCCCGGGTAAAATACTAAAATGTAATTTTCTAATTCGTGTATTGAGTCTTTTTGCTCTGAATCTAAATCATTTTTATAGTAAACGTTGTGTTCTGCCAAACCATATTTTGTAATCTTCTGATCTGTATAGTTTTCTATTTTGTAGTGGTGAGTAACGCTAAACCTTTCTAAAATTGGCTTGTGTTTTAAATTCCAACGTTGCCCTGAAAGTTTATCGTTTCCCAATACAAATTTATTTCCTCTTTCTTCTACGCTACTAACTGGAAAGCACGTATTTATGTCTCCTAAATCCCAACTGTCTGATAATACTATCTGCGCTTTTGCAAATTTAATCGATGGTAATAAACTCTGTGGTAATGGATATAGTGCTTTTAAGTTGTACCACTGATGACTTCTTTCATAAATGCCTTTATAATCCCTTGTGTGAGTCTCTGTTTCTCCAAGTACTGCTACATCTAATCGATATACATCATTACTAAATGCTTGCTCATAATGAATCCGAAAAGTGCTAAACTTAAAATTTGGATTTAAGCTTTTTAGCTCAAATGTGTTCTTTCTACCGAATGACAGTACTGGTCCATCTTTTTCAATTTTTATCCCCGAGTAATCCGATAACAAACTTCCAAAAAAGCTTTCATCTAAAATAAACCTATCAATGTTGTAGTGGTCATTGAAAATCCTCATTAGCCTTGATCTTGCTGGTAATGACAGCTTTGCCAATTCTACAACTGCATCTACAAAAAAGTCATTTGGCACATCCTTTATTCCAATTTGCAGCTCAAAAAAATGTTTTCCAGGTGGTTCTTCGATAATTGTAATATCTTCTATATTTGCCCATTTTAGTGCTATTTTGAGTGATTCTGGGGTTCCTCTCAGTCTTTGAAACTTTACTCCTTCTACTATCGCTCTTCTTTTATCTTTTACCCAGCGTAGTATCTCCCCCAATTCATATTCCTCAATCAACCACGGCAATGTTTCTTCTTTAAGACTAAACTTAAACCCTCTGATGCAACTTGGATCAACTTTATAATCCGTTGCATCTACTAGCGCTTTTTCCTGTTTTGTTGCATTTGGTGGCAATAACATTAATTCAACTCAATCTCTAAGTTTCTTAAAGCAGCACACTCATTACCTAGCACCACAACATCTTCTTTTGGCTCGATTAATTCCACATTTTCTACACCATCTACAAATAAATTCGCTATTATCCATGATCTTGTCACACTCCACCCCAATCTCTTTGCTAACTCAAATTTTTCGATAAATTGTTTCTTTGCTATTTCAATAATTTCTGGTAGTGCCTGTGAATTAACACTGATCCTGCTGTGAATATCTATTTCCGTAATATTGCAACCAATTACTGTTACTGTATCTGTTAAAACCCTTATATCATCTCTGGTAACCTGCTTTTTTACAATTTCAAGTAGGTCTTCTGGCACTGTGGATAACTCTGTGGATAAAATTGAGATCTCTACACTTCCTGGCACTTTTGACTCAACCAGCGCATCCTTTACTCTTTTATCTGCTGAAAGTGCATGATATCTATAATATTCTTTACTTCCTCCTGTTGACCAACCTGCTATTTTTGCTTTGATTCTTTTTCTAAATCGTTCGTCCTCTTCTTCTTTTTGCCTCTCCACTCCATAAAACTCAGCTAAATTATCAAGATCTTCTCCTGTCGCAAATTTAAGTAAGTTACTCTTTACTGCTTCATTTATTCTTTCTCTAAGCAAAAGTTCTTGCCATGCTGCTACTTCTAATACCTTCATCGCTGGATCACTTTCAACTAATGCTGTAAAACTTGCGTCACGCTTCACCAACTCTTCCCTCATCCGAGACAGAATTTCTTCGAAGTTCAGTGGCTCAATAATGTTAGTCTGCTGCATCTTTATACTACGACTCCATCAAAGCGAATGTTTTTCCCACTTGGTACGTATAATCCTTCTAGGTCAAGCGTTACTTTTCCTTCTTTCACCTCTGTCATTTTTACTTTTTCTAACTTAAATCTCCTCTCAAATTTCCCCAGTGCTTCTGCAGTTGCTGCATATATCTCAAGTGTTAAATCTCTATTTATTGGCTTATCCACCAATTCAAATAATCTTGACCCATAATCTCTCCTCATTATTCTACTGTTAATAGGAGTGGTCAGTATATCAATTATCGATTGCTTTAAGTGCTCTATTCCTTCTAACGCTTTTCCTGTTTTAGCATCCATTCCTTTCATATATTTTTCATGGATTTGACTTAATACTTGCATGTTTTTCACGTGCTATAGAAATAGCCTTTCTCAACTTCTTTTCAAGAATTTCTTTAGAAGGAAGCTGTGTTAAATACTGTGCAACATGAATATTAGAGCCTTCGAGTTCAAGATATTCTATATCCTCTTGATCCTTATCAGCACATAAAATAATCCCTAACGGTTTTTCTTCACCTGCTTTTCGTTCATTTTTATCTAACCAATTTAAATACCATTCCATCTGTCCTTTATAAGCTGGTTCAAAGCGACCTATTTTTAGTTCTATTGCTATAAGGCGTTTTAATCCTCTGTGAAAAAATAGCAGGTCCAAATACCTGTCAGTTGTTTTAGTACTCATCCTTTTTTGACGTGTTACAAAACAAAAATCATTTCCAAACTCTTGTAAAAATTTTGTCAATTCATCCAAGATTGTATTTTCTAGATCAGTCTCACTATAACTTGATGGCAATTCCATGAAGCTAAGGAAGTATGGGTCATGAAAAATGAATTCTGGTGCTAACATATTTTCTTCACGTAAATTTTTTATACTCCTTCTTATAAACTCTTCAGTTTTTTTTGCTAGCGCTGTACGTTCATACAACATAGTATCGATTTTACTACGTAGTGCCCTAACACTCCACCTTTCAATACGACACATTTCTATATAATAATTACGCTTTAGCTCATCAGAAATTGCAATAATTTCTACAAAATGTGACCAACTCAATTGTTGTGACAGTGTCGCGACAATTTCTTGATCAGAAAAGAATTTAGAAAATTGCACCATACGAAATAATGACGCTCTATCAAAACCACGTCCATATTTAATCTGAAGTTCTTTTGCAAGTTGGGAGATGATTTGCTTCCCATAATCTGCACGTTTGTGCTTTAGAATATCTTGATCAATTCTAGAGCCAATTTCCCAGTTTAACAATACTAGAGTAGAATTGAATTGAACAGAAAGATGATTTTTTGCTCTATCTATTAAATTACTAATGTCTCCTAATAGGCTAGTAGTTATATCCATATTCATAACTTTATTTTTGATAAGTATAGCATATTTTATCCTGAAAAAATGTTACTGCTACCACTGATCACCTTGGAACCACAAGAAACCATATCACCAACTCTTCCCACTCCAAACCCATTTGCAAACACTGTTTTTGATCCTTCAGTTAATACTCTACCTTCTGTAAAATTATCTCCTTTTCGGCAAACTGGCTTACCATTTACAAAAACATTGTTACTGCCACTAACGCAAAAATGTAGTGTTGCTTCTGCACAATGATCTCCTACTCGCACAACCGATTTATTCATTTAATTAAGGTTTATTTTATCTGCCTTCAATTTTATTCCACTTTTTGTCATTTCTATTCTCGATCCCCCAGCTTTCAGTGTTATTTTGTCTACTACTTCAATCTCTAAATGATGCTTACCTTTATCATATGTAAACTTCGTCCCATCTTGAAATTTTATACTATTTATTTCTTTTTTATTCTCTGGTGCAGGGTATTTTTTCTGATATATTCCTCCTAATACCACTCCTAATGATAGTTCACCAAAAGGAGAAAATACCACAACTTGTTCATCGATACCTGGTGAAGACCAATTTCTATCTTTTCCTGCTTTACTTGTTATCCACGGTAAATAATCTGTTAAAAATTCTCCTATTTTCACTCTTACTTTTGCTTTTTCATAATCTACTTCTTTTACAACTCCTATACGAATGATATTCGCTACTTTTCTCTGTAACTCTGCAATGGCAAAATTATTTTCCAACATGCATTTCTCCTACTGCTATTTTATGTGGCTTAATTTTCCCCTCTTCCCATACTGATTTACCTAAATGAAGCTGATGACTCCAATCAACCATCCACACCAAATATGCATCTAATTCGGGTCTAAATCCATCAGGCTCTGCAGAGAGAAATTCAGCAGGAGAAATATTCTTTACGTTCCAAGTATTTTTATTTACTACTCTTGCTACTTCTGCTGCTAATGACCTTACAACTACCGAGGAATCCTCGACTGTTCCATCAACTACAATTCGTGCTTCAAATTTTGCTCTCAACGCTAATTCTTCTGTTCCTGGATCATGTCCTTTTTCAAAGCCACTAAGTTCCACAAATACTGCCGGTGCTATCAATTCTTTCCTTATTGTTGGATAAATTTCGCACGTCTGTATTGCTGGTATTTCTCTCTTCAGCGTGGTACAAATTTTATCATGTAAATCTTTCAAATTCATCCTTTATAGCTCAATTGACGTTCAAAAAACTTTGTAAAGACTTCTTCAACTTCATAATTAACAAGATTACCTATTATCCTTGAAGCCTCTGGTTTCAGTGACAATTTAACTTCCTTTATTGGTAATGCTGTTCTTCCTTCACGCTTAAAAATACCGCTATTTCCTTTTGGCATAACTGCTGCAAATCCTCCTATAAACTCATGCTTTCCTACTTTCGATCCTCTTCTTGTTTTTTGTATTTTACCAATTGTTGATGCTCTAATGTCATAGAGATTTGCTCTAATTAACACTTCTAATCTGCTAGTTTTTGCCTTAAAAATTCTTAATCTCTTTCTTATCAAACTTAATTTTATCTTCTTTTCCTCACTAATTTCTTTTGCTGTCTTCAATTTTAGCCATAGTGCTGTTCTGTTTAACGCTCTCACTATTGCTAATTCTATTTTTTTTCTTTTAGCATTTACACTTTCTATTACCTCAACTTCTATATGCACAGACATTTTACACCCCATACGCTTCGATTCGCCAGACCATTCCAGATTTATCTCTAAGTGGTGGTGTGTGTATTTTGTATTTGCAATCACCTATAACAAAAATATCTCCTACAATTGGCCTCAGTATATCAAAAATGCTTACCTCAAGAAAAAGCATCTCTCCCACAAATTGTCCTTCACCAATCTCGTATAATTTATCTGGCTGTTGCTTTAATACTTGTACCATGTATGACTTATCCTTTGATTTATACAAAGCCACTTCTCCTAAATGGGCAAAACAATCTTTTAGTAATCTCTTAATATTCTCTTGCATTCTTTCATAAGTATGCTAATAAGGTATATACTAGTAGAGTCCTCTTGTGCCTCACCAACTTGTAGTTACTCTACCAGTATTGTTATGCTGCAACGACTTTTACTAATGTTCCTGGTCTGTGGCACATTGGCAGAGGATTTGACTGTGTATGTAAATCAGTTCCTCTATCAAACCTCCTTGGCTCTTGTTTTGCATATAGTGGCTGTCCGAGAGTGTTTACCGTTTCATTAAAATCTGCTGGTGCAAAATATGTTGTAAATGTACTTGCTGTTCCTACTGGAAAACAGTGCCCTGTATCTCTTTCTATAAATCTTCTCACCGTTCCTTCAGGATCAGTTGCTTGCCCTCTATATTCCTCAAATGTTATTCCACAGAATGTAAATCCTGACCTCATATCATTCCTTAGCGCTGCTCCTTCTTGCCATCTTTCATATGCTTCTTTCACTTTACTATGCGAAGTTAATGCATCAAAAAACTCAGGGCTTACCAAGGCATGAATTCCGGTCATATATTCACCACTTAGATTATCTTCTATATGCCGGAGTACTTCCAGACACTTACGCTTTACATCTGTTGTTGCTGTTCCTAGTGCAAAATTTACTACTTTTGGTGTTATTTCAAATTCGTTGTACAGATTTAGTAATTCTGACCCATCAGCATCTAAAATTATTCCTTTCAGCGCTCCCATACGCAAATGCTCC
This sequence comes from Wolbachia endosymbiont (group A) of Longitarsus flavicornis, assembly GCF_963931955.1. Classification (NCBI taxonomy): domain Bacteria; kingdom Pseudomonadati; phylum Pseudomonadota; class Alphaproteobacteria; order Rickettsiales; family Anaplasmataceae; genus Wolbachia; species Wolbachia endosymbiont (group A) of Longitarsus flavicornis. The sequence goes on along the minus strand of NZ_OZ008337.1, from coordinate 1,312,265 downwards.
AACGTTATTGCATGTTTATTTCTCATTAGCTGCAAATGGTCAGTTATTACATCTGCCAGCGCTTTCAGTTCACTCTCTGATCCAAATGCCCTTATTCCTTGCACTTCTTCTGGTAACACCACATCATCATGAGGAATATGAGGAATGGTAAATGTCCTTACCTTTCTTTTACCACGTTTTCCTACTGTTGCTGGTGCCCCTGGTACTTGCGTTGGTAGTAGACTTAAAACTCCATTATGTTCTTCTATTGTAATATGTCTAAATCTTACTGACCTACTTGGAAACAAATTTAGATTTTCAACTCGTCCATAATTTATCGGCAATATATTCATCGCATTTGTTAGTGCCGTCATGCTAAATGCTGTATTTGTAAATGGATTTTGCATTTTTTCTTTTCCCCCTTTGTGTTTTTTTATTGTTTAATATAGCCTTAGACTGCTTTACGGATAATGATCCCTCGTCCTTCAAGTTGCTTTATTGCTGCAGTTTTCTGCTCTTCAGTGATATTTGCTGGCCATACAACTGCATGATCTGCTAGCATTGCTATACGTGTAATGATTACTGCTTTGGCATTTTCTGTCGCATTTACATCACTTGTTATTACACCTATTGCTGTTTGTGTGCCATCTGTGGCAATTGGATTTATTATCCTAATCATGTTGTCTTTATCACGACCAACAACTGTCCCTAGCTTCAGATTTTGACCCTTTGCTACCGTTATTTGGTCTCTTGAATATAGGTTGGACACTTCATATTTTAAAAGATCGCCTAAATTATTTCCTTCAGTTATACTTATCATGTCTTTTTCTCTCCTTTTTTTATTTTTTTACCGCCGTGTTTATAACTGCTATACACCGCGGTTATTACCTTATAATTAGCCATTATGGCACATTTTGGACACTTATTTACCGCAGAGCACTATATATGGCGGTTATAAAATTTAAATGCACCGACTTTTCGCTACCTGTGTCATCAAATCTTCCTGCGAATTCTGTGGTATTGCACTCAGTATCTCTGTCTTTTTCGTTCTCTCTGCAAGTAATTCCATTAAAACTTCCCTGGCTTGCTCAACACTTACGCCTTGCTCAATAAATTCTCCTATCTTTTCTGGCATCTTTGATACATTACATAATCTTATTATCTCTAAAATTTCTCTACGACAGTTCTCGTAGCCTTCCTCAGTTAACTCATTAGTTGTCATACTAACACTCCTATGATTATTGATAAATTCAAAAAATGTTGTAACTCCATCTGCAAGACCTATTTCTACTGCTTTCTCGCCAAAATATAGCCCTGCCTCTGTTGATCGAATCTTTTCAATTGAAAGACCCCTGTTTCTTGCTATTAGCTGCACAAACATTTCATATAGTCGGTCTACTTCTTTTTGTAAGCTTCCCAGACTTTCAGACGTCACTGGCTCATGCGGGTTTAAATCATTCTTTCGACTACCAGCAAAAATTGTGGTGTACTTAATACCTTGCTTTTCATCAAACCTACTTTGATCTATATGACTTGCTATTACCCCTATACTTCCAACTCCTGAAGTGCGGGTAAGAAAAATCTTTTCAGCACTAGAAGCTATAGCGTACGCTGCAGAATATGCATCATCATTTGCTATCGCTATTATCCTCTTTTTTTCCCTTGCATTGTAAATAAAATCAGCAAGATCAAACACTCCATTGACCTCTCCTCCAGGACTGTCTATATCCAACAGGATTGTTTCTATATCACTATCTTCTATTGCTTGTGTAATTTGTGCTTCTATTTGATTATAGGAAGTCATTCCCAAAATATCATCAAAAGCTTCTGACTTTTTTGTCAAGATCCCATGTATCGGTATTATTCCTCTTTCACTATTTCTTACTGCATGTTTTATATTTTTAAAGATGGGCTGCTTTCCTGTTTGTAGTAACAGTAATTCAAAACTCCTCGGTTCTACCATTACACATCTGTTTAGCCATTGTTGTTTCATATCACCTCTTGATTGGCCGTAACGTCAGAATCAAAACTTAAGCCCAGTTCACTTGCACGTCTTTGATCTTCTGCTATTTCTTGGTCAATTTCTTCTACATCGTAACCCATTTCTGATACTACTTCTGATCGACTCTTAAATCCATTTCTTACTGCCATTTGCTGTGCTTGCTGATCTTTTAGTGGATCCACCCAATCAAATCCCTGTGGTATCCATTTTACATCTTTAAATACTTGATTATCTGTTGTAGAAAGCTCTCCAGATAAAGTGGCAAGTTCTAGCCATCTATTCCATACTGGTCTGCAAAATTGAAATACCATAATGTTGTGTTGCAGCATAGCACATCGACGACGAAACTCTATTAATCCAGCTCTGATTGATGAATAATTCACTCCTGTTAAATCTCCTGTTAGCTGCTCATATGTTATCCCTGTGCCTATTGCTATTGCCCTCAGTTGCTGTCTCATGAATGCTTCATAACTTCCTCCTACATCTGACGGTTCTGAAAATTTTATGTCTTCTCCTGGGTCTAAAAGCTGCATTGTTCCTGGCTCTAAACCTGATAATGCTACTCCTTGCTCATTCGCTTCGCCTTCTCCTAAAATATTTGCCTCAGGATCGAGTCTCGTAATAAACCCTGCAAACATCGCTGCTGTCTTTTTTCTCACTAATTCTGCATCCATCATACTGGTCAAGTTCATAAAGCTTTAGCAGTATATTAGAAAGCCATGGCTCTCCCCTAATTTGCCCAGGTCTTAGTGGTCTATAAATATGTAAAACATCGTTTGCTGGCACTCTTACTGACTCTCCAAAGGTATTTTCACCAGGGTGTTCTTTAAATAGGTAGTATGCTTCTCTTTGCCCAAGCCTGTTAAACTCAATCCCGTTTCTTATTACATTACCATTTCCTAAAGTTTGATTTGTTTTATTATCTAGATGTTCAGACTCAAGTACTTGCAGTTGTAATGGCACAGAAAATCTATCTTCCAGCTTTCTCGTTCTTAAACGTACAAAACATTCTCCTCCCTCTATCATACTTCTGCATACCAGAGCTTGTAATCCATAAAAATCACTTACTCCGTTACTGTCTGCTTCATCTGTCCATTTTAGCCATAATTCTTGCACCTTCTTTCGAAATTCTCCATCTCTTGCTTTTGATTGCGGTTTTATTCCTGTTCCAATAGAGTTACTTACTATCGTATCAATTATATTTGCAGCGTAAGGATTTTTTCTCACCATATCCCGAGAGCGGCTACGTAAGTGCCCAAGGCTCTGAGAAAGTAAATTATTTATGCTTCCCGCTTCTCCTTGCCAATATATTACCCTTCTTCCTGAGCCTGACGCATCCCAAGCAGAACTTTTGATTTTTGGCTTACTAAATAGTTGTTTGAAATTTTTCAGCATCATACTAACCAAAATTCTCTTAATTCTTTCAAAGTTCCGTTAAATTTATTTCTGTCACATTTTCCGATTCCTTCTACTTCATGTGGCTCTGGACTTGTTTTACCGTCAGTATATTGCCATAAAATCCAATCATTCCAGCCTTTTGGTAATGTCAGCTCTTTTCTCCAGCTTGCTATCCATAATGGACATTTTGTCAAAGTTGGCGTGGCAAAATCCTTAAGAAAATAGCTACTGCCATAAATTAGGGGTAATCTTCCTGTTACTTCTTCAACTCTCTTTACAAATTCCTCAGCTTGCTTAACTGTAATATTTTTGCCACTTTTATTTTCTTCAATATCCAGCGCAAGTATAGTATTTTTGCTTTCGCCTACCGTTTTTAGAAAATGATCAGCTTGATTTTTGCCGTTTCCTTCTGTGCCAAAATGATATGCTCCCCAGAGTAATCCTTCTTCTTCAGCTTTCTTTCTTCTCTTCGCATACTTTGAATCCACATATTTTAGTCCTTGTGTTGCCTTATGAATTACTCCAATTATACCACTCTCTTTAGCTAACTCAAAATCCACATTTTCTTGCCAATGTGACAAATCTATTATTCCATTTACTGAACTCTCTCTATTCTCCCATAGTTTTATAAAAGTTTTTAATTGCTCTAAAAATTCAGAATATTCCTCTTTTACAACTTTTCTCAGAAAATTTTCCCTCATATAACTCCTTTATTTGTTGCAAAAATAATCTTTCGTTTAGGCTTCATTCCAGCAATCTTTAGTTCACCTTTGATGCGTTGTCTGAGGCTGAGCAAATCATTTATCTGAACTTCAGCATATCTCACAACATGGTCACCATATGCAATTGATACCACTCGTTCTCCGTTTTGTAGTTTCTTTATCGCTTCTTCGACTTGAATTAAATACTCTTCGTTGTACATCTTACTTCTCATTCAACCATTTGCTTTGTCTCACTTTCTTAGGTTTTTTGCTTTCTGGCTTTTCACTTAAACTATTCCATTTACTCTCTGGCCAACGATCGATTCCAAGCGTAATAGATGCAGCTCTTGCATAAATCCTACAGTCTAATACTTCATTTCTTTCTCTTACCTTTTGCCACTCTTGTTTAGTGTATCCTTTCACTACCTTGCTGACTAATTGCTCTGCCGTTAGCTGCTTAAAATATTCAGGTGCATACTCCGGAAAATGACAATATCCTGCTGGCACTTTCTCTTCTTCTTTCAAAATATTAAGTAATTGAAAAAGCTCTGACTTTAATATCGATACTCCTACTGGCCATAGCTTTATTCCTCTTTTTAGCTTTTGACCACCAACTGTTATATCTACTCTACTTGGGCTGCTAAGTGGTACTAGCGCTTTGTTTACACCTTTGACTGCCATTACTCTTCCAGATCCTTGATGACCTCTTACCCAATTGTATACTTCTTGTGTCGCATACCCAGCATCAACCGCCATCATACTTATCATGTATTCAAGACCATTTTCACCGATAAAATGATGATTGAGGAGCTCCGAAAGTTTTCCCCATACTTCTCCTCCTCCAGTATCACCTTCAAATACTCGGTAGTCTATTGACCAACTTTCGCGGCTTTTTCCCCAGGCTACAACTTCTACCTCTAGACGATCTTTTTGTACATCAACACCTGCTGTGAGAACCACTTCACCTTTTGGTACTGTGCCAATCTGAAAAAATTCTCTCCTGTTAAATAATTGCTTCCAGTCAGGTACTTCTCCCTTATCTACCCAAGTTTCTCCTAAAGTGGTATTTATCCAAACTTTTAGTAATTGTTCACTTTCTTTTGCATGAAGAAAATCTTCTACTGCTTGAGTCCAGCTATACCAGCCAACTGGACTATAAAGACTTGAAAGATGAAATCCTTTTTTCTCCCCTTCTTTTGCCTCTGTAGCTCTCCATTCTCCACGGTCTAGCATCTCTGTCTTTTGATGATTTTCTATTTTGCCGCTACATTCAGTGCAGACATAATGTGCTGTTCTTGAGTCGTTGTTTTCCCATTTAATTTGTGACCATTTTAGAACTTGATAGTAATTACAATACGGACATGGTACAAAAAAGTACTGCTTATCTGTTGCTTCAAATTCTTTCTCAATTCTACTTATTCCATGAATCGTTGGTGTTGATACTAAAAAAATCTTTCGCCGTGCAAATGTATTAGTTCGTGCAATACTGAGCAGTACTGGATCTCCTTCACCTCCTGAATCTCCTGGATATGCATCTATTTCATCAAGAAAGAGATACTTTACTGGCATAGAGCGAAGTCCCACACTGCTGTTTGCTCCGGTTATTACTACAATTCCACCTGGAAACTCCTTACTTTGTACAGTATTGCCTGAATCTCTTGATCTTGGGTCTTTTACTTTACTTTTTAAACATGGTGTACTTTCAATCAGTGGCGCAAATCTTCCTTTTGACCAACGCTTTCCCATTTCAACTGTTGGCTGTACTACTAGCATTGGTCCTGGTGTTTGATCGATGATATAGCCAATCCAATTGTTGCCTGCTTCTGTTCCTCCAATCTGCGCTCCCTTCATAAATACTACTTTTTCAGCCTGTGAAGAAGGAGATAGTGAATCCATTATTTCTTTTAAATAAGGAGTTCTTTCCGTTCTCCACTTTCCTGGCTCTGATGCTGCAGTTGGCGCTAAAACTCGATACTCATTCGCCCACTCTGATACTTTAAGCTCTGGATCTGGTCTTAAACCTTCAGAAAAAGCTCTAGCGTATATCATTGTCTGCATCTACTCATAATTGGTTCTATCTCAATATTGTTAACAGTAGAGTTTATTCCTCCACACTCCTCCAATTCCATAAACATCTTTTTCTGAAATTCGTTTTCTATATATCTTTTGCTCATCTCACTTATCATTATTGCTATAATAAGCGCAAATATCCCTGTTATTGTTGCAAAAATGATTGCACTGCTTATTGTTGTTGCTGTTAACCCTATACATACCGCTATTGCTACTGCACTTACTGAGGTAAAAACACAGATCACATTGGTGTATTTTCTTACTTTTGCATCTCTATGTTCTATACACTATAATAAACTGGTACAGACTTGCCTATCTCGTCTGGTAATTTGATGCTCTTTTCTTTAAATAAAGTTTTTAGCAATTCTAAATTATTTGACTTGATTGCTAAGTGCAAAACAGGTGTATAGTTTGCTCCTTTTTTCAGCAATAACTTTACTACATGTAAATGCCTTTTTTCTGCAGCAAGATAAATTGGTGATAGACCTTTATTATTTACAATATCAATATTGATTTCTTCTTTTAAAATTGCATCTACAATCTCAATTTCTCCTCTTTGTGCAGCTAAATGGAGTAGACTATTCTTTTCAGAACCGTATTTATTACTCACCAAAGCCTTCTTTATCTCAGGTTTAGCGTAATCAAATGGTGTCTTGCCGCTATCGTCTTTTACCAGAGGGTCTATATCTTCTCGCGTTAGTAAAACTTCTATTGTTTTAAGTCTTTCAGCGTAATGTAGTGGTGTTTTATTTTCGTAGTCTTGCAAATTGACTTGAGCATTAGGCTCCTTTATTAAGCATTTGAGGATATCAAGACATAAGTCTCTTTCATCGTAATTAGTATTACTTACAGCTATATGCACAGGCGACAATTTCATTGAGTTTTGTCCCATGCGTGCACTATTTACATCTGCTCCTAGCTTCAGCAGTAACTTTACTATCTCCAACTTTTTATTATTAACTGCATAGTGCATTGGTGTCTGATTTCGTGCATCAAAGACATCTATTTCAGCTTTTCCTTCTCTTATCAAAATCTTTACAACTTCTGCATGTCCTATTCCTGCTGCTAGATGTAATGGAGTATGATGCAGAGCATTTCGTACATTAACGTCAACACCTTTTCTTATCAAATATCTAACTGCATTAACTTCACCTATCATTGCAGCTAAATGAAGTAAACTATCTTGCTCTGATCCATATTTATTGTTGATTAGCGCTTGTAATATTTCTGCTTTTTTCCCTTCTTTGGCGTAATCAAGAGATGTTTTACCATCATTATCTTCTATAAAAGGATTAATGTTCTTTTTCGTGAGTAACAGATCTACCATACTTAATTCATCAAACTCTATAGCGCAATGTAGTGGGGTTTTTCCGTTTAATCCTCTAACATTTACATCTAATCCAGGTTAGACACTTTATTAACTCTAAACTTAGCCATTTTATATTCAAAATCTTTCTTATATTTGAAATTTAGTGTTAGATAATTCTTGTAATGAGTTTGTAATCTCTTCAGTTAACGCCATATGAATCTTTTCAGTGTCACTCAGTGATGCAAGCAATGCTGAAACTCTATTTGGAATATTAAGTAAATTATTACGGACAACTCTTGCTACATTAAATGCATCGCGCTTTACTTCTTCTACTGCTACAAGTTCTCCTATCTCAGCCCTAGCTTTTGCCTCAAGAAGTTTACCTCGTTCCATTTCATTTTTTATTCGAGTTTTTAGCAACATCGTGGAAAGGTTACTTGTATTTTCGTTTTCTGGATTTTTCCTCCTCAGTGGCTGACTTGGATCTCTTATTGCCGCTACTGCTTCATTTGCTTGTTCTCTATTGATCAAACCATCCTCCAACTCAACTATTCCTTTCTTTACTAAATAACAGACATATTGCTTTGATACTCCTATCTCTCTTGCCCATTCTGTTTGTGTAATTTTCACTTTTTTCCTACTGTTTTTCTCCTTGAATTTCTGCAAAAGTTTTACCAGTACCGGCTAAAATGGCATCTCTTCCGGTATATATTTGCCAACGTTTTATGGTTACATCTACAAATTTTGAATCTAGCTCTATTGTTCTGCAAATTCTTCCTGTTCTCTCACATGCAATCAGTGTACTTCCAGAACCGCTAAATGGATCAAGTACTATGTCTCCTGGTCTGCTGCTGTTTACTATTGCTCTCTCCATTAGCTCTACTGGCTTCATCGTTGGATGTAGTGTATTGTGCGTTGGCTTATCATAAAACCACAGATCACTTTGATTTCTACCTCCATGCCACTCACGTTTATTGCCGCTTTTCCATCCATAGAGCATTGCTTCGTATTGTCTTTGATAATCTGATCTTCCTAGCGTAAAGTGATTCTTCGCCCAAATGATAAAAGTTGACCATTTTCCTCCCGCTTCCTCAAATGCTTTTTGCAACGTTGAAAACTCTGATGATGATGCACAGATGTAAATTGCACCTTTCGTATATGCTAAAATATGGGAACAGATGTCGTAGAGAAAAAGTTCGTACTTTTCACCTTGATTATCGTTTAATATTTTTTTCTCTTCTCTTTCCTGACTGCTACCGTAATCAACGTTATATGGAGGATCACATACGGTAATATCTGCCATTTTATTATCTAATACCGCTTTATATGATTCAACTAAAGAGCTATCACCACAATAGATTCGATGATCACCTAAAATCCATAGATCAGCTGGTTTTGTTATTTCTACTTTTTTGTCATCAACAACTAAGTCAGAAAGATCTTCTTCTTCACCATCTAAATCATCAAGAAACCGTTGAACTTTTTCCAATTCAAATCCTGTCATTTTTAAGTCAAACTGCAAATCTTCTAGCTCTTGAATTTCCACCTTCAAAAGATCATCGTCCCACTTTGCCCAATTAGCTGATTGATTGGCAAGCAGTCGAAAAGCTTTAGTTTGTGGTTCATTTAAATTATCACTGAGGACTACTGGAATACTTTCCATACCAAGTTTTCTTGCTGCTTTAAGTCTTAAATGACCATCAACCACAGTTCCATCGCTTTTTGCAACTATTGGAATACGAAAGCCGAATTCCCTGATTGAAGCACACATTCTATTTACTACGTCATCATTTTTACGTGGATTACGCTCATATTCGACCAGATTTTGAGTAGGATAATAGTGGATTGCTAAATTCATATAATTACTGTACTAATTAAAAAGTTAATATTCAAAATATCTCTGACGCTAAAGAAGGCCTGGGGTCTGACCCACCAAACCCGCCATTATGGCCGAAAGGACCCACTTTTTATGGATTTTTCATCTTATTAATATCTTTACTAATATAGAACATTAATGCCAAAGCATCGGCCTCATTATCATCTCTAGGTAAAAAACTTTTTTCACGTATCGCTTCAATAACTTCACTCTTACTTGCATTGCCTTTGCCTGCTATAAAGCGTTTGATAGTTTTAACATTAACACCTTGGTAGGGAATATTGTTCTCTTCACACCAAGCAGATAGAACGGCAAGAAAACCACCGTAGCAATGAGCGGCATCAGTTCCTAAGTGTCTTCTTACTTCCTCAAAATACACTGCAGAAATGTCCTTCAAAGAATTAAGCCAATTACGAAAATTCAAGAAGCACATGCCACCTCCGCTAAAACGGCTACCATGAAAACTTTTGCTCCCACTTTCAATTACTCCATCTGTTAGAATTGCCCAGCCTGTCTGTTTACCGAGGTCCAGTGTTAGGATTGACATTATTTAAAACTATAAGTAGCACTGATTCCAAAATATCGTCTGGTTCCTCGAACGTACTATCAAAAAGCGGTTTATAGTTTTTTTGTTGGCCAACAACGGAAATTCGAGAATCATGTGCTACTCCTAATACCAAGTCCCGTTAGTAATAAAACAAATGAAAAAGAGCTCTTTTTGCCTATAACTGGGGAATTAAGCAAATTTATAACGTGTTCCATTTGTCTTCCCAATAACGAATATTGGTATAAGAAGTATATGGATTAAGGTTGTCTACGTTATAGTAGCTCTTTCAACTACCTCTTAACAGATATAT